>NZ_JANHJR010000003.1:600000-900000 GCF_024495425.1 Haloarchaeobius litoreus | reverse complement strand
GTCGTCGCCAGCGGGGTCACCGCCGTCGCTGTCAGGTTCGCCGTCGGTACCGGCCCGGGTGCGGTCGGTGTCGCGGGGAGGGTCGGTCCGCTCGTCGCGGTGGTCGTCGGACTCGTCGTCGCTGCCGGGTCCGGTCATCTGCGCGTCGGTTGGACGGCCCCACCAATCAACTTTCTGATGCCGGGAGCGGGTTCGGTGGGGCCGCGCTGTCACCCGGTTCCGGCGCGCTGTCGTCGGTGGTTTCGGCACCCTTTTGGCGTATCGAGTGCTGTGGAGTGATGTGCCACAGGAGGCGACCGCACGCATCGTCGGCGAGCTCGCGAGGCGTGGCTACAACGCCGAACGGGAGGCCGTGACGCTCATCGCGAGTGCCGAGGACCCCGACGCGACGCTCGCGGCGGTCGTGGAGGCGACCGCGGCTGATGCGCTGAAGGTGACGGCCGAGGACGTGCGTTCGGTGCAGGACGAGACCGCCCCACGCGGCGCATCGGCGCTCCGGAACGGGGGCGACGGCCAGCCGCCGTCGTCGTCCGGGGACCGGTCGACCACGGCAGACCCCGAACCACAGGATGGAGCCCCGGACGGGGCCGATCCACACCCCTCTGTTTCCAGTGGAGAACGGGATTCCCAGACGCGTTCGACTGGGTCGGATTCCGGCGGTGTTTCTCCAGACGAAACAGGGGGGTCTGGAGCGTCGACGGTCGACGCAGTCGGCGGGTCTCCAGCTGACACCGGGACCTCCACCGCCGCCGACGCCGACACCGGAACGGACACGAACACCGACACTGGGACCGTCGCTGGAACGGGCACCGGAACCGGTGCTGTGGAGGACACTGGAACCGGTGCTGCGGCGGACGCCGGAACCGGTGCCGTGGAGGACACTGGAACCGGTGCTGCGGCGGATGCCGGAACCGGTGCCGAGGCTGACGCCGGAACCGACGCCGCGACGGTGCAGGGCTCACGGGACCAAGCCGCGGACCGGTCGACGGACCAGCGCTCGGTGAGCGTCGAGAACGACATGACCGGCCGGAGCACCGGCACCGGCGAGTACAGCGACTTCGTCTCGGTGTTCCGCGACCGCTACGACAAGCTCGCCTCGAAGCTCCGCGGGCGGGTGAACCACCGGCCGACCGACGCCATCGAGTCGATGGCCGGCGGGAGCGAGGTCGCACTGGTCGGGATGGTCAACGACATCCGCTCGACCGCGTCGGGCCACTGGCTTGTCGAACTGGAGGACACCAAGGGGACGTTCCCCTGTCTGGTGATGAAGGACCGGAACATCGCGGAGCTGGTCGACGAGCTCCTGTACGACGAGGTCATCGCCATCGAGGGAACCCTCGCAGACGACGCGGGCATCGTCTTCGTCGACTCGATGTACTTCCCGGACGTCCCCCGGACACACGAGCCGAGCTACGCCGACCGGCACGTCCAGGCCGCGCTCATCTCCGACGTCCACGTCGGCAGCCAGGAGTTCATGCACGAGGAGTGGGACGCGTTCGCGGACTGGCTCTACACCGAGGGGGCGGAAGCCATCGAGTACCTGCTCATCGCGGGCGACATGGTCGAGGGCGTCGGCGTCTACCCGAACCAGGACGAGGAGCTCGACGTGGTCGACATCTACGACCAGTACGAGACGTTCAACGAGAAGCTCAAGCAGATCCCGGGCGACATCGACGTGACCATGATCCCGGGCAACCACGACGCCGTCCGGCTCGCCGAGCCCCAGCCGGGGTTCGACGAGGAGCTCCGGAACATCATGACGGCACACGACCCCCGAATCGTGAGCAACCCCTCGACGGTGACCATCGAGGGCGTCTCGGTGCTGATGTACCACGGCGTCTCGCTCGACGAGGTCATCGCGGAGACGCCCGAGCATACCGCGAGCTACGACGAGCCGCACAAGGCGATGTACCAGCTGCTGAAGAAGCGCCACGTCGCCCCGCAGTACGGCGGTCACACCCGCCTCGCGCCCGAGGAGAAGGACTACCTCGTCATCGAGGACGTGCCGGACATCTTCCACACGGGCCACGTCCACAAGCTCGGTTTTGGGAAGTACCACAACGTACTCGCCATCAACTCGGGCTGCTGGCAGCGCCAGACCGACTTCCAGAAGTCCGTGAACATCCAGCCCGACTCGGGCTACGCGCCCGTGGTCGACCTCGACACGCTTGACGTGACGGTCAGGAAGTTCTCGTAGCGTGCCGACGCTCTCCTCGGCTCAGTCGCTCGTCGCGTAGCGGTACCTGACCGTCTGCTGGCGGTCGAACCGCGGCCCGGCCCCGGTCTGCTCGAAGCCGACGCGTTCTGCGGCGACGCCGGCGGGCTCGCCGGGGTCGGTGACGAGCAGCTCCACGTCCATGCTCTCGCTTCGGGCGAACCGTAGCGGCTCGGCGAGCAGGCGCTCGCAGGCGTCGGGCGTGCCGTCGAGCTGGGTCACGTAGACCACGTCGGTGGCGGCGTCGAAGCTGACGAAGCCCAGCAGTTCGGGTGTCTCGGGCTCCTCGACGTCGACGTTCGGGTCGTTGGTGCGCGCGTCCTCGCCCTCCGCGACGCGGACCGTCCGGTCGTGGATGAGGTTCCGCATCACGTCGACCGGGCCGTCGGCGATGGCGGCCATCGCGTCGGCGTCGGCTTCGACCGCCTCACGCACGTACATCGGTCGACCATTGGCTCTCCGTGCGTATAAATCCAGCCGGGAACGGTCGTCAGGTGTGAATCCGGCGGATCTCGGTCTCTACTGTCCGTGTCGGTGGTTCTCGATTCGACAGCAGGACTGGAACTACTGGCGCTACATACCGCCCCGCACAGCACCCGGCTGTATGGGAACTACGCCCCCGGTTCGGTGGGAAGCATCGTCCGGGTGGGCACCCTCGGCCGCGTTGGCGAGTGCCCCCGAGCCCCGTGCCACGGACCCCGAAGCCCGGCAGGTATTTCCACTGGGGGACATAGTTATGGCCCCGACACGGCTACGAGGGGGTATGAGTGACGTCAGTATCGACGGGACGAGCGCACACGGGACCGACGCGGTGGTAGGATGCGCGTAGTCGCCAAGTTCGGGGGGACGAGCCTCGGCAGCGGCGACCGCATCAACCGGGCCGCGGACTCGGTCGCCAGCGCGGTCCGCGAGGGCCACGAGATAGCCGTCGTGGCGAGTGCGATGGGGAACACGACCGACGAGCTGCTCGACGACATCACGTTCGAGGCGGACGGTGCCGACCGGGCCGAGATCGTCAGCATGGGCGAGCGAACGTCGGTACGGATGCTGAAGGCCGCACTGACGGCCCGGGGCATCGACGCGGTGTTCCTCGAACCCGGCCACCCCGACTGGCCGGTCGTCACCGACGAACACGGCGAGGTCGACGTCGCGGAGACGACGAAGCGCGCGAAGAAGCTCGCCGCCGAACTCGACGGCGTCGTGCCGGTCATCACGGGCTTCCTCGCGGAGACACCTGACGGCTCGGTGGCGACGCTCGGTCGCGGCGGCAGCGACACGACGGCGGTGATGCTCGGCAAGTACATGGGGGCCGACGAGGTCGTCATCGTCACCGACGTCGAGGGCGTCATGACCGGCGACCCGCACGTCGTCGAAGGTGCCCGGAACGTCGGCCAGATCTCGGTCGACGAGCTCCGCAACCTCTCGTTCCGCGGGGCCGAGGTCGTCGCCCCCTCCGCGCTCTCGTACAAGGACGACGAGCTGGCGGTCCGGGTCGTCCACTACCAGCACGGCGACCTGCTCACGGGCGGGACGAGCATCACCGGCGAGTTCCGCCACCTCGTCGACCTCCGCGAGGAACCGCTGGCCTGCGTCACCGTCGCGGGGCGGGCGATCCGCAACCAGTCCGGCGTGTTCCACCAGCTCGCGTCGTCGCTGGCGGAGTCCGGCATCAACGTCGACGCCGTCGCCAGCGGGATGGACACCGTCACGTTCTACGTGGACGAGAGGGAGTCCGAGCGCGCCGAGAACATCCTCCACCGCGAGGTCATCGACGACGAGAGCCTCTCCTCGGTCACCGTCGAGGACGGGCTCGCGGTCGTGCGCATCACCGGCGGCGAGCTCCCGAACGAGCCCGGCGTCATCAACAACATCGTCTCGCCGATGGCCGAGGCGGGCATCAACATCCACGAGCTCATCACCTCCGCGACCAGCGTCGCCGTCGTCGTCGCCTGGGACGACCGCGAGGAGACACTGGAGATTCTGCAGGAGCTGTACTGACCGGCCTCGAACCCGCCACGAGGCTGCGTTCCCCGACAGTGTTGTCTCACAGTTACCGTATCCGTACACTCACCCGGCGTTCTGTCGTCCGCCCCGCAGACACCGCCAACTAGGACTTTCACGCTCTCGCCCCTCTCCCCGTCCATGACAACGTACAAGTCGAAGATGGTGGAGCGCATCCACCTGCCGGCACGCGAGGAGCGAGCGGCTAACCTCGAGGCGGCGGGCTACAACCTGTTCAACCTGGACGCCGACGACGTGTTCGTCGACCTGCTCACCGACTCCGGTACCGGGACGATGTCCGACGAGCAGTGGGCGGCGATGATCCGCGGCGACGAGGCCTACGCCGGGAGTTCGAGCTTCCGGAAGCTCGAGGACGCGGTCGCCGACGTGATGGGCTTCGACTACGTCGTCCCCGCCCACCAGGGCCGCGGCGCGGAGAACGTGCTCTACGGCACCATCCTGGAGGAGGGCGACGTGGTGCTGAACAACACCCACTTCGACACGACCAGAGCGCACGTCGCGAACCAGGGCGCCGAGGCCGTCGACTGCCCCGTCCCCGAGGCAAGCGAGTTCGACGCCGAGGGCGACTTCAAGGGCAACTTCTCGGTTGACGAGGCCCGGCGCGTCGTCGACGAGGTCGGCGCCGACGCCGTTCCCGCGGTCATCCTGACCATCACGAACAACTCCGCCGCCGGCCAGCCCGTCTCCGTCGCGAACACCCGCGAGGTGCGCGAGTTCTGCGACGAGATCGACGCCACGTTCGTCGTCGACGCCTGCCGGTTCGCCGAGAACGCCTACTTCGTCACCCAGCGCGAGCCCGAGTTCGCCGACGCGAGCGTCGCCGAGGTCGCCCGCGAGCAGCTCTCCTACGCCGACGCCGCCGTCATGTCCGGCAAGAAGGACGGCCTCGTCAACATCGGCGGCTTCGTGGCCTGCAACGACGAGACGCTGTTCGAGCACGCCAAGCAGCGCGGCATCCTCTACGAGGGCTTCTCCACCTACGGCGGGATGTCCGGCCGCGACATCGAGGCGATGGCGGTCGGCCTGCGCGAGGCCGTCGAGGAGGCGTACATCGCCGACCGCGTCGAGCAGGTCCGCTTCCTGGGCGAGCGCATCGCCGAGCACGGCGTCCCCGTCTTCCAGCCCGTCGGCGGCCACGCGGTCTACCTCGACGCCGGCGCGTTCCTGCCCCACATCCCGGCCGAGGAGTTCCCCGGGCAGGCGCTCGCCGTCGAGATATACCGCGAGGGCGGCGTCCGCTGTGTCGAACTCGGCAGCTTCGCGTTCCCGGACAGCGACCGCCCCGAACTCGTCCGGATGGCGGTCCCGCGCCGGATGTACCACAAGGAGCACATCGAGCACGTCGTCGACACCGTCGCCGCGGTGTGGGAGCGTCGCGACGAGATCGGCGGCTACGAGGTCGTCGACGAGCCGCCGATGAAGGAGATCCGGCACTTCTCGGCCGAGCTGGCTCCGCTCTGAGTCGGCACTCCGTTCGACCGTGTTCACCACGATCACAGCAGGACTCTGTTCGGGTTCGAGTCGGTGGTCTCCCGGCTGGATGTTGGTTAATAACCGGTGTCGACCCGGGCTGTGTTGGTTAAACCGGTGGGAGACCCGCCCTTACCGCCCGTCTTCCAGCCGGGTTCCGATACGTTCGGGCAGGCCGGCCTCCCGCACCTGCTCCTGCACCCGCTCGATGTCGTACTCGACCCGTCGCTCGTCGACCTCACCAGCGTCCATGTCGAGGACGGCGTAGGCGGCGCGAGGGTCGCTGTCTCTCGGCTGGCCGACGCTCCCGGGGTTCATGACGACGCCCTCGTCGTAGCGCTCGTGGTGCTGGACGTGGGTGTGGCCCATGACGAGGACGGCCTCGCCGCGGAGCAGGTCGGGGGAGAACTCGTGGGGCCGGGTGTAGTGGTCGGGGTCGTCGGGGTGGCCGTGGACGAGCTTGACGTAGCCGTCGTGCTCCCGGCGCTCGGTCGGGAGGTCGGCGAGCCAGGAAAGCTGGGCGTCGGTGAGCTGTTCGCGGGCGTACTCGACGCCGGCACGGGCCATGTCGTTGAAGCGGAACGCGGTGTCGGTGACGACCGCGCGGTCGTGGTTGCCCGAGACGCTCGCCACGTCGCGGCCGGCGAGCTCGTCGACGCACTCGCCGGGGGCGGGACCGTAGCCGACCACGTCGCCGGCACAGAGGAGCCCGTCGACGGGTGGCATGTCGTCGAGGACGGCACGCAGGGCGACCGCGTTGGCGTGCACGTCGGAGATGACGCCGAAGCGCATGTCGCGAGAGGAGTACCTCGCGGCCGTTCAATCCTGCGGTGGTGTGAGAAGCGTGGTGGAGACGGCGCTCAGGCGTCCAGACTCGCCAGCGAGAACCCGTCGCCGTCGCGGACGACGCCGGCGGCACAGACCGCGTGTTCGAACTCGGCCTCGAGCACCTCGCGGGCGGCCGCCTCGGCGTCGGTCGCGTCGAAGTCGTACGCCTCGGGGGTGTCCTTCTCGTACGTCGCGACGAGCGTCGGCTCGGTGACCTCGTGGACGAGCAGGGCGTCGCGGCGCACGATGCCGACGAACGCGGCGTCGTCGCCGATGACCCCGGCGATGCGGGGCGTGTCGTAGTCGTCCTTCTCGTAGTCCAGCGAGAGCAGCGCGGTCGCGAGCGCGTCGCGGGCTGGGTAGCCCATCGCCAGCTTCTCCGCGACGGGGTCGACGTGCGAGCCGTTGCCGAGGACCGCGCCGGCGTCGGTGACGCGGACGCAGTTGTACGCCACGTACGGGTTGTCCGTCTCCGGGGCGTCCGCCGTCGGGCCGACGGTCAGCGTGTCGTCGTCACGTCGCGAGATCGTCCGGTTCGGGAACGAGCGCGAGGACACGCGGTACGCGCCGACGTCCGGGCCGACCACCAGGAATCGTCCGATGTACATACACGGACGTGTGCAATTAGACGGTAAGAAGGCGTCGATGTATGCACGAACCATGGTATCTCCCTCGCAGCCGAGTCCGACGCCCACGCGTCGACTAAGCCCGGCTTACCTGTCAGGTCCGTCGGAACGTGTCACGTAACGACCGAGTACTATTCTCGCGTGTTCTCGATGCCACGACCGCCCCACACATGCCCACTCCGTCCCCTGAAGACGACTCCACCGACGGTGGCCGACTCTCCCGTCGCCGACTGCTCCAGCTCTCGGGCGGTGCCGTCGTCGTCACCGGCATCGGCAGCACAGGCTCGACCGCTGCCGCCGCCGAGACCACCACGACCGCCACGCGCACCACGACTCGCTGCCCGGACGCCACGTACCGGCCGAAGATGGTCCACTACGACGATTCGATCCACAGAACCTGCGGCGACTCCGAGGCGACCCGACTGTTCCAGCGGTCGGTCCGCCGGTCGTTCGAGCGCAACTTCCCAACCGTCGGTGCGCTCATCGACGCCGGGTTCATCCCGTACTTCGACTTCTTCGCGGCCGGCGACACCTCGCACTGGATCAACCCCCGCTGGATCGGCAACGGGGGCATCCTCGACGCCAGCCGGCCCGAGTCGGTCATCGTCGACCACGAGTACTGGCGACCCATCGGGGCGATGTTCATCGCCACGCGGAACGGTAACCGCATCGACCCCCCGCCGTCGGTGTACGACGACGACGGCCGGGAGTGCCGCCCGTGGCACACCCACGTCGGCTTCCCCGGCCGCTACGCCTGGTGGAAGTACCGGCTGGTCTACGATGACTACATCCGGTTCCCCTGTGACACCCCGTGGATGATGCACGTCTGGCGCTACGGCGACCCCGCCGACACCTACGACCATGCGCCGTCTGCAGATGGTGGCGGACCCGCCGAACCCGCCGGCTTCGACACCGAGGCCGACCCGCGCGAGGAGACGCTTGGGCCCGAGCACCTGCCGGACGCGGTCCGGGAGCTGGCCGAACGGCTCTGGTGAGCGCTCGTCGCGCCCGCTACAGCCCGGCGGTCTCGCTCTCGCCGATGGCCTCGACGACCAGTTCGGCGACGTCGACGACCTCGATGTCGTCCTCGAAGCCGCCGGTCTTCCGGCCGTCCTCGTACATCGTCATGCACATCGGGCAGGCGACGACGAACTTCTCGATCTGCGAGCCCGCAGCCGTGTCCTCCAGGGCCTCCCGGAGGCGCTCCTCGCTGGGCTTCGTCTCCTCCTCCAGCTCCATCCAGAGACCACCACCGCCGCCACCGCAGCAGAACGAGTCGTCCCGGTTGCGCGGCATCTCGTGGAGCTCGCAGCCGGTGGCCTTCACGAGCTCGCGCGGGGCCTCGTACTCGTCGTTGTACCGGCCGAGGTGGCACGGGTCGTGGTAGGTGACGGTGTAGTCGAGTTCGTTCCCGGAGAGGCCGAGCTGCGGGACGAGCTCCTCGACGACCTGCGTCCAGTGGTACACGTCGATCTCGCCGTCGGCGTTCCAGGTGCCCTCGTAGTCGAACGGCATCACGGGGTCGTCGGCGAACTCCTCGAAGTCGACCTCGGGGTACTCGTTCTTGATGGTGTTGTAGGAGTGCGGGTCGGTGCAGACGATCTTCTCGAACTCGCAGTCCTCGAAGGACTCGACGTGGTGACCCGCCAGCTCGATGTAGAGGAACTCCTCGCCGACGCGGCGGATGTCGTTGCCGTCGTACTTCTCGTCGTCGAACAGGATGCCGAAGCTCACGTCGGCGGCGTCGAGGATGGTCGCCAGCGAACGGGCGACCTTCTTGTTCCGGTCGTCGAAGCTCGGGTAGTCGCCGACGTACCAGAGGTACTCGACCTCCCGCTCGCGGGCGTCGGGCACGTCGACCTCGACGTCGTCGGCCCAGTCGCCGCGCTTTCTGTTGGGGTCGCCGAACGTGTTGCCCTTCTGCATCACGTTCTGGAACACCTCCTGCATCGAGGGCTGTATCTCCCCGGCGTCGGTCAGCTCGCGGTTCATCCGGGTGAAGCTCTTGAGGTGCTCGATCTCGACCGGGCAGGCGTCCATGCAGGCCATGCAGGACATGCAGGACTCCATCGTCTCCGCCTGGATGACCGATGAGCCGCCGTCGGCGACGATGGTCCTCTCGTCGCCGCCGGCCGCCAGGTTCTCCCGGTACTGCTTCAGGTCGAGGATGACGTCACGTGGGTCGAGGGGACGGCCCGAGGCCTTCGCCGGGCAGACCGAGGAACAGCGACCGCACTTCGTGCAGGCGTCCTGGTCGAGTATCTCCTTCCACGAGAAGTGGTCGATGCTCGCCGCGCCGGTCTCGGCGTCGAGGTCGGCCGGCACGGAGGGCAGCCGCTTGCCCGCCTTCTCGTCGCGGGTGACGACGTTCGCGAAGGAGGAGAGCATGTGGAACGGCTTCGCGAACGGGATGAGCGCGATGAACCCGAGCGCGAGCAGTGCGTGGCTCCACCACACCGCGACGTAGACGTCGGCGGCGAGACCCGGCGAGACGCCCACGGCCTGGAACGTCCGTGCGGTGAACCAGCCGACGAAGCTGACGATCTCGTACTCCGGCATCGAGGTGCTGCCCGCGCCGTCGCCGAGGATGCGCAGGCCCTCGACGACGTAGCCGCCGACGCCGAGCAGGAACAGGGTCCAGACGAACAGCGTGTCCTCGGTGCTGGTGTGCTTGCCCCAGAGGCGCTCGTTGCGCACCCAGTAGCGCCGGTAGATCGCCATGCCGATGCCGACGACGAACAGCAGACCCATGGCGTCCATCACGAGCGAGTAGGAGAGGTAGAACGCGCCCTGCAGGAACGGCTCGTTGCCGAGCGCCTTCTGCCAGAGGTCGATGTCGATGCCGATGATGACGGTGCCGATGAACAGCGTCAGGAAGCCCCACATGATGAACGTGTGCATCAGGCCCCCGTACAGGTCGCGGTTGAACTGCTTCTCGTTGGTGGCGACGATCTTCGTCGCCCCGACGACGCGCGAGACGATGCCGTCGGTCCGGTCGAACCAGTCGTCCGCGCCGCGCGTGTACCGCGTGAACCGCCGGTAGACGCCCCAGCCGAACGTCAGCAGCGCCATCGCAGCGAAGAAGTAGAACAGTATCTCCTGGACGTACCCGATCTGCCAGAACGTCTCCCGTCCGGGGGTCTGTAACGGCGGAACTGTCATAGTCTATCACCCGGACGATGGCGGCTTAAATCTTGCCACACCTCCCGGATGCCACCCCGGCGGTGTCTTGCGGGAATATCGAACTGGTTTCCAGTTTACCACCGGCCGGCTGCCGTCCGGCGGTTCCCGGCGACCAGCGCGCCGACCGCCCGGACCCCAACCAGTTCACCGCAGTCTTTTATAGCTCGTCCGCGTTATCTTCCTGTCACGATGGACAGAAAGACGGAGGAACTGCGCGACATCTTCATGTCCGTGACCGAAGGGGAGACCGTCACGGAGACCCAGGAGGAGTCGCGCGGCTCGCTCGCCGACAGGGGTGACGTCGGCCAGCGCCTGTCCGACGTCGTCGACCGGATGCGCGAGCGGTACGCGTTCCGGACCGACCTCGACGACGACGAGCTGAGCACCCTGGTCCGCGGCTTCTACGACGGGGAGACCGACGCCGACCTCGCACGCGAGCTCGAGGTCTCCCGACACACCGTGTTCCGGTCCCGGATGGACCTGCACCTGCTCCGCGAGACCGACCTCGACGCGCCGTTCGACCTCGACGTCCTGCGCGACTGGCTCGACGACGACGGGGACCCGCTGACGGACCTGGCCGACGACCTCGACGTGAGCGCGTCGACCGTGCGCCGCTACCGCGACGCGCTCGCGGCACGCAACGAGTCCCGCGCCGCCAACGACCGCTACCGCGGCGAGTTCGACAGCATCCTCGCCGACAGCGACCTGACCGGCGGCCTCACGGACGACGTGAAGGACGACGGGCTGAAGGACGCGACGGAGGACGCCGAGGTCGACGTCTCGTTTTAAGTAGGAAGCCGGGCCCAGACGGGGTGTGCTCGCGTTCAGCGACCTCCGTGAGGCGACCTACTGCCCGCGCAAGCTGTACTACGCCCGCCGCACCGACCGGACGGTCCCCGACGATGTCGAGGCGGTCAGGGAGCTGGCCCACCGGTACGACGAGCTGCTTTCGGGGGACTGGGAAGACGAACTCGCCGACAACGCCGCGCTTCCACCGCCGACGTACCGCCAGCAGCTCCGCCGCACCGCCGAGACCTGCCCCCGGTTCGACGCGCTCCGTGACCCCGCCGCCCGGGACGTGCTGCTGACCGGGCGCGACTGCCGCGGCATCGCGGGGAAGGTGCTCGCCGACCCGCCAGAACCGTCGCTCGTCTCACCCGGGAACCCACCCGAGAACGGCGTCTGGGAGACCCACTCCGTCTGGGCCGTCGCGGCCGCGAAGGCGCTCGCGTGGGAGCGCGAGACGCCCGTCGAGCGTGCGTTCGTCGAGTACCCCGCACACGGTGTCGTCCGCGCCGTCGACGTCACCGCGCGCCGAACGGCGGCCTATCGGCGGGCGATGCGCACCGTCGAGGCGATCGACGGCCCGCCGCCGCGGCTCAGGAACAGCCCGAAGTGCGGGTCATGCGAGTACGCGGACAGCTGCGGGGTGAAGACCCGCTCCCTGAGCTCGCTGCTCGGGCTGTAGTGTCCGGTGCCGCTCGCTCAGTCGTCGACCGGGACGTACACGTCGAGTGTCGCCTCGGCGTCGCGGGGGTCGAAGTCGGGGCCGTAGTACTCGAACTCGGGGTCGTCGGTCCGCTCGAACGTCACCGACGGGAACCACTCGTCGTACACGTAGTCCATCAGCGTCCCGACCTCGTCGAGCGGGACCGTGAACACCGCGTAGGTTCCACCGGGTACCTCGACCCGGTCGAGCGTCGACGGGACGTCCGTTTCGTTCGACGGCTCGACTCCGACGAGGTACGTGAACGAGCCGGTACCGGAATCGAAGTCGAACAGGACGCCGTACGCCTCGTCCGAGCCGATGCGGTCGGTGTACGAACGGTGCCGGTTCTCGAAGTCGCTCCAGTGCGCGCCGAGGTCGGTTTCGCCGGTCGCACGTGTGGAGAGTCCGACGACGGTGAACCCGTCTCGCTGGACCATTCGCGGGTCGTCGATGTTGGTCATGGGGTGGCTACGAGGTCAGCCGACTTGACGGTTGCTTGCCTGAGCCGGTGATAGCCGGTGCTCACCGTCACCCCTCGTCCAGCCAGTCCTCGATGCGGTCGGCGAGCGAGCCACGGCGGTGTATCTCGCCCGCCTCGACGTCGACGACGGTGCTCTCGGTGCCGTCGGTCGGGCCGGAGTCGACGACGTGGTCCACCTGCTCCAGGAGCTCCTCGTCGAGGTCGGCGGGATCGGTGACGCTCGGTCGCCCGCTCAGGTTCGCGCTCGTCGCCGTGACCGGGGTCCCGGCGGTCCGGTACAGCGCCAGCGCCGTCTGGTGGGCGGGCACCCGGACGCCGACCAGCTCGCGGCCGGCGGTCAGGATGTCGGGCACGTGCTCGCGGCGCTGGCAGAGCACCGTCACCGGACCGGGCAGGAACTCGTACATGAACGCCGTCTCGCGTTCGGTCGCCAGCACGTGCTCCGTCGCGGTCTCGACGTCGGGGACGCCGAGGGAGACGGGCTTGTCGCGGGCCCGTCCCTTCGCCTCGAACACGCGCTCGACGGCCTCGGCGTCGAGCGCATCGGCACCGAGTCCGTACACCGTCTCGGTGGGGTAGACGACGAGGCCGCCCTCGCGGACCACCTCGCCGGCGTGTGCCACGTCGGTCATGGCGGGAGCTACTCCGGGAGGGCCTAAAAGCGTGTCAGAATCCCCGAACCGGCCTACAGCTCGTCGAGCGCGGCCTCGACCGCGTCGTAGTCGGGGAAGTCGGGCCACTCCTGTGCGGTCCAGGCGTACTGGACCGTGCGGTCCCCGTCGACGAGGAAGACGGCGGGCCGGAACTCCGTGACGCCGGCCATCCCGTCGAGGTCGTGGCCGATGCCGTACTCGGCGGCGACGCCGGCGGCGGGGTCCGAGAACAGTGCGTGGTCGATGCCGCGCTCCTCGATGAGCCGCTTGTGGGCGTACGGGTCGGAGACGGAGATGCCGACGACCTGCGCGTCGAAGCGCTCGCCCCACTCGCGGTCGCGGATCTCGTTCCAGACGTACGTCGCCGGGAACGCCCCGTCCATCGAGTGGGCGACGAGCAAGACCGGCCCCTCGTCGGTCAGGTCCGAGAGGGAGGCGTCCTCCCAGTACTCGTCGTTCACGAGCGGGCGGGTGAAGTCGGGTGCCGTCTCACCGGCCGTCACGGGGTCGCTGTCGGGCAGTTCGACCACGTCGAACTCGAGTTCCATCAGGCCTCACCCCCGTAGGTCGCGTGGAGGTAGTCGACGATGTTCGCGCTCTCGGACATCGTGACGCCGGTGTTCTCGTCGACGATGGCCGGGACGGTGCGCTTTCCGGAGACACGCTTGACGACGTTCCGCCGGGAGTGCAGCGGTTCGACGAACCGCGAGCGGTAGTCGAGGTCGTACTCGTCGAGCACGCGGACGACGCGCTCGCAGAACGGGCACGCCTGGAGCCGGTAGAGTGTGATAGCTGGGCCGTCGGTCATGTCCACAGGTAGGGCCGTCGTCTCCGAAAGGGCTTCGCTCGCGGCAGCGCCCCCGAGTCGGCCGAACCGGTCAGGAAACAAGAAAAGAGTTAATCCCGGGGGCTACCAAGGCTCACTGTCGAATGGGTTCATTGCTTAGTCTCGCGTCAGTGGAGCCCCCCGCACTGTACGAGGTTCCGATTATCGGCGTCAACCTCTCGGAGTCCGTCATCACGGTGCTCGGTGTCGTGACCATCGGGATTCTCATCGGCCTCTCGGCGTTCTTCTCCTCGTCCGAGATCGCGATGTTCTCGCTCGCGAAGCACCGGATCGAGTCCATGCGCGAGGAGGGGAAGCCGGGCTCGGCGACCGTCGCCGAGCTGAAGGACGACCCCCACCGGCTCCTGGTCACCATCCTCGTCGGGAACAACCTCGTCAACATCGCGATGTCGTCGATCGCGACGGGGCTGTTCGCCATCTATCTCGACCAGGGACCGGCGGTCGCCGTGGCGACGCTCACCATCACCGCCCTCGTCCTGCTGTTCGGCGAGAGCGCACCGAAGAGCTACGCGGTCGAGAACACCGAATCGTGGGCGCTGCGCATCGCCCGCCCGCTGAAGTGGTCCGAGTACCTGCTTCTGCCGCTCATTGTCCTCTTCGACTACCTCACCAGGGTCGTCAACAAGGTCACCGGCGGCCGCTCGGCCATCGAGACCTCCTACGTGACCCGCGACGAGATCCAGGACATGATCGAGACCGGCGAGCGCGAGGGCGTCATCGAGGAGGAGGAGCGCGAGATGCTCCAGCGCATCTTCCGGTTCAACAACACCATCGCCAAGGAGGTGATGACGCCGCGGCTGGACATGACGGGCGTCCCCAAGGACGCCGCCATCGACGAGGCCATCGAGACGGCCATCCACTCCGGGCACGCCCGGGTCCCGGTGTACGAGGGCAGCCTCGACAACGTCATCGGCGTCGTCCACATCCGCGACCTCGTCAGGGACAACAACTACGGCGAGGCGGAGCCCGAGGACATCGAGCTGGAGGACCTCATCCAGCCGACGCTGCACGTCCCCGAGTCGAAGAACGTCGACGAGCTGATGGCCGAGATGCGCGAGAACCGCATGCACATGGTCATCGTCATCGACGAGTTCGGCACCACCGAAGGGCTCGTGACGATGGAGGACATGATCGAGGAGATCGTCGGCGAGATACTGGAGGGCGAGGAGGAAGAGCCCATCGAGTCCGTCGACGACGACACGTTCATCGTCAAGGGCGAGCTCAACATCGAGGACGTCAACGAGGCGATGGGCATCGACCTCCCCGAGGGTGAGGAGTTCGAGACCATCGCCGGCTTCATCTTCAACCGCGCGGGCAGGCTCGTCGAGGAGGGCGAGCAGATAACCTACGACGGCATCGAGATAACCGTCGAGCAGGTCGAGAACACCCGCATCATGAAGGCTCGCCTCGCTCGCATCGCGGACGGTGCGGGGGACCTGGGCGACGGCGATGACCCCGACCCGGAGCCCGGCGAGGTCCAGCCGGAGTAAGCGGTTCTCCCGTTCTCAGACCAGCAGCGCGTCGACCACCGTGAAGCCGGCGTAGGCGACTGTGAACGACAGCACGAGCGAGCCGACCCACGCGAGCACCGTCTTCACCATCTTCTCGCGGCTCACGCCGCCCCCGCCGGCCGCGTAGCCGCTGCCGATGATGGCGCTGACGATGATCTCGTTGAACGAGACGGGGATGCCGAAGAAGATGGCCACCTGTGCGATGGCGAAGCTCGGGATGAGCGCGGCGATGGAGCGGCGCGGCCCGAGCGAGGAGTAGTCCTGCGAGAGCGCCTTGATCATCCGCGGCGCGCCCGTCCACGAGCCGACGAGCAGGCCGAGCCCGCCGCCCACCAGCACGGCCACGAGCGGCACGTCGAACTCCGAGAGCAGCGGCGCGAGCGGGCCGACAGCGAGCCCGACCTGGCTCCCGCCCGCGGAGAAGGCGACGAGCCCGCCGAGCACGAGGAGGAACCGCCGCTGTGCACCCGCCTGGTCACGGGCCACGTCGCGGGCGAGGACCAGTGCGGCGGCCAGCGCGATGCCGAGGGTGACCAGCACTGTCGCGGTGAGGCCGGGCAGCGGGAGGACAGGCGCGAGCGTCGCCGCGATGGACGCGCTCCCGTCGGGCGGGCCGAGCAGGGCGAACTCCACGTTCGCGAGGATAGCACCGACGAGCCCGGCGAGCCCGGGCACGAGCCAGCCCTCGTTCAGCGCGTCGCCCCGCAACGCCCGCGCGGTGGCGTACGCAATTCCTCCGCCGAGAAACGGCGTCAGCACCCACAGCGTCGTTATCTCGACGTACTTGCCGAACTGCGGGGTGCCGCCCATCGCGAGGCCGACGCCGACGACCGCGCCGGTGACGGTGAACGCGGTGGCGATGGGGTAGCCCGCGAAGATGCCGATGGCGACCAGTACCGCGGCGACGAGCAGTCCGACGGTGGCGGCCTCGGCCGATAGCGTCACGCCGCCGATGAGTTCCTTGCCCACCGCCTCGGTGACACCCTGGCCCTGCAGCACGGCCCCGGCGAACCCGAGGATGCCGACGAAGAAGCCCGCCCGCATCACCGAGATGGCGTTCGCCCCGACCGCCGGCGCGAACGGCGTCGAGCCCGAGGAGCCCGCGCCGATGGACCACGCCATGAACAGACTCGCCAGTCCCGCGACGAAGAACGTCGCTATCGTCGCGGCACCTACCATTGCCTGGAGCGTCGGCTGGCGGCTATAAGTGGGTGTCGTCTCACGGGTCCCGTTGCTGGCTCTGGTGGTGCAGTCGAACGGCGCGCACTCGCCGTGAGAACCCGGGGTATCGACGCTCTGTTCAGTTCGTCGACGGCTTCGACCGGTCCTCGGACGGCGGCGGTTCGACGCCTTCGGCGGCCTCGACGTGTGTGGTCTCCTTCTCGACGTCGACGTGCCAGCGGTCGACGGTGTCCTCGTACTCGTAGAGGCGGTCGCCGACTTCTCCCTTGAGGTCCTCGTCGTTGACGTTGACCTCGAAGATGAACTCGTCGTCCTCGCCGGCGGACTGCTGGAGGTTCGCGCTGACGAGCTCGTTGTCGAAGTAGTACGGGGCGAGCTGGGTCATCACGCGCTGGTAGACGGTGTCCTCGACCTTGCGCAGGGCCTTCCGGCCGGCCGAGTCGGCCGCGCGAGCGACGTACCCGATGGACTCGTTCCACTTGTCCACCGCCGAGTCGGCGTCGCCGTCCTCCAGCTTCTCGTAGGACTGCGAGAGCTTCTCGCCGGCGGTCTGGACGTCCTCGTTGGGTTGCTTGCCTGCTTTCTCTCCCTGCCCTTCGCCGACGCTGGCCTGCTCTGCGGTCTTCTCGCTGACGTCCTCGTCGATGTCTTCGGTGGCCTTCGGTCGCCACTCGTTCCACTCGGCGAAGGCGTCGGCGTGGTCGCCGTCGTTCACGTCCAGGTCGCGTAGTGCCCTGGTGACGCGTTCGCCGTGTTCGACGACCTCGGGCCAGGTGCCGCGGATCTTGAACCCGGAGATACTCTCTTCCATCGGCTTGCACCGGCCTATGCCCCCGTCAGTGATAAACTTTCTATCCGGTTTCACCCGTGCGATGGCGAAGCGAACCACGGTCTTCCGGTGCCGTCGGGGAGGGCCGTTCCGCTCGACCGGTACACTCGACCCGCCCGCTTCGGAGGTTCAGTGCCCGCGTTCGGTCGTGGGTGGTCCGCCAGACTGGAGAATCGAACGATTTTACAGGTTCGCCCGCGCTGTTGGGTGTATGACTATCGAAGACCGTGGCGACGCGTACCTCGTCACCCACGCACTGGCGACGGACACGCTCACGAAGCTCCGGAGCGTCGAGACCGAACAGGTCGCGTTCCGGAAGGGCCTGGTCAAGCTCGGGCGAATCTGTGGCTACGAGATCATCGACGGCCGGATGGAGACGCAGTACGTCGAGGTGCAGACGCCGCTGGAGAAGACGATGGGCGAGCGCGTGAAGGGCCTCGACGACGTGGTCATCATCAACGTCCTGCGCGCCGCGACGCCGTTCGTCGAGGGGCTGCTGAAGGCGTTCCCGCGCGCCCGACAGGGCGTCATCTCGGCCTCGCGCGACGAGGAGGCGGGCCGCAACGAGGCGGGCGAGTTCCCCATCACCATCGACTACGTGAAGCTGCCGGAGATACACGAGGAGGACACCGTCATCGTCGCCGACCCGATGCTCGCGACGGGCTCGACGATGAACGCGGTGCTCGACCACGTCACCGAGCAGGCACCGGACCCGGAGCACCTCATCGTGCTCTCGGCGGTCAGCGCGCCCGACGGGCTCATCCGCGTCGGCGAGCAGTTCCCCGAGGCGGACCTGCTCACCGTCGCCATCGACGACCATCTCGACGACAACGGCTTCATCGTCCCCGGGCTGGGCGACGCGGGCGACCGCGCGTTCCGCACGACGTGAGGACCTGAACGCCTTTAACTGCCGAGTGCGACGGTCCGCCCATGACCGAGGACCCGTGTGACGACTGCGGCGAGCCAGTCAGTGACGCGCTCTCGCGGACCGTCCAGCTGGCCGTCGACCGCACGCAGATCGACGCACAGCGGCTCTGCCCCGACTGTTTCGCCGAATGGATCGACCGCTACCAGCACGAGATGAGCACCGACGACGGCTCGTCCGTCGACATCGACGACGACGACATCATCGTGGACTGAACCCCCTCGCTTCGCGTCGAACCCGCACGCAGGCGGCGGGGGAACCGTGGAAATTCTCCGTCTGAAACGACCCGATAGAGCCCTCCGGAGCCGAGTGGACCGCGATGGAGCGACCGGTTACCGTTTCCTCGGCCCCGGGGCCGAACCCCTTCGTTTCGGCTCCGAACCGATAGACGAGGGCGGGTCGAGCCGGAGAAATCTCCGTTCGAAACGCACCCCCGTTTGGCAATATGTAGCGAGGAGACGCCTGCGGTCGGGCCGCCCCGCGGCGGTCGACGAACCGTCGCTGGTGGGACGACGACACGCGTGGCCCCGGGCGGCGAGTACATCTTTACTCTAGCCGCTCCCAGGGACGACACGGAAACACTGGTCCACATGTCAGGGACAGCCGACACTATCGACGTCCTCCACGTCGACGACGACCCGGCGTTCGCCGAGCTCGTCGCGACGTTCCTCCGTAGCGAGGACGAGCGAATGACGGTCAGCACGGCGACGAACGCCGCCGAGGGGCTGGCGCTGCTCGACGACGGCGACGTGGACTGCATCGTCTCGGACTACGACATGCCCGGGCAGAACGGCATCGAGTTCCTCGAGGCCGTCCGCGAGCACCACCCGGACCTCCCGTTCATCCTCTACACGGGCAAGGGGTCGGAGGAGGTCGCCAGCGAGGCCATCTCGGTCGGCGTGACGGACTACCTCCAGAAGGGGACCAGCAGCGACCAGTACGCCATCCTCGCGAACCGCATCGGAAACGCCGTGTCGGCCCGCCGGTCGGCCAGCGAGGCCGAGCGACGGCGGCGACGGCTCGAGGAGACCACCGCCCGACTCGAGGTGCTGTTCGAGGACTCTCCCGACATGGTCAACGTCCACGACGCGTCGGGCTCCATCATCGACCCGAACGCGAAGCTGTGCGAGGCGACGGGCTACACGCACGACGAGCTCACCGAGATGACGGTCTGGGAGCTCGACCGGGCACTCTCGCCTGCGGAGGCGGCCGACATCTGGGACGGGATGGCCGTCGGCGAGAGCCGCCGGCTGGACGGCGTCTACGAGCGTCGCGACGGCTCGTCGTTCCCGGTCGAGGTCCACGTGAAGCGGCTCGACCTGGAGGGGGCGGACCGGTTCGTCGCCATCAGCCGCGATGTGTCCGAGCGCGTCGAACGCGAGCGGAAGCTGGAGCAGCTCCGCGAGCGCACCCAGGAGCTGATGTACACCGAGACGTTCGCGGAGAGCGCCGGCCACGCGGTCGCGGCCGCGGACGAGATAATCGGCGCGCCGCTGAGCGGTATCCACCTGGTGAACGAGGCGGGTGATGCGCTCGAACCGGCCGCGACGGTCGAACCCCTGTCGGACGTCTTCGACGAGCTCCCACGGTTCGAGCGGGACAGTAGTCCCGGCTCGCGGGCGGCACTTGTCTGGGACGCCTACCGGAGCGGCGAGCCCGTGTACGTCGACTCGCTCTCGACGTCCGACCGGGTGACCGAGGAGAGCCCCGCAGAGAGCGTCGCCATCCACCCCCTCGGCGACCACGGCGTGTTCATCGTCTCGTCGAAGGAACGGACGGCGTTCACCGAGACGGACCGGCTCCTCGTCGAGATACTGGCGAACAACCTCGAGGCGACGCTCGACCGGGTCGTCCGCGAACAGACGCTCCGGACGCGGGAGAACCGCCTCAGGCTGCTCCACGAGGCCACGCGCGACCTGATACGTGCCGACTCGACGCGGGAGGTGACCGAGCGCATCGCCAGGGCCGCCGAGGAGATACTCGGCTTCTCGCTCACCGTCGTGCGGCTGTACGACCCCGACGAGGGAGGGCTGGTGCCGGTCGCACAGACCGAGGCGGTCGGGAGCGTCTTCCCGGAACGGGAGGTGTTCACGCCGGCGGACGGGAGCCTCAACTGGGAGACCTACGAGTCCGGGGAGGTACGGATCATCGACGACATCGAGTCGCTCGACGGCTCGGTGGACCGTGGCACGGGGCTGCGGAGCCTCATGCTGCTCCCGATGGGGGAGTTCGGCACCATCTCCGTCGGCGAGACCGTCCCGCGGGCGCTCGACGACACCGACGAGTTCCTGGCCCGCATCCTGGCTACGGCGGGGGAGACGGCGCTCCAGTCCCAGGAGCAGCGGGCCGACCTCGAGGCGCGCCAGACCGAACTCGAGCGCCAGAACGAACGGCTGGAGGAGTTCGCGAGCGTCATCAGCCACGACCTCCGCAACCCGCTGAACGTGGCGAGCCTGAACCTCTCACTGGTCGCCGAGGAGTGCGACAGCGAGTACCTCGACGGCGTCGAGCACGCACACGATCGGATGGAGGCGCTCATCGATGACCTCCTCACGGTCGCACGCGAGGGCGAGACGTCGACCGCGGTCACCGACGTCGAACTGGCGTCGCTCGTCCCGAACTGCTGGCGCATCGTCGACACGCGCGGCGCGACGCTGGTCACCGAGACCGACCGGACCATCCGTGCCGACGAGGGACGGCTCCGGCAGCTGTTCGAGAACCTGTTCCGGAACGCCGTGGAACACGGTTCCACGAGCCCCCGCTCGCACGCTCGCAGGGACGCCGTGGAACACGGTTCCACGAACGACGGGACGGAGGCGGACGACGCCGATGGCGGGGTGACGGTGACCGTCGGCGACCTGACGGACGGGTTCTACGTCGCCGACGACGGCCCGGGCATCCCCGAGAGCGAGCGCGAGCGGGTGTTCGAGGCCGGCTACTCGACGAGCGCCGGCGGGACGGGCTTCGGGCTCCGTATCGTGGCACAGGTCGCGGAGGCCAACGGCTGGGACGTGCGGGTGACGGAGAGCGAGGACGGCGGTGCGCGCTTCGAGTTCACCGGTGTCGAGCTCGTCGCGGAGTAGCCGGGCTCAGCTCTCGTCCGTCCCGGTGTCGTCGCTCCCGCCGGCCGACAGGCCGGCGTCGGGGTCGCGTTCCAGCGCCGGCGGGGCGTCGTGGTGGTCGCTGTAGCCGTCGAACCAGCGGCGGATGCGCTCGATGCGGTCCACGACGTGGCCGGGTTCGCCGGAGCGGGAGAGCTCGTGGCCCTCGCGCGGGTAGCGCACGAACCGGGTGTCGGTGCCGGTCTTCCTGAGCGCGCGGAAGAGGAACTCCGCGCCGTCGACGGGTACCCGGAAGTCGTTCTCCGCGTGGATGACCAGTGTGGGTGCGTCGATCTCGTCGGCGTGGGCGACGGGCGAGTGCGCCCAGAGGAACTCGGGGTCGTCCCACGGGTCGGTGCCGAAGTCGCCCTCGACGAGGTGGTAGGCCACGTCCGTCGCGCCGTAGAAACCGAGCAGGTCGTAGACGCCGCGCTGGGCGACCGTCGCGTCGAACCGGTCGCTGGTCGCCGCGAGCCACGCGGTGAGGTAGCCGCCGAAGGAGCCGCCGGTGAGGAAGACGGTGTCGCCGTCGACGCTCTCGCGGTCGGTGACGTGGTCGACGCCCGCCAGCACGTCCGCGCCGGTCACGTCGCCCCAGTCGCGCTCGATGGCCTGCATGAACGACTCGCCGTAGCCCGCCGAGCCGCGCGGGTTGCAGAAGAAGACGGCGTAGCCCGCCGACGCGAGCGACTGGAACTCGTGCCACATCGTCCCCGAGTTGGACCACATGATGTGCGGGCCGCCGTGGACGTCGACGACGAGCGGGCTGGGGCCGTCGGCGTCCGGCGGCGTCAGCAGCCAGCCCTGTATCTCGTCGCCCTCCTCGTTCTCGAACCGGAGCGCCTCCGGCTGTGGGACCGCCACGCCCTCCAGCGCGTCCGCGTTGACCCGGGTGAGTCGCGTCCCCTCGCCCCCGCCCGGGGTGGAGACGAACACGTCGCCGGGGTGGTCCCACTCGCTGGCGGTGTAGGCGAGCACGTCCCGGCCGACGTGGGCCGCGTCGACGTCCATCCCCTCGCCCGCGACGACCGCCGAGGGGTCCGGTGCATCGACTCCGTCGTCGGCGTCCCAGGGGAGCCGGCGGAGCACCACGGAGCCCTCGTCGGGCGTCGTGACGTACAGGCGCTCCTCGTCGGCCCCCCACTCCAGCACGGCGTGGTACGCCATCGTCCGGTCCATGCCCGCGGTCGGCGTGTGTGTCTCGTCGCCCACCGGGTCGTACACCCGGACCTCGGTCTGCTGCAGGGTGGAGCGCTCCTCGGGTGACTGGAAGTACGCCACCCGACCGTCGCTCGCCGCCCGGACGAGCCCGCCCCAGCCCTCGTCGCGCGTGAGCAGCTCGTCGTCGCCCGGCTCTGTCGGGTCGCACGTCCGGAGCTCGAACCGGATCGCGTCGTCGGCGTCGGCCTCGCCATCGCGGGGGACCCGCCGGCCGTAGTACAGCGTCTCGTCGTCGACCCACGACGGACAGAAGTGGTCCGCATCGGCGTCGGTGAGCCGGGTGATCGCCTCGCCCGCGCTGTCCCCGTCCGTGCTCTCGCTGGCGGCCACGTCGCCCGCGTCGTCCACGTCCACGACGTACACCTGCGGTCGCTTCCGGTCGAAGTACCGACCCTCCGCCCGGTACACCGTGCGGTCGATGACCCGCGGGTCCGGCTTCGCCGGCTCGTACTCCTCGTCGACCCACCGGTCCCGCCCCGCCTCGCGGTCGTCGGGGGCCATCTGCTGGACGAACGCGAGACGGCTCCCGTCGGGGCTCCAGGTCGGCGTGGCGACCCCGCCCACGACCGACGTGACCTGTCGGGCCTCCCCGCCGTCGGTCGGCACGACCCAGAGCTGGCTCCGGTCGCCGTCCCCGCGAGTGCTCGTGAACGCCAGCCGGTCACCCGACGGCGACCAGCGCGGGGCCGCGTCGACCCCCTCGCTGACGGTGAACCGCCGCGGCTCGTCGCCGCCGACCGGCGCGACGTACACCGTCGCCTCGTACTCCTCGTCGTCCTCGGGGACCGTCCGGACGTACGCCACCCGCTCGCCCCCCGGCGCGACCCGCGGGTCCGAGACGCTCGCGAGCTCGTGGAAATCGCTGGCCTCGATGGAATCCATGGCCCTGCGTTCGGGTGGCTTGTGGTTAGACGTTCGGTTCGGCGAAACGGGTGGTGTGTCGTAGCTGGCGGTGAGGTCGTTCGGGCTGCACGAGGATGGCCGGAAGGCCCCGGGTGTAGGACCTCACGCTCCGCAGTCGCTGGCTTCCCTACTGTCGATGCCCGGTCACCGCCTCGACTGGATTGGCACGATAGCCGAGCGCACTCGCGAGCGGAGCCAATGCTCCGAACACAACCTTCTGGAGACGAAGCGGTGGGCTCGCCAGGTGGAGCAACTCGTACCCGTAGGCATCGTAGAGGGCTGCGACCTGAAGCAACGACGGTGCCCCGTCGCTCCCGACTTCGCCGCGTCGAGCGAGGGCGGCGAGATCGCGGAGGAAGGCTTCGGTCTGCAACCCCGGCTGGAAGCGAACTGTCAGGTGCAGTCGTGCGTCACCGGCATTCGTCCACGAATGTGGGGTCCCGGCCTCGATGGTCACCGCCTCACCCTCGCGGTACTCCGACCCAACGCCGTTCCGGCGCACCTCGATGGTGCCGTCGTTCACGACGAACGTCTCGTCCTGCTTCGCGTGGACGTGTTCGGCAAGCGGCGACATCTCGGGAGTCGCCCAGATATCGAGCGCCAGCGGGTCGGTCTCCGGATCGGCGGGGCTGGAGTGAAACCGGAACCGTTCGCCAGTGACCGGGTTCTCGACGTAGGTAGGGTCGTCCGAACTCACGCCATCCGGTACAGCCAGCTCTACCATGTGTAGTGTTATCTAGTACCACGCATTAGCTGTGCGGGTTCGTTCGGGACGGACGATCGACGAGGCTGTGACCCGGACGGAAGTGGCGATATATCGATGTCTGACCGGTTGCACGACCGGATGTGTCTCATCGAGATTCGCACGAATCACTGTGTGCCGTCGCCGGTGACGGAGCACGCGTTCCGGAACCAGGGTGTCGGTGCCGCCTGACGGCCTCGAATCGACCAGCTTGCCTGCCATGCTACTCGTGAAGTACGAGGAGGAGCAGGCCCTATCGTGTCGGTAATCACCGACTACCGCCGACTGGATTCACCGAACGACGTGGGCTGCTGCGTACACCGTCCGTCCCCGAGGGGCTACGACAGCTCGACGCGCCCGCTCGTCGCGCTGCGGAGCCGGTCCCGGAGCGCCTCGGCCTCCGAGACGGGCACCCGAGCGTCGAAGCTGACGCGTTCGGCGTAGTCGGCGTCGAACTCGCAGTCTGCACTCTCGAGGATGCTCCGGACGGTGCCCGAATCGTCGTAGTCGACGGTGATGCCGACGGCTTCGTGGGGGCGCTCCTCGACGACCCCCGCGGCGTCGAGCGCGTCCTTGACCGACTGGCCGTAGGCACTGACGAGGCCGCCGACGCCGAGGTTCGTGCCGCCGTAGTAGCGCGTGACGACGACCACGACGTTCTCAATCTCCTGCCCCTGGAGCACGTTGAGGGCGGGTTTCCCCGCGCTGCCGGAGGGTTCGCCGTCGTCGCTGGCCCACTCGCGGAACGGGTCGGCGCGGACCCGGTAGGCGGGAACGTTGTGGGTCGCGTCGTCGTACTCGGCGCGGATGTCGTCGACGAACTCCTCCGCGGCGGCGACGCTCTCGACGGGACTGATGTGGCCGATGAACTCGGAGCCCTGCACCGTGAAGGAGGTGCGGGCCGGCTCGGCGACGGTCAGGTAGGGCTCCCCGGTCACGGGGTCGCCTCCGCTTCGGCGTCACCGGTGTCGTCGGTCGTGCCGTCGGCCGTGTCGTCGCCGAACCGCTCGTGGTACAGCAGCACGACGAGGATGCCGAGCAGCACCGTCTCGATGGTCTTCGTCGTCACGAGCCAGATGGAGCCGAACAGGTGCTCGACGAGCGTGCCGAGCGGCGAGCCGTGGGTGTGGCCGGTGGACTCCCAGGCGTAGGCGATGATCTCGGTGCCCTCGGGGTGGCCGCCGAGCAGCAGCCAGCCGACGATGTACGTCAGCGCGAGGACGATGCCGAGTCCGTAGACGTAGTCACGACGGAAGCCGTACGCGGCCAGCCCGATGCCGACGAGCACCGCAATCGAGGAGAGCACGAACAGCGCCTGTCGCGGGTCGGTGAAGGGGCGACCCGCCTGCGTGTACAGGACCAGCGGCCGCAGGCCGATCCAGAGGTGGATGCCCGCGGTCGCGGCCGCGAGTTGCGCCGCGGTGAAGCGCAGGGCGACCTCGACGTTCTCGTCCATACCCGAACACGGGTCGCCGAGCCCAATAGCGCGTCGGTTCGAGCCGCAGTGCCGGTCGAACGGTCGGCATCGTGACACACGTTGACATAACCGTGTCTGAGAACTGTAATACAACGATGTGGATAAGTTGTTCCAGTTGAAACGAAGGGGTCCGAGACGGGTGATTTGACGAATCAGTTAGTTGTGAACGGTCTCTAGGGGCTTTCTAACGCGACTCTTTGGCCCAACTAGTTAGGTGCCAAATCATAGCTGCCGGACACGAGTAGCATACTAGTACTGTTATTTTCAGAAATACACAGTTAGGTTTACTATAATCGGACGAGGTGGTTGGCAACGCATGGACGGCGCTCCCCCCACTAATCGACCCTGCGTGACCTGTGGGTCACGGCACGCACTCGACTACGTCGTGCAGGACCGGGGGAGCGGACTGACCGTCGGTGGATTCTGCCGATTTTGCGCGCTCGACGAGTTCGGCGAGTCGCTCAACCGTGGCCTCTGGAAGCACAGCGACGGCTGCGCGGTCTGTGAACGGGACGGCTACATCGCGATTCTGGAGAATCGACCCCACCTCGTGAGCGACGGCGGGCGGGACGTCATCAAGCACGAACCCGCCGCCGAGCCGTCGATGCTCCTCTGTGACGAGCACGCACACGGCGTGCTGCAGGTGGTCCGGTCCCCGGCCGCGGAGAGCCACGGCCGCGACGGCGCGGACTGACGGCCGGTCACTGGAGCTCTATCTTCCGGACGAACGGCAGCGCGCGGATCTCGTTGATGAGGTCGCCGGGGAGCGACTGGTCGGTGACGAGGTGGAGCTTCGGGTCGTCGGTGAACTCGGGGTCCTCGCTGATGGTCTGGCGGATGGAGATGTCGTGGTCGGCGAGCAGCCCGGTCACCTGCGAGACGATGCCCTGCTGCTCGGCGTCGGAGACCTCGACGGTGAGCACGGTCAGGTCGAGCACGGGCGCGAGGTCCATCAGGCTCGGCACCTGCGAGATGTTCTGGAAGATGCGTCGCAGCTCCTCGTCGTCGAGGATGGCGTCCGTCGTGGAGTCGACGACGCGCCGGTCGACGCCGATCTCGCGGGCGATGCCCGTGTTGGGGATCTCGATGCCGCCGGAGACCACCCGCCCCTCGTCGTTCACGGAGAAGCCGCGCTCGAGCAGCAGCCGGATGACCGCCTGCTGGCTGGGAGAGCCCTCGAACTTCTCCATGATCTCGTCGAACATGCCTGTCGGAACCGACGACAGGCGACGCGAAAGAACTGTCGACTCGGGCTACAGCTCGCCCTTCGTACTCGGCGTGTCGCTCCGGCGCTCGTCCACCCGCGTCGCGTCGTCGAGTGCCCGCGCCAGTGCTTTGAACAGCGCCTCGACCTCGTGGTGGGCGTTGTCGCCGTCGACCTCGCAGTGCAGGGTCAGGCCGGCGTTCATCGCCAGCGACATCGCGAAGTGCTCGGCCATGTGGCTGGTGAACTCGCCGACGGACTGCTGGGAGAACTCGCCGTCGAACTCGAAGTACGGTCGGCCCGAGACGTCGACGACGACGCCCGCGACCGCCTCGTCGAGTGGCACCTGCCGGTCGGCGTAGCGGACGATGCCGCGCTTGTCGCCGAGCGCCTCCGCGAACGCCTCGCCGAGGACGATGGCGACGTCCTCGACGGTGTGGTGGTCGTCGACAGCGAGGTCGCCGTCGCAGTGGACGGTCAGGTCGAACAGCCCGTGCTTGGCGAACGAGGCGAGCATGTGGTCGAAGAAGCCGACGCCGGTGTCGACCTCGCTGTCGCCGTCGCCGTCGACGACGAGTGTCAGGTCGATCTCCGTCTCGGCCGTCTCGCGCGAGACGGCCGCGCTTCGGTCGCTCATACCGGAACCCAACCACCGGGCGGGCAAAGCCGTTGCGCTCGCCGCAGGCTACACCTACGGTCGGCGCGTACTGGCCCGCGCGACGGATGGGTCCGCGTACTGCACCGGCGACCACAGCGGTCGGACGCGCTCCCCCCCGTGAACGGGGACCGTAGGAGACAGACGCAGGATTCTGGCTTACGGCCTTAGAACCGGTTGTAAAACATCAAAACGTCTCTCGTCGCTTCGAAAAACGTCAGCATTCACGATAAAACGGGTCGAAATAGACGAAAGGCTCGCCCCGTTATATGATGCTCCCGACTGTAGGAATGGATGCGAATCAGGTGTCCCCGATATGGTCCCCGCAACTCCAAACAAACTCCCTTCGATTCCGAGCCCCGTCAGCGAGCGACTGAGCGTGAGCGCGGTCGTTGCACAGCTCCGGATGGCGTGCTTCTGGCTCGCCGTCGTGTTACCGTTCGCGTACCTCTCGCTGCTCGTGTCGGGTATCGACTCGACCGCAGAAGTGCAGGCGTTCCTCGTGCTGCTCGGGCTGAACCTCGGGACGCTCGTCGTCGGTCACGGTCACCGCAGCGACCGGAGCGACGACTGACCGCGCATCCGTCCCGGGGACCGCCCTGAACCACCCGCCCTCCTCCCACACCAACACCACACTTCTACCGCCTGACAGCGGGGGCTCCGTACGCTCCGTGGCGTCGCCTACGACGACTCGACGGCGGCCATCGCCTCGCGGAGCGTGAACCGACCCTCGTACAGCGCGCTCCCGACGACGACGGCCGCCGCGCCCGCGCCACGGAGCGCACGCACGTCGTCGAGCGTGGCGACGCCGCCGCTCGCGACCACCGGGATGTCGACCGCCTCGACCAGCCGCCGGACCGGCTCGGTCTGGACGCCGTCGAGCCGACCCTCGACGTCGACGTCGGTGAACAGGATGCCCGCCGCGCCGAGGTCCTCGTACCGGCCGGCGGCCTCGGCGGGGTCGAGCCCGGTCCCTTCGGTCCACCCCGAGACGACCACCTCGCCTTCTTTCGCGTCGAGGCTCACGAGCACGCCGTCGGGGTACTGCTCGCTGATCTCGGCGACGATGTCGGGGTTCTCGACGGCGGCGGTGCCGAGGATGACCCGGTCGACGCCGCGGTCGAGCAGGTCCACGGCGTCCTCGGCGGTACGGATGCCGCCGCCGAGCTGGACGGTCACGTCGACCGCGTCGAGGATGGCGTCGATTGCCGGCGCGTTCGCGCGCTCGCCCTCGAACGCGCCGTCGAGGTCGACCAGGTGGAGGGTCCGCGCGCCCTGATCGACCCACCGCTCGGCCGCCGCGACGGGGTCGCCGTAGGTCTTCTCGGTGCCGCGCTCGCCCTGGACCAGCTGGACCACCTCGCCGTCCTGCACGTCGACCGCGGGGACGACCTCGAACTCGGGGAACATGGCCGAGGGTGGGCGACGGCGGGAGGTAAGTGCGACGGTCCCGGTTCACCGTCCGACGTATCGACGCAATCTTTGAAGTAATATCGAGCCCCAGATGTGCTCGTGGTCGAAGCACTGCTCGTCGTGGGTCTCGTCGTCGCGGCGTTCGTCGGGTTCAACATCGGCGGCTCGTCGACCGGCGTCGCGTTCGGCCCGGCCGTCGGGAGCGATGTCGTCTCCAAGGCCGGAGCCGCCGCGCTGATGACCGTCTTCGCCCTGCTCGGTGGGCTCACCGTCGGCCGGAACGTCGTCGACACGATGGGCGGGCGCATCGTCCCGTCGTCCGCGTTCACGCTGGAGGCGAGCATCGCCGTGCTGTTCTTCATCGGCTTCGCGCTGTTCCTCTCGAACCTCGTCGGCGTCCCGGCGTCGACGTCGATGACCGGCGTGGGTGCCATCGCCGGGCTCGGGCTGGCCCAGGGCAACCTCGACGTGGACGTGATGCTGACCATCGTGAGCTACTGGGTGGTCGCGCCGGTCGCCGCGTTCTGGGTCAGCGCGGTCGTCGGCCGCTACCTCTACCCCGCGCTGGTCGAACGGTTCGCGGTCGGCCAGACGGAGGGCTCGCTGCTCGTGCTGGACCGTTCCGGCGCGGTTCCGCGGCCGGTGTTCGGTCCCGGGACGACGCGCCGTGAGTTCGTCGGCACCGCACTCGTCGTCGTCATCGGCTGTTACATGGCGTTCTCGGCCGGCGCGTCGAACGTCGCGAACGCCATCGCCCCGCTCGTCGGGAGCGGGTACGTCGCCATGACGCCCGGTATCCTGCTCGCAGGGGCGGCCATCGGCGTCGGCGCGTTCACCATCGCACGGCGCACCCTCGATACGATGGGCAACGACCTCACCCAGCTGCCGCTGCTCGCCGCGCTCGTCGTCGAGGTGGTCAGCGCGAGCATCATCACCGCGCTGTCGGCCATCGGCATCCCCGCGAGCTTCGTCGTCGTCGCGACGATGTCCATCGTCGGGCTCGGCTGGGGACGCGCGACCCGGACGGTCCGGCTCGCTGATACGGTCGAGGGGCAGCGGCCGAAGCGTCCCCAGCGCCCGAACGTCGGCGCTCTCGCGGCCGATGCGGAGGACGAGAGCGTCCCGACGGTCGCAGACCCCCGGCCGGAGGGCGTCGAGGAGGGGAAGACGGCCGAGGTCCCGCCGATGGGCGACGAGGACCCCGAGGACCTCCCGGCGACGAGCGACCTGTTCGAGCCGCGCGAGACCGCCCGTGTCATCGCCATGCAGAACATCGTGCCGGTGCTGGCGACCGTCGCGGCGTTCCTGCTGTTCCGGTTCGTCCCGTCGCTCTGAGCCACGGTCACCCGGGCCGCGGGGCTCCGTGCGACCCATGGACCACCATTTTAAGATGGGTGTCCATACGACGTGGTAAACATGGTCGAACTCCTCTTCGCCGTCGGTATCGCCGTCGCCGTGTTCGTCGGCTTCAACATCGGTGGGTCGTCGACCGGCGTCGCGTTCGGCCCGGCCGTCGGCAGCGGGACGCTCTCGAAGCTGCTGGCGGCCGGACTGATGACCGGGTTCGCACTGCTCGGGGGGTGGACCGTCGGCCGGGAGGTCGTCAACACGATGGGGGGACAGATCGTCCCCCAGGCACGGTTCACGCTGGCCGCGAGCGTCGCGGTGCTGTTCTTCGTGGGTTTCGCCCTGCTCATCTCGAACCTCTCCGGCGTCCCGGCCTCCACGTCGATGACCGCGGTCGGAGCCATCGCCGGCCTCGGTGCGGCGAGCGGCAGCCTGAACATGGAGAAGATGGGCGAGATCATCTCGTGGTGGCTCATCGCCCCCGTGGTCGCGTTCTGGCTCTGTGCCGTCGTCGGCCGGTACTTCTACCCCTACCTCGCCTCGAACGTCGACCTCGAACCCGACGCCGACGGGAACGTCACGACGAAACAGCGGGTCGGCCAGGTGATGGTGGTCGTCATCGGCTGTTACATGGCGTTCTCGGCCGGCGCGTCGAACGTCGCGAACGCGGTCGCGCCACTCGTCGGGAGCGGCGAGCTCGGGCTCGAACCCGGCATCCTGCTCGCCGGCGGGGCCATCGGGCTCGGCGCGTTCACCATCGCTCGACGGACCCTCGACACGGTCGGCAACGACCTGACCGACCTGCCGCTGCTCGCCGCGCTCATCGTCGAGGTGGTCAGCGCGAGCATCATCACGTTCCTCTCCGCCATCGGCATCCCAGCCTCGCTCGCGGTCTCGGCGACGATGGCCATCGTCGGGCTCGGCTGGGGACGCGCGACCCGCACGACGACGCTCACCGAGGCAGCCGGGAAGGCCGTCAGCGGCGAGGCTCCCGAGCAGGTGGCCACGAAGAAGAGCGTGAGCGGGGCCCTCAGTGCCGACGAGCCCGGCGGTGAGGTCGCCCGGATCGGCGAGGAGGAGCCGGACGAGCTCCAGGCGAGCGACCTGTTCAACCCCGGGACGACCGCTCGCGTCATCTCGCTGTGGATACTCACCCCCAGCATCTCCGCGGCGGCGTCGTTCCTGCTGTTCTCGGTGTTCCCCATCTACGGGTAGTGGCCGACGGCAGGAGCGGTCTGTCAGGATTATTCTACATGTTCGAGAGGCTCAGAACAGCAAGTTCTTAGGGTAGGGGGAACCAACCGTCGGGTGATGCCCACGGTAGAATACCTCAACTACGAAGTGCTGGACGACCACGGCTGGGACATGGACGACGACGACCTCTTCGAGCAGGCCGCCGACGCCGACCTCGGCGACGAGGACTACGGCTCCCTCGAGGTCAACCAGGGCGAGTACATCCTGGAGGCCGCGGAGGCCCAGGGCTACGACTGGCCCTTCTCCTGCCGCGCTGGCGCGTGTGCGAACTGCGCCGCCATCGTCATGGAGGGCGACATCGACATGGACATGCAGCAGATCCTCTCCGACGAGGAGGTCGAGGAGAAGAACGTGCGCCTGACATGCATCGGCTCCCCGACCGCCGACGAGGTCAAGATCGTCTACAACGCGAAGCACCTCGACTACCTCCAGAACCGCGTCATCTAAACCAGCCACGGCGTACAAACCGATGCACACGCTCCGTCCCTGATTTCCGCCCGTCTTTCGGAACCATTGAAATCCCGGACGTGGGGCGTTTTTACTGCGGTTTAGGGATACCTGTTGTGTTCCCGGCAGAACCGCGTTTTTCACCGACAGAGTCGTCTCGCGGTGGCTATGCCCGTCACTTTCTCTGCCTGAAGATAATTCCCAGCCCTCCCGTTTGAATTAAACCTAGTGAGACACTATCGTGTGGTATGTCAACAAAAACATTCCAATCGAAAAACCAAACACAGCTTTTCCCCCGCTTCCACAGCTTCGTCCGTACGCTCGAATCGCACTCGCGTGCGCTCTGGGCTGCGATCACCGCACTCGCCGTCGGTGACGCAGCGTCTACGTATGCCGCTCTGTCCCTCGCTCGAGAACTAAGCGAGTCGAACCCGCGTGTGGGCGAGGTGAATCCAGCGACGAAAGGCTATCTCGAATTGGTGGATTCGGCGCTCTCAGCCATGGGTGTGACTGCTCACGAGCTCACTCTCGCCTCTCTATTCCCCCGGGTCTTGCTTGTGCTGGCAATTCTGTACGCTGGGTATCGAATCCTTCCAAGCGACTACCGCGCGCTTGCACTGCCCGTTTACGCATCGACACTCGGTTTCGCGGTAGTGAACAACACGATGCTCGCGATCCCACTCTACGAGCGACTCGTTTGGGACAGCGGTTTCCATATCATGATCGGACTGTTCGTAGCCGGTACAGCGTTCCTCGCACTGGTGGCTGTCGTTTCAGCTAATTCTTAAAACAACATGAGGGGGAGGGGGGTGTACCGCGACTCAATGCGCGGGCGACCACGTGTGCGCACGCGAAGCGAAAGCGAATCACTCGTTCTCGACAATCTCATCCAACTTATGCCGGTGATTCACACAAACCAAGGGGTCACCGGACGGATGTTTCGCATCATTCGGGCACTGACTCCCTGAATTCGTTTCAGCCTGGCACTGCGGTTTCTCATCGACAACCTCTTTTTCCTCGTCCTCACCGTCGATGTCCCACTCGAACTCGCCCTTATCGTCATAGCTGTCGTATTCTATGTTGGTGGGTGGGATGCGACCGAGTTCGTACTCGACGTTCTTGATTCGCATCTCTCCACTCGGGTCTTCCTCCAATTTGTTCCCGAGCTTCGCCCCCTTCTTGTCCTCCTTCCTGGCGTACACGACTTGCCGGCGGATGTCCTTCGGGATGTCCTTCCCCGTGTGCGAAATCAGCACGAGGTGGCAATTGTACTTCCGCATCAGGCGGATAGCCAGCCCGAGAACGTCCCCTGCACTCATGTCCTGGTGTTTCAAGCCCTGGGCTGCTTCGTCGAGAATCAGAAGTTTCGGGCCATCCGTCTCTTGCATCCACTCTTCGGCTTCACTCCACTTCTCCACCTGCTTGAACGGGTCTGTGTCGTTGTTCGTCGCGATCTCCAGCTCTCCGTTGTAGGCACGCCGCCCGCCCTCGGCGAGTGTGTATGCGAAGTCTGACTTCCCAGTACCGGTGTTCGACCCTTTCTTAATGGAGGGAGTAGGGCCGTATAGGATCATGTTCAGCATATTGTCGCGGTCGTCTGGCTTCCACAGATCGCGCGTGATGATGTCCGCGGCGCGCCAGCTGCTGGTGTCTGTGTCCCCGTCTCCGGTCGGCGCACCCGCGATACCGCGCATCGAGGACACGTCTCCCGACCGCACGGCTTCATGAGCGGTCAGCGTCTCGAGACGACTGAGCAGCAGCTGGTACATACCGTCTTCTTCGATGTCGTCTGGGTTCTCCGGGTCGTCGCTGTTGTAGTAGAGGACGTAGTTGGCGAGGGCCAGTGCTGTCTGTCTCGTCGGCGCGCTCAGGACTTCTGGTGGAGCGCCGACTTCGCCGTTGCTGGCCTTCTCGATGAGGGCTTGCTGGAGGTCTGTGGCCGTCCAGTTCTGTGCGTCACTCATTACTCATCGCCCCCATCAGCATCGTCTACAGAGGCTTGTGCAGCGTCCTGAATCAGCTGTTCAGCCTGCACCGCGACTTGCTGGTCGTCCATCTGCTGGAGGTTGATATCGCCATCCCTGACGTCTCTGAGTGCCTTCGAGAACATGTCTACGGCGTCCCCCATCGCAGACTCTCGAATCACTTCTTCATCGACCGTGATGCGCTGGCGTTCACGGGCGTCCTCGAGGAGCGCTTCGCGGTATTGGGCGATTTTCGCCCCATCGGCATCGTCACCGATCAAGTCCAAGTCGTCGGGGTACTTGTCGTCGTCAAACTCCTGCGCAGGCACAATCACCTGGTTGTCGAAGTCGATGGCGCGAGCAACAAGCACCTTCCCTCCCGTAATCAGCCTTCTATCCGGGAATTTCGTGCCGACAACACGGAACTTCGAGAACGTCTTCCGAGGGACTTTGATAACGTCGTGAACCCCGCTGTTCACAGGCGCGAGAGACAGTCTGATGCGCCGGTCGTCGAGATAGTCCTGGAGTTCGTATAACACGGCTGAGGAGCCAATTGTCGCACCTGCGGCAAGCGCGAGGGCGACGAACCAGTGCGCGAAGGTGACGCGTGGGAGGTCGATCCAGCCGAGATTCCCCGCGATCAGCAGCACGAGTAGTGCACCGGCGATGTAGCGCTTGTACCCGACAACAACATCGGCTACAGCATCCCATTTCGTCCGCTTCCTGCCTTCTGTGTAGTCTTCGTAAGCGTCACTCATCGACCATCACCCCCGCTGGTTTCGCTGTGGTCGATACCGACCGTCCCGCCCTCGATTTTCGTGCCGTCGAGCGTTTCGGGGTCGCCGGTTTCCTGCTTCCGGTAGAATTTGTACCCGACTCTGACGATGATTCCGGCCATGAACGCGCCGATTGCGGCGAGCGCGAGCCCGAGCGACACTAGCCGGTCAAGCACGGTTTGGCCATTTCCGGGCGTGTTGATGGGGATTGTCGCGTAATTTTCGCCTGCGCCGAGCGTCACGCGTGCACCGCCATCATACCTGGTCGCAGGCACCTCGACGCGATACGTACCTTCATCGAGGCTGTAGGTGTTGACGGTGCCGGTGACGATTTTCTGCGAAGACTGTCGAGTGTCGAGCCCACGGAACACGTCCCTGTACGCCAGCTCAACACCCGATGGGCGTTTCACGGTGAGTTCGAACCAGGCTTTGTCTTCGCCTTTCACGTACCCGTAGTCGTGAATGACGACGTTCGGCCCGACCTGCGCCGCCCTGTCACTTGTGTCGATTTCGTCGCCATTGCCGTCACCGACGTTCACCACAATCCCACCCGGAGATTGGTCGGAACCTGCGTCGACGTGCACTGTCTCATCGCCATCGTCAGAGTCGGTTCCGTTATCTTCAGGGGTTGTTGTTGGGGGCGAGGGAGTTGTTGTGGTTGTGTCGTTGTCTGGTGTATCTGTACTGCTGTTGTTGTCTGGCGCAACTGCTGCTGCTGGTGCCGCTAGCGCCCCGAGAAGGGCGACGGTTAGCAGTATTGCTGCGGTTTGTTTGCTTCGTTTCATTGTTGGAGGGAGACGAACGCGGAGACGCTCGCCGGAGTGGGGTGCCGGGGAATCGAACCCCGATTGGGCTTGGAAACCGCCAACCGGTCTATTACCCACGCGTGTGGCGGAAAACACGGCCCAGAAGGCCACACACCCCAAAAAATTGCAATATAGGTTGCGAACAAAACCGAGGAGTTCGGTTACTTGTTACCACCCCGACCCTTGCCGGATGTGACGACGTACGTATCGCCCGAACCTCCGCCACCACCGCCGTTCTGTTGGAGGTAGAGGTAAATTGCACCGCCAATCACGACCACGATGATGATCCCGCCGACGCCGAGCGCGTCGCCGAGACCGCTGAATAGGCCGTCCCCGCCGCCGATCGTCACCGTCGGATTCCAATTATCCCGGTATTGCTGGCGGTAGTCGAGGATCTTCTCGACTTCCTCGAGCGTGAGGGAAGCGTCCGTGGTTTGGGTGTTGTAGTCTTCGAGCGTCGTGGAATTCACCGATTCGCCGGTGGTCGGATTGTACATCGAATTGATGGTGAACGTGCCGTCAAGGGTGTGGTAGCCCTTGTTCACGCCATCGCTATCGAGGAAGATGACGGATTCACCGCCAGCGTTGGCAGTGTCGTACGTCTGATTCACTGTGAACGAGCTGTTCGTCACAGCCGGCGCCCAGTCGGTGTACAGCGCACCATCAAGCTCGACGCTTGCTCCGCCGTTCGGAGCGTACGTCCACGTCCCGATGTCAATCCGGGTCGCAGTCCCGCTTGCGGTCGCTTCAACGCTCGCGGTGACGGTGTCACCGTTTGTGAGCGTGCTGTAGTTCCCTGCGGTGAGGGCACCGTTGTACGTTCCGTCAGCGTTCCCATCGGTGAGCGGTACCGACGTAATCACGCTGTCGTCAGCCGTGCTGTGAAGCACCAACTGTGGTGACGAGATGTTCGTACCGTCCAGGTCAACGCTGAACGACTCTGTGCCGGTCACGATCGCGTTCGCACCAATCGACACAGATGTCATGTTGAGATCTGGCGTCGATGCAGTAACGGAGGTGTCACCAACGAACGTTTCACCCGAAGCAGGGGTGTAGGTCACAACGAAGCTGTTGTTGACGTTCGTGTCGTACCCAGCCGTCGCAGCCGCAGCGCGAGCCCAGGAGAGGCTTCCTGTGGAGTCCGTGTCGGTGCCGAGCGTGTTCAGGCTGCACGCGCTGTGCAGTTCCTGCGCGTCAGTATCGCTGAAGTCGCTGGCGTTGTAATTCGCGTAGACGTCCTCGACGTACTGCATGCTGTTGTTCGTGACGTAATCATGTTCGTCTTGGATAGCATCCCAGACGTTCGCCCACGACTGCTCGTGGTAGAGATAGTCTGCGTTCTCCGCGTTATTGTCATAGTTTGCGTACGTTTTCCCGGGTTCGAACATCCAAAGGGATTCGTCCCGGTCAGCGCTTGACAGGCTAGAATTGAATGGGTTGAACGTCGTGCTGGCGCCATTATCATGGACATAGACAGCATTGATTTCTGTCGTGTTACCGTCGACGAGATTCACCGTCCGGTTCACTGTCCCGAATGTCTCGGACGAATCGATCTGGTAGTTCAGCCCATAGTCGCTGCCACCGTCGTTGTCAGTCCACATCGTCTGGTACAATTCGCCGTTCTGGATTGTCGCCATCACGTAATACAGCTCTGAGGTTTGTGAGGCGTGAGACTGGATGACGTTGTGTTGGATTGCTGCGTAGTGACTGTCGATCGTCTCGTTGACCTTGTCTTTCGCAGCAGTCTTCGATGTGCCGTTTTGCAGGGCTTCGATGACGTCAGCCTTCACTTTACACAGGCATGTATTCCGACTGTGGTTCAGCTGGTTCTGATAGTTTGTTGTAGACAACTTCTGCTTGTCAAACGCTGACAAGCCCTGTGTGTAGGTATCAGCGTGTGTCTGCGCAACTGTTTCAGCCGGCGTTTGGCATTGCTTCACGTCGATTCCGAGGAATCCACCCCAGAACCCAGCAGACCCGCGCAGACTGCATTCTGCGCCTGTCGCGGCGTCGCCTGGGTCGGCGGCGACCGGAGCCACCGAGGCTTGCAGCATGATCGCTGCGACCAGCAGTAGCGTGCCGGTTTTCTTGATTGTCTGTGAATAGTTATTCATGATTCGATTCACCCTTGGTTGTACTTCGCGTGGAGGTACCCGAACGCAACCGCTGCGAGTCCAATGCTGAGGACACTGAACCCGGCGATAGCGGTCACTGAGAGCATGTCGAGCCCGGCGACGCCGGCCCCGACCCCCACCAGAAGACTTGGAATGTCGATGTCGATTGACGCTACACTAATTGTTGACATAAATTTGAATCACCTAATTGTTATTAGATTCCATCCAGGAGACGAAAATCCCGACAAGTACAAGCAGCATCAGCAGCGTCTGCAACCGCAAATCCGGCCCTAAAGTCAGCCGGATGATGTTGCCGGCAATACCGTGCAACATCGCAGACGCAAGCAACAAATGCAAATTATCCTTCATAGATTGTCACCTGGATGGAATTTTAGTCGAGATACACCACCGCAACTGCGCCGACCGTGCCAAGCACCATCATCGCGACGCTGAACGTGGTCGTGCCCGCGAAATCCGTCCAGAGATTCCCGACGTCGAACAGCTTCACAGCTGGGACGATGAGGAACAGGGACGCACCGGCGAGTTCGAGTGCGGCTTCATCGATGCGCGCTCGGAATTCGGCGGGAGACAACTTCTCGAACGCCATGTCCCCGGTTACGGGGTCTGACATGTATGCGCCGACGATCCCGACGATTGACAGGCCCATCGCCCATGTCACCACGTAGGTTGTGGCATCCCAGTCGAAACTGTAGAATTCTCCTGTGGTGGAGAACAATCCGCTGGCGCCGTGGGTGGGCAGGGCTGTGAATGAGCCTGTGAATTTGATTACTGCGGCATACCCGAGCAGCGCGATGAACGCGAACAGGTATGCGATGTTGTTCTGGATAGTGTCGATAACGTCTTGTGAATTGTTGATTGCCATATTTGATCTTGGACTTATTTTCACTCGACCAACTATTTCTCAATGGGAGCTGCGACAGAGCGTGGAGGGCACTGGCGTAGCGGGCGACTGTGTCATCGGTTCTAGATAAGTGTTTGTTACATTAAAGGGTTATGCGTCGGTTGTAAAACCGAGTGATACTAACCGGCTAGCACTATCAATCTGCTTACGAATCAAGAATTAGTAACTCCAAACGCACCCTCGACCACCTCGGCTTGCCGGCTAGCCGTCGCTACCAATGTGACTGCCGGGAACGGGGCTGAGCGGCGGAAATAATGCCGGAAACCCGTTCTCGACAGCGCATCGGTCGCTACAATCGTAGCGAGTGTTATTCTGACATCGGAGTCTACCGCTAAACAAAAAACATATTCCCCGCTCCGGGCCTATCCGGCCAATATATTCCGCGAACGCGTCGCTACATTTGATGCCAATTCTCATATATCGTTGATCCTCGAATATATTCCCCGCTCCGGGCCTAAGCGGTCAATATATTCCGCAAAATGCCGTGCATGGTCGGCCAAACGTCCCAAAGAACCCCCTATCATGCAGACCATGCAGACTGGAAACGACGGTGTCGGGTCGAAGTGAAGAGGTGGCAAACGCACCCCTCAGAATGCTACATCAAGAAAATGAAAAGAAACGAGGGTGCGGCGGAACGTCAGTTGGCTTCGACAGCCCTCTCAGCCCACTCGATGAATTCCCGAAGAGTCCCATCAATCAGATACCGATGCACCGTCTCATCTCCCACACGAATCGCGGCATCATACCGAATCAACCCCGACTCTCTGCCTTCATCGAGGAGGTAGTCCAGGTCGACCCCAAGACTATCCGCGTGATATTGCAGCACAGACTCAGTCGCGACTTCTTGATCCGACATTAGGCATCACCCTTCCGAGGGGCGAAGCGCGTACCTGGCTTCCGTTCCAGTTCACCTTCGTCGACCAGTGACTCCAAGACCGGCAGGACATCTCCAGCACTCTCCTCGATGCCACCAGCAACCGTCGGTGGCGTCACTCCGTCTTCACCAGCACTACTCTTTACCTCCGCGAGTACACGGTTACACAGGTCTTCATCGACACCATCCTCACCGCCTTTGTCGAGCACGTCGTCTTCGACCACGTGGTAAACGCCGTCGTCCTGTTCGATGACGCCACCCTCTTCGAGCGTGTCGACGGTATCGAGCAATCCGGAAAGTTCCTCCTCGTCACGACAGTGCTCGACAATCGACCGGAAATTAGCTTCTGAGTCGTTTTCCTCGTTCAGATGGGTGATAGCACTAACAACACGACCGGACAGGTCTTCGCACCCCTCATGCTCCGTGTCAGAGTCATCACCGCCGGCCATGGTCGGGACATCCACTTCATCGACCCGCAGATGAAAACGCTTCTGCGTGGACGTTATCGCGTGCCTGAACCCATGTTCGGTGAACGCCAGGTACTTCCGCGAATTCGCACCGTCAGCGTCCCCCGGATGGTACTTCTCGATGTCCAAATTCCCAATCTTGTTCAGTTCCTGCGCGAATTCACTCTCCGGCATCGGGGTCTCATCGTGATCATGACAGTAGCTCGCGTAGGCGCTATGAATCTCGTTGAACGTCAGGTAAACCGGCGTATCCGTATCATTGTACGTCGTACGGACGTTCTGTAGACATTCGTGCTGGAACTTCCAGAACGTATCTGCCGCCGACTGATACGAATCGAAGAGCTCCCGCTGACTGCGCTCGTAACTGAACCCATCATTCTCCCGGAGCCGACGGAGACCCTCTGCCATGACTTGCAGCCACGCAGCACGACTCTCATCCGTTGTCAGCTTGTCCTCTTTGTCGGAGTCACGAACCTCCTGCATCGGGTCATCATCATCAACTTCATCCTCCGGCAGGAACGCATACGGCAACTCGACCGGCTTGATACGACGGACAATAGCGCGCTTCTCTTCGTCGAAAATCGACGGTTTGTTCATGCCGAAAATCATCTTCGCAGTGTTCACCGCGCTGAATTTGTCCTGCCCTTTGAACTCGTGCGACGTAGCGTCGTTACCCGTGTTGTTCTTGATGGGTGCTGTGTTCACAATCCTCCTTGCCGACACTTCAGGGTCGAGATTCGCCCACGCACCCATCCCACCGGCCATCTGCCCAGACGCCCAACGCGTCTCCGCGATGTCGTGCAGCGACTCGGTCGAGACGTTTTCATGCCCCAACACCGCTCGCAGCACGTTCAGCAGTACCGACTTACCATTCGCACCACCGCCGTACAGCATGCCGAACCATTGTCGTTTATAGTGGTCGGTCAGCGTGTCTCCCATCATTTCCGCGAGCACCTTCGCGTCAATGTCGTTCTTCGTGATCTCGTCAAGGAAATCCTCCACATCGCTGGTATCGACGTCCGGGTTCCAAGCTGCGTTGATGCGCCGGGTGAACCGGTACTCTGGGTCGTGGTCGTACAGCTCCCAGGTTTCAACGTCCAGCACACCGTTTTCGACACAGCGCAGCGGCTTGTCACCGGCATTCATCTCGTCGACTGACGTCACCTTATTCGCGGCCTTCAGCTTCCGCGTCACCTCATTGACTTCGTGAGTGTTGCTGTGCCGTCCGAGATGTTCGTCCATCAGCCGACCGACGACGTCTTTCGCATCGTCAACGTAGTACCCGATGTCGTCGTCGTACGCGTAGAATTCCTCGATACCACGATTTTTGTCAACAAGATACACCCAATGGTAGTTGTCGTTCATGAACTCGACACACTTCTCGCGAGCCCATGACGTCACATCGCTCTTCGTCGTGACGTCGGTCGCGTCGACCATACTCGGGTCGCACCCGTAACCGGCCTTCACCATATCCCACGTCAAGTCTGTGTCTCCCATCGCGCGTTCCGCAGCAGAGGCGACACCGACTACGTCGCCGTCTTTGACGGAGGCGACGACGTTCAGCGCGCTATCAATCGACGATTCATCTTCTTCGAACTCACGTGCGAGCTTCAGGGTGATGTGTTCGAAGTTGATGCGTCCGTCGTGGTTCTCGACGATTTCTTCGATGCGCTCCTCAAACTCGTCGCTACGTTCGAGTTGGTTCTCGAACATCTCCTCGATCTCGTCGGTAATCTCGTCCGAACTGACTGACTCTTCGTCCAACTCGTCTGTGTCGGGAGAGTCTCCGTTAGCTGGGATAGAATCGCCGACTTTGCCGTCGATGTCGGAACCGTGGTTGTTGCAATCGTTGGTTGTGTTCTGTTCGTCTGCGTCTGCCGTGTGCGGAGAGTCGTCTGACTGTCCGCGGTTGTTGCTAGATACCATGATAGGCGTGCCACAACAAACTCGATCCCGTCTGGTTAGGACGGCTCGTCTGTTGCTTACCCTGACATTCCACCTTGTTTGTATTAAGGCTTTGGCAGATTCCGAGAAGCACGTCACCGCAGCTAATTTTCATCACGTCCGCACTTGCAGCGACAGCACCGACAGCAGTGTGGCGAGGGCTGACGGGTCGACAATATCTGGGGTATTGGGGGGTAGGCCATTTTCTACAAAGAGGTAGCAGCAATTGTAGCTCTGTGCTGGCTCTGAGTTTTTCTGATTACCCCCGATACCCCCGATATGGTGTTTTCATCGTCGTTACGTCTGGCGATTTCGGATATCGGGGGTGCTCTGGCACCTAGAGAGTGGCTGTACCTGCCGATTCCAAATGCGGGCCGTGCGTAACACCTACATGGTGAGACGATAAACGTCGGGTGTCACCGGTCAGGTGACTGTGGCGATTAGAAAAGCCATGATAGGCATGCCACATGACGGGGATGGTTCCCCCGTCTTTCTAAACTGATTAGCTAGTGGCATTCGTGGGTAATATTTAAGTTCTCTCGGTTCTTAGGTTAGTGTAGGACACATTCGTGTCCCGTGTCACAACATCTACCCGGGGTGGTGCCTCGGGACACTTTTCCTCATTCTCGACCCACTACCGGCAGGCAGGTTTGGCTTGCCGGCTAGTATTCTCTGTGATTCGCGTTGGTTTTATTGCTAGCCGGCTCCTACTTTTGCTTGCCCGCTTGGGCCTTGACAGGATCGCGTCCATATGCATAGTCCGTCTTTGTTTGGTTCCCCGTGGTGACCTTCCCCCTTTTTCTCTTGTCAAGGGGGATTTCATCTTCAACGCAGTTGGGTTCTCTCCCTCCTCCTTCGCTTTTCTCGTCTTCATCGCTTCCCAAAATCACGTGTCGTGTGGTGGTTCTCGACACCAATGTTAAACCTGTTTAGTCCTAAAATTAGTGTGTGATATAACAAATGAATAATGGTCAGGAAGTCGAGCGTGCGTTGGTCGAAGAGATCGCGTCGAGCGAGCGGAACCCTGTCACATGCAGCGTGTGTGGTGACGTCGCTGATGGTCTTCGCATCCTCAGGCAGTTCGTGGAAGAAGAATCGATTCAGAATCCGTGGGTGTGCCCCAGCTGCGACCAAGACCGGGGTGGTGCCGGGTGACGTTTTTAGCGTGTGCTCACTGCGACACACGGTTAGTTTTGATCGAGAAGGAGAATGCGGCTACATATCGCTGTCCCCAGTGCCGGGACGACTCTCGTTGGCAATCGCTCTTTGATTCAGCCTCTTCGATTCTGCCGATTCGTCGATAGCGACCGGATTTAGGCTGCCATTAGTCACTCTTTTGACTGGTTTAGGGTGGTCGTATACATACTCTCTCCCCATCGAACCCTGGGGTATGCCCTCTGAGAGTGTCGAGCTCGCGATGCTACGGGTGGTCGCCTGGTATGACCCCATCGACTCCCATCGACTCAAACGATTGGTAAGAGAGCGGGTGGGCGGAGGTTACGACTCTGACCGGCACCGGGAAGCCCTGTCGAATCTCAAGGAACTAAATATGGTAGATCGAGGCGGTCTCGGCCACGAATACGTGCATATTACTAATTTTGGATGGCAACATCTGGGCGGCGAAACCTCTCGCCACGACGAGGAGATTGAGTCGGTCGATGCGCCGGTGTGTGATGTGTGCGCGGAAGACGAACTGGTCGAAAACGCTTGGTAAGAGACCTGGTCTTCGCTTTTATACCTAGCCGTTGCGCAGACTCGGACAGAGGGAATTGATGCGTCTGCTTGACAGAATCAGAGACACCGTATCGCAACAGACCGACACCCCTGCGACTACATCGATCAATCCAGAGGACGCCTATCGAGCGCTATCTAACGAACGTAGACGGCGCGTCATCGAGTTCCTTGCCGAGTCTGACGTTGGGGACGACGTGCCGGTCGGTACGCTAGCAGACAGGTTGTCGGACGGCACTAACAGGACTGCGTGCTACGTTGCGCTCGTACAGAATCATATGTGTGTCCTGAGTACTGACGATGGTATTGGAGTCGTAGACTACGACTGCCAAGCAAAGATCGCGACTGTGCGTCCAGAACTGTTCTCGCTACATCGAGCCCACACAGCGTTCGAAAGCAAACTCGACTAACAGTCGCTACCTTCGAGAGAGGGTCGGACGTCGCGCCAGCGGAACCACATCGACTCCCCACCGTCGCTCTCGACCCGATACTCAATGCTATCGCGTTCGTCGCCGGTCTCCATCCCTGCATCGTCCTCCCGGATATCGACGACGGTACCTTCGGTACCGTGCCACCGTTCATGATCCGGGTCGCTCTCGTCCGGGATGTCGACGCGAACGCGTTCACCCTCGGCGAATCGCTGCATCGTCACAGTTCAGTGAGTTTCGCCTGGCGGGACTCACCGAACTCCTGTGGAACCGGAAGTTGCTTCAGCACAGTCGATTGCATACGCAGGAATCCGTTCGCCGCGCGCTGGCAATTCGCCTCTAACCACGCCGATGCATCCGGCCCGTTCAGATACTCCTGAAGCTCATCCAGTTCTACCGAATCTTCCGGAATCAGGTAATAGACGCTGTGTCTCGGTACAACCTCACCAGTGTCGTCGCGCCAGAAGTGTGGCGATTCAGTAATGTCCTTGCAAACGATCTTCGGCTGGAGGATGTCCTCCATTGGTGGGTTCTCGTGCCAAGCGTACCAAGCACGCTTCCCCTTCTTGTAGCATGACCGGTCTTCGAGACGCTCCCTGTGCAGGTCGGCCCAATCACCGAACGCCCCGAGTTCATCCTCGGACGTCAGACTCCCGTGTTCATCGTATGCACTGATGAAGACTTGGCCACTGTCGGGCCCGTCGTTGATCCGGAGTTGCTTCCCGGAGGTCGTCGGGTACGTCCATTCCTCCAACTGGGGTGGTACTTCGTCTTCATCGACCACGAACACGCTGTCTGCGCCGGTCGCCACACCACAGCTGATGCGTTCGCACACGTCGCCGAGGGTGACACCGGAGTCAATGTCAGGAGCACCGCCTCGGACTGTTGCCGCCCAGCTGGAACCGTCTGAAGGCAGGGAGACGGTGCGTTCGTCACCTTCGCGAGTGATGATGCGGGTATCCGTCGGTTCGGTGTTGTTGACGGTAGTGATGACGGGGAAAGTGACCAGATCGCCGAACGAGTCTTCGTCGACGTGCTCGATTTCCTCGATGTCGTACGTCGAAAGAATCCGCCGGAGCGGTGCAGTTGTGCTAGTGTATTCGAACTTCTCCGGCGTGATGAAAGACAGCCTCCCACCATCGGCTAGAAGTTTGAGTGCCTGTTCGTAGAACAGGACGAACAGATCGAAGCGTCCCTCTGCGGTGTCAAACCTGGCTTTATAATCTTCTTTCTCCTCCTCGCTGAGTCCTTCAATCGGGACGTATGGTGGATTGGCGATGATATAGTCGAACTCGCTGAAGTCCTCCAGAATCGAGTCGTCAAGGAAGTCACGTTCCAGCAGTTCGACGTTCTTGTTGGCGTGGTTCTCGCGGGCTTTGGTAAGATGCTTTGGGTCAAGTTCGACACCGACGCCGTCCGGTACAGGCAGGTCGTTCGCGTCGCAGTAACGGTGGACGGCAGCAACGAACGGGCCAGTCCCACAGCCTGGGTAGAGAAGTGTATCGCCCTCTGTGGGTTCGTGGCCGTCGAATAACTTCGCAACCATGTGGTCGGCGAGGTCGTCCGGTGTGGGGACGTGCCCTTTCATTCGTTCAGCAATACCCCAGCGACACTACTTAAAGGTATTTATCACTCGAGTTCCGACAACGACTGTTGGGCGTTCTCCGGAACATCCCACTCCTCTAACTGCTCAATGAACTCGTCACGCTCATCATGGAAGAACACCGCATCTATCTCTGACGCCCCGTCCTTATTGATCTCGCTCCTCACCGTCTCTCGACCGTGGCCTTCGAGATACTGACGTCCAAGGTTCGCCACCACAACGAAGTGGATATTGTCAAAATTCGTATGGGCTTCGTGCGCTTCAGTTCGGAACTCCTTGAATCGTTTCTGCTTGTCCTTCTGCTGAATTACTCGAATCTCGCCAATCACGTGAAACGGCTCCGAATCAGGGATGACGATGTCGGGCTCGCCCGGCAAGCTGTTGCCCTTCCACGCCTCGTACCCTTCCTCGTTCAGGAACTCCAGGAACTCGTCCTCATACCGCATTCGGTAGAACCGGCGCTGGTCGCCCTCCCAGGCTTTGTAGAACGCAAACAACGCCGCTTCCAGAGACAGCGACTCCGGCATCAACTCCGCTAACGCTTCGGCGAACGTCTGTGCGTCTTCGACATCTTTCAGAGAGGATTTCCGGTCGCGAAATCGGGAACCGAGGCCGCGCACGCCGTACTGTCGTTCGAACTCGCGGTCGGGCAGTCCGGCGATTTTCTGAAACAGGGCAATCATCGCCGCGTGGTCAGCGTCGATTGCGTTCAGGAAGTCTTCAGGTGTGGCCTCGCCGAATTGAATGCGCTCTTCGGGATGATCTTCGATAGTGAAGTGGTTTCGCAATTCCTGCTCTGCGGTTCGGGCCATCTCGTCGATGTCTTCGTACATGTCCGGCAGTTCTTCTTCTGACGGGCGGGGCCAATCGTCCATAGTGCGCCTGTGACAGTGCAGACACACTAATGGTATGGTTTTCGAGCTTATCTGACGCTAATCCTTTACGTCCTCGTGCACGGCCTCTAGTTCTCTCTGGATGTCGTCGAGGACGTCCATCACAGCTGCGTGTTGCGTCCCGATACAAAGTTGTTCTCGCAGCTGGTCGGCCAATTCTGGTTCTTCCTCATCTAGAATTTCTAAATCCTGTTCTAAGCGCTCGATGCGTTTTCGGACGTGAGATCTGATGACTGGTCGACGGTCGTTTGTGGGGTCGTGTTGGAGGATTTCTCGGTCGCGTTCGGTTAGTATTCCGCGGTCTTTCATACAGGATGTTTGTGCGTGCATGCATTTAGTAGTTTTGTCCATGAATTAATTGGATTACGCTATAGACCAAACCCTTTTATTTACACATGTCTTTAGAACTAATTGCAATGACAGACAAGAAGTACCAAGACGAAATCGACACCATCGAAGCGAAAATCGAATCCCTCCGCAACCACTCTCTCTCCGACGAAAAAGCCGAAGAACTCTCTCGCGACATCCCACAGAAAGACCCGCGAGACATCCATGAACGGCACATCGTCGCCGTCAGCTACGAAGGCAACGGCGAGATCGACGTTGGCGGCGTCACCAAACTGGCCGGCAACGAAAACATCCGCTGGAAAGACAAGGTCTACGGCACTTTCGGTGCAGCCCCGGAAACTCCTGACGGCATCCGGGAGAGCTATCGAGAAGCGAAAGCACGCTGGATTCACTATCTGTCCGACGAGCGTAATCGGTACCTGAACGCCCGTCGCATGGACGTCCCAGTATGGGACGCACCGGCCACCGAACCGCCAGAGGGTGATTGCTAATGTCGCGAAATTACGATTCCTCAGTCCCTCTCTGCGATTCCTGGAGCGTCATCTACGATCGCGACTCAGAGCGTATTTACGAACACTCAGAGCACTGTGCGAGAATACAACTACAAATGGAAGGTGACAACGTGGCCCGCGTTCAGCTCCTCCGACAAACACCGAACGATGGCTGGACAGTCGATGTTGACCTCGGCGCGGGCGACAGGCCGTCCCACTCAGACAGCCATCAGAACGAGATTGTGCTGGACGCCGAACGTGCCTTCGGCATCCACAAAGACGATTTCCGCCTTCGAGACGCCCACGGCGACGAAGATGGGCCGGACGTGACTGAAACCGACCACGTCACCGTTATCGACAACACAGACGACCACCCGACTCTCGAGGAATCGCTTGAAGGCACAGACATCCTCGTTTCGGACTAACCGGTCGGTTCTACGACTCTCTCTTGCCCTCCTGGCGGCGTGTCGTCGGTTCGAATCCGGCGTAGGGCACTTCGACGAAGCGTGTCCCCGCTTCGTCACCCCTCCACATATGAGCCGAACACTCAACGAAACAACGGAGAAGAACGTGAAACGCCTCCGGCGCAAACTCTTCTGCGCCGCGTGCAACACCGACCGAGACACCGTCGGTGAACAAATCGACATCGGGAACAACCGCTGGATATGCAGCGATTGCGACCAAACCCGGCTCGCCGACTTCCTTAAAGGTGACCGTCGATGACCCGGGTGCCTGTCGAATCCTACGACACCCTCGATTCCACATCAGAAATCTCTGGGAAGGGCGCTGCTGTCATTGCTGAACTGATGAACAAAGGCATCGACACTGTTGTCTACATCCCCGGTTGGATGGCTGACGACAACGACCTGAAACCGGTTGCAGGTGGTAAGACGCTGTATGTCGCTACCGTCGAAGACTACTCCGCAAAAGCCTGGAAGGTCAGTCAGTCTGATGGAACGTCCGAGTTCGTGGCCAAGTCACAGGCGGTGGTTTTCGACCGCAGATCGTTCGAGATCGAGACCCCACAGCAGCGGCTCGGCGAATTCGCCGGTGAATCCCGATGAGCACAGCTGTCCCTCGGGACGTCCGTCTGGAATCGCAGCGTGCAGACCCTGAAACCCTGTTTAATCACGGTCAGCGACGGGCTATCAAAGAGGCGGTGAACTACTGCCGGGTAGTCGGTGCCGGGATAGCTGACTACGATCGTCTCCTCAATAGAATCGGACGAGATCTCGTGCTGACGAAGCGAGATCGGAGGATGCTCCAATCGATTCTCAACGAATATGGCAAGGAGCGTCTTGATCCTCAAGAACGCCGCATCAATTCCTGGGCGAAGTCCGAGCTGTGGGACGCGCACCGCCCCTAATGCCTACTATTTTGACAGCCCGGATTGAATTTCTGAGTATGCCTGACCACGAATGTGCCGTCTGCGGCGACCCAGCGACCCGCCACGAGCCCGAGACGGACGAATGGCTTTGCGACGATTGCTCCAAAGAACGGTTCCGCGAACGGCACGGCTAATGCCTTGATAGCGCATCATAGGGGTTTCGTGGATGGATTTTCAGTCTTATATTCGGTGAATCGTCTCCTGGGTAAGCCTACAGGGCTCAATACTCCAGTAGACTTAATGTAGAACCTAATATGATGGATAATATGGACTCTGAACTGCTTGACGACGAAAAATATGAAGAGCTTCTCCGATCCCGAGACAAAGAACTAACTAGCAGCCAGATACATGACCTGCGGAAGATCGACAGGGTGGAAGTTATGTTGAATCTCTATGAGGACGAATTGTCGCAAGACATCCGGAATGAGACTTTCAAAATCCTGAGACGAAGACAAATGGAGATTCTAACAAATGAAGAGAAAGGGACATCGGAACAGCTTTCGGATTTGTTACCTGATTCTGTGCAAATAGCATTAGGGCTCTGAGTTCCCACTATTGGTTCTGCTTCTATTCTATATTTTTTCAGTACCAGAAATGGGAATACATGTGTATCAAGTACTCTACGGCACTATGGCCGGCGGAGCACTGACGTTCTCTCTCGGTGGTAGTAGAGAGGCAGTTTCTTGATGTCGAATCGGGGGTGTACTGGGGATTAGTCGTCTCTGCGGATGCGTCTCCAGATCACGGGCAAGAATAACAGCACTATCGCAGTACCGATTGAAGGAACATCCCCCTCAGCGATGTTCCTCGTGATCAATTCCCCTTCCACGAACCCGCCAGTCACCAGAATCTGAATCCCGACTGCGAACACGAACAGCACTATCGAAACGTTGGTATTCACACTGGTGTAGGCCTTCGCTCGGTAATCTGCCGGCATCCCGTCCTCGTCGGTCGCACCTTCCAACTCTGCGGCCATCATCGACGGTGAACGAAGTGATGAAACGAATCCGTTGATTGTGACTAGCGCGAGGAAGATGACGCTGTATATTCCTGGATTCAGGGGGTGCAAGAGGTCGTAGCTGCCAAGCAGGAAGGCTGCCCAGACGAACATCTTGAACTTCGGGACATCTGTGTATGCTTGGAAGAGCGCTATCTCGGCGAGAATCTTAGATCTCGTGTCAGTGTCGTAGTGATCTGTGTCGACTACGCCCTCGAGAAGTGGGAGGATGTACTTGATGCCGATTTGGGTCGACCTGGAGACGTCGCACTGGTCGTACAGTTCTTCCCGGAGTGCTTGCTCTTCTGACTCCGGTTCTGTGTCGGAATCTGTCGGTGTCTCCAGTGTCTCCTCGTTCTGCACGCTGATGTTTCTGTACTATCAGGTAATAATTCTAGCCGGTTCTCTCGGAGTCCAGCCTCACTCATCTTTTTGGCTTCGAAGTTTGGGAGAGAGATACGCTTCAGAAGGGAGAGCGTGCCCTGCGCGGCCCGTCAATCGGCACAGACAACCTGCGCTGGTAACTCAGCAGGAGTGCTATCGCAGTCCGGCTTCGTCCATCATCTGCACGGCGAGGTGGTCTGGTTCTTTTCCGAGGTAATTTTCTCGGAACGTGTCGCCGTCAGTCCAGCCGCCCCACTGCATAATCACTTCCAACGAATACGGTGCAGAGAGGCTATAGTACGTGGATGTAGCCCACGTTCTGCGGCAGTCGTGGGCCGAGACGTGTAGCCAGTCGTCGTTCCCCGTTCTCTGTGCTAAATCTTCGGCTGCGTTCGCTACCCAGCGTTGTACGGTGCGTGCGGAGACATCGACGAGTGGGTCTTCCTTGGTGGCGCTCTGCGCGTTCTTCAGCGTCTGCGCAAGGGTGTGGGTCTCGTTGCTCACTGGACACTCTCGCCACCCAGTTTTGCCTTCTCTGACACGCAGCTTGTATGCTTCTTCATCAGCGTCGAGGCGCCGGAAGTCTCGGGTGGCGACTCTCGGTACTTCTTCTGACCGGAGGCCGTCAAGCATCAACTCGACGGCCAGACGCTTCTTCGGCTCCGTGTTATAATAGCTGGTGAGTTGGTCTTGTTCAGTCGGGGAGAGCCAGCAGCGGTAGCCGTCGTCTTCGTCGAACGGCTCAATTTGCATCCTTCGTCACCCCCTCTGGGTCTACCTTTTGCAGTATTCCTTCGAAGAACAGAGCGAGGACAAGGCAGACCGTTAGACAGCCCCACAATGCGCCTCGAAGAATTGTCAAACCGGCACGTGACGCCTTCTGAGCCAGTAGCGTGAAAGACTTTTCACCGACACCAGTAGGCTTTGTACGTGCGAAGTCGTCGAGGTTGGCATTAGGGTAATCGTCGGGGTCAGGGCGGTGAATGTTGATCCAGGTGTGGCCACAACGTTCGCAGCGGTTCCCGGTCGCTTCCTCGGTCGTCCGTGCAACTGACGTGTGCCCCAGGTCGGTGCGGTAGATTCCATACACGTCCTGTTTCGTGTTGCAGGACGGGCAGTAGTCTACGGGGTGGTCTTCTCGGTACGTTTCGTCGGCGTCTGTTGGAGGGCTTTCAGTCATGTCGTATCTACTCTATATCTAGTATCTTCCGACACTTAACACTTCTCGCCAGAATAAAACGCCCTGAAAAGAACCCTCAAAGCACGATCGACCGCCACTCACCCCCGGCTAGCTCACCCCGCACGTCGTAGAAGCAGGGTAATGCGACACCACTCACTCGTCGGTGCGCGGCTCCCTATCGTGCATTTTGTCGTGTTCCTTGTTCCACTCCCGCATTTCGATGCCTGCGAGGAGGGTTGCGATCCCGATCCCGGTCAAAAACATGACCGTCGGTGCGATATGGTAGGTTTCTGCAATTCCTATCGCTATTAGGAATCCTACTGCCGAACAGAAAACTCCGTCCTTGAGCCCGGTTGCATAATTTCGCTTGAAACCCTCCACCACGTCATGCAGTGCCGAATTAAACTCCTCCTCTATATGTTTAATATCGTCACTCATCTCGCACCACCCTTGCCGAGCTTTCTGTCGAGCAACTGCTGTTCCTTTCGCCAGACAAACGAGCCAATACTTCCGGTAGCAATCGCCGATGCGAGTGGGTTCAACCAAGCAATCGCATCAGCCAACAAGATCCCTATGAGGCAGAACGAACCGATGAACATTGCCTGCATCAGGATATCTCTGCCCTTTTCGTACATCGTTACCTCACTCATCGGCTCTCACCTCTGGAACAGGCCTGCCATCGAAGATGAACATCGGCAACCACTGCGTGATTGGCAGCCCTCGAAGTCGCCAGTACGCGGCGTTGATAAACACCAAAGCAGAACAAGCGGTGATTACAGCACCTTCCACCGGTAAGCCTGCTGCGAGGTGCCCTGCGAGACTGACGACGGTCACCAGACTAGTGCTGATGGCCATTTCGCTCCAGGTGACATCATCACTCATCGCTCGAACCCTCCGTCGAGTGCATATTCGCCACCTTATCGATCAGACGTGGACGCGATACATGCTCCATCTCGGCACCACAATCGAAGCAGTGTGACCTATCGAAGTCGGGGTTATATTCGGTGGCGCAATCAGGGCACCGTTTCTTGTCTCGGTTCTTGAACAGCACGTATAGCCCGACTGAGACGACAACCACGCCGAGCAGGAACCCACCGAACGCACCAATAGACGGGCTAGATTCGGCTGCGTGAGTGGTCGTCTCTGTTGTATGCAAGACGATGTCGGCACCCATCATCGGGAATCACCTTCACGTTCTTCGACTCGCTGGAGTGTTCGGAGTACAATTTCGCGCCGCCAGTCTTCAAGCATTACTGGGAGTTCGACGCGTAGCTCGTCGGTTTCTCCGTTGTCGAGTTTTGTTTCGATGTCTTCAATCAGGCGCACTGTAGGGTCGCCTTCGGGCGTTTCAATTGTTTCTTCCATACGATAATAGTTAGTATTTTGTTAGGTAAAAGGGTCACGCCCGTTAGTAGTCGATTCTCTCGATTTAGGTGGGTAGCGACGCTGTTGTGTCGGGCTAGCCGGCTAGCCAAACCCCACTGGGACACCCCTTTATCGAAATGAAGACCCCATCTTCGAAATGAAATCGCCGGGACACCCCTTTATCGAAATGAAACCGCGACCGTCAGTCGCCGTCGTCGCCGTCGTCGGCGGTGGCAGCGTCGCCGTCCAAAACCGCCAAAAACTCATCCGAGAGCGCTTCCTCTCGGGTCGCTCGTTCGTACTCTGGATCTGCCTCCCAACCGTCGTTCACCGCGGTTGCAAACTCGGACATCAAACCCCACGTCTCGCCCCACCCACATACCTTTTTTCACTAGAAAATGAATTGTGAAAAGTCACAGTCACCAGTCACAAACACATGTGACCGTGACTTGTGATTCGGTCGAGTCACAAACACAGAACACAGTCACAGAGAGTCGAAAGTCGGCTCCTGACGCGACAACCCCTGGGGTTCGACGTTACTTAGGCACGAATTCGTGTGCCTCGTCCACCCCGGCCCGAGGGTCATATTCAATGTACGTTTGCTCGGTCACCTCCACGCTCTGGTGCCCAAGGTACCGACTGACTTCGTACAGCGACATCGGCGTCTCATGCACCAAGTGAGAACCGAGTCCGTGCCTGATGTTATGGCTGGAAATCAGCCAGCGGTTCGGCTCCGGTTCGCTCCCATCCTCGGGTTCTACGGCATTGGCGTCCGCGTACGTTTGCCTGTTGATTCCAGCGTTGTCAGCGGCTCTAATCACTATCTCGTTAATCGCCTCCGCGCTCAGAGGCGCTCCTCGTTCCCCCACGAACAGGTGGTCATGGTCGCGCCCACCGAGATAGTCGTCTCGAAGCCCACCGATCCACTGGCGTAGTAGGCCATCGAGATTCGGTTGCCAGGCAACAATCCTGTCCTTCCCGTTCTTCGTCACACTACTCGGGAGATGGATTTCTCTCTCATCCTCGTCCATCATCTCCAACGTCACAGCTTCAGCCTCCCCGCGCCGCATCCCAGTATGCCAAAGAAGTCGGATTAGCAGCTGGTCACGAACGCGATTTCGACCGACGTTCTCCTCCATGGCTCGAACGTCTTCTGCATCCACCGCGTAGTCCTCGTCGTCCCCCAGCTGCTTCGATTGCTCCGTCGATTTCGACATGCCCCACAAACTCTTCTTATCACCATTCCAGCGTTCCAACGGATTCCGGTCAATTTTCTCGAGGGCTACGAAGTGGTCGTACATCGCGTAAATTCTATCCCAACGATATCGCGGCGTAGTACCGTTATACTGGTCTGTTAGCTCTTCGCCAATCTCCAACGCTTGCTCCGACGTGACATCGTACGCTGAGTCGATGTTGTGCTCGTCGAGCCAGTGGTCGAACCAGCGTACGTCCTGCTTGTACCGTTTCGTTGAAGCGGTCGCTCGCTGATCCTCGTCGTTGTCGTCAGTGCCGGATTCCAGGGTTTTCGCGTACGCTTTAATTTCCGGACGGCACTCCTCAATGTCCTTGAATCCACGCGGCATCTATTCTGCCTCCGAAATCCGGAAGTACCGACGTTCTCCGAGATCGTCGTCGTGAACCCACTTTACGTCAGGATACCAACTCGCAGCACGTGACAGTGCCCGACGTGTCTTATTGGCATCAGCATCGACATAGTCCGACCATGCCCCAACCGTCGATATATCTCGTGCATAGTCGATACCGTCGACGTCACCGTGCGTCGCTTCCCGCAACACATCGTTCCCCGGTTTGAATCCATCCCCCGAATCCATCACCGGTAATTGAACCGCAATGTCGTCAGCCAACGTATCGATATCCTCCTCATCAGGCTGGACTGCGGTATCGACGCGTGCCACTTCCTGTTCGATTCGCTCGAGTCGCTCCGTCACGTCACCGATGGCAATTTCAACCGCGTTCGTCACTTCCTCAGCGTCAATGCTAGCGCCCTCACCACCGCGCATGCGTCCCTCGACTTTTTCGTTCGCACTCGCTCGTAGTAATTGACTCAGCGATGGATACTCGCCGGTCTCCTCCAGATACTCCTCAAACTTCTCCTTCTTCCGTGGAGTCATCCGCACCATGATTCGCTCCGTCCTATTCGGCATGCTCAGGGCGTCTCAGTGCAGAACCAAAAGTGTGTATAACTGTTTGAACGCCTCTTAGCAGGGAGAACCGCGTCATCTGAGGACCCACCGACGTTCGACGGTCGCGTCTCGTTTTCGAGCGTCGCACCCGGCCGTTTCTCTCTCTCCGACTGGTCGAACCACGGTCTGCCTCCGTCTGGACCGAGCTCGGCCGTTCGAACGACCGAGCGGTAGCTATACGGGTTGTGCCGCGTACCCCACAGCAGAGCAATGAGCGCCGACCCCGACCCGCTCCGGGTGACGCTGTCGGTCTGGCATCCCGACTGCTGGACCATCGAGACGACCGAACGGACCGACGTGGGCGTCCTCGGACGCGTCGTCGCGACGACGACCGGGGACCGGACCACCTCGCTCGTCACGCTCTACGCCGACCGGCGGCGGGCGCTCGACGACGGCGAGGAGACGATACGGTCGTTCCCGCAGGTCCACGCCGTGACCCCGGTCCCGGCCACGACGCTCGGGTCGGCGGCACGGACGGCGAAGCCCGGGAACGCGACCCGCGACCTGCTCATCGACCACGACGCGAGCGCCCAGATCAGCGGCGCGTTCCTCTCCCGGGAGTTCGTCACCGCACGGCCGGTCGACACGCACGACGGCCGCGAACGCTGGACGCTCCTGACGACCCGGAGCCGCGAGGATGTACACGACGTACTGGCGCGCATCGAGGCCGAACGGGACGCCGACATCTCCGTCGAGGGGCTCACACGCACCAGCGACGCGGCGGGCGAGGCCCCGTTCTCGCTCACGTCGCTCTCCGCCCGCCAGCGGGAGGTGTTCGAACTGGCCCGTGCGAGGGGCTACTACGAGTGGCCGAAGCAGGTCACCGGCACCGAACTCGCCGACGAGCTCGGCATCGCGACGGCGACACTCCACGAGCACCTCCACAAGGCCGAGGCGAAGCTACTCGGGAGCTGAGCCGTCGGCGTCAACGTGGCCGTCGGTCAGGAGCTCCCTGGCCGCCCGTTCGAGCACCGCCAGCCCCGTCTCGGCCTCGGCGAGGTCGATGTACTCGTCGACGCTGTGGGCCTGGTCGAGGCTCCCGGGTCCCCAGGTGATGGCCGGCACGTCGAACCGCTCGACGAACTCGCGCACGTCGGTCGAGGCGCGGATGCCCCACGGTTCCGTCGGGGCGTCGGTGAGCGCGTCTGTGTGCTCCCGGACGACCTCGGCCAGCTCGTGGTCGACGGGAATCTCGGCGGCGGCGTACGTCTCGTGGCGCTCCCACGTCGCCGGGACGCCGTGGTCGCGTTCGAGGGCCGCGACGAGTTCGTCGACCTCCGCGTCGACGTCCTCGATGCGCTCCCCTGGCAGGATGCGGCGGTCCAGCGTCACGAACGCCCGCTCGGGTAGCACCGCCTTGTTCGAGTCCGCGCCGGCGACGACCTGCGTGACGGTGCCGTACGCGCGGCCGCAGAGCGGGTCCGTCCGCTCGCGGAGCTCGGCGTCGTAGTCGGCCAGCGCGGCCAGCACCGCCGGGAGGTGTCCGTTCGGGTTCACCCCGTTGTCGGGGCGGCTCGCGTGGGCGGGCTCGCCCGGCCAGGAGAGCTCGTACCACGCCATCCCCTTCTCGCTCGTCGCGACGCGCAGCTCGGTCGGTTCGAGGACGACCCCGTAGTCGCCGGTGAAGCCCGCGTCGAGGAGCGCCCGCGTGCCGGGTTCGGCCGTCTCCTCGCCCATCGCGGCGTGGACGACGACCGAGCCGTCGAGCGCTCCGTCCTCGATGTCCGGCCGCAGCCGGAGTGCCGCGAGCATGGCGACGGCGACGCCGGTCTTCATGTCGACGCTCCCGCGGCCGTAGAGCCGGCCGTCCTCGACGGTGCCCTCGTAGGGCGGGTACGTCCACTCGTCGTGGTCGCCGGCGGGGACGACGTCGAGGTGGCCGTTCAGCACGAGCGTCGGGCCGCCGCCGTCGCCGCTCCCCCCGACGCGGGCACCGACCTGCGGCCGGTCGGGGTCGGGCTCCTCGACGAGCGTCGCCTCGATGTCGTGGCGGTCGAACCAGTCGTGGACGTACTCCGCGCAGGCGCGCTCGTTCCCGGGTGGGTTCTCCGACTCGATGCTGACCAGCACGGCCGCGAGCCCGGCGAGGTCGGTCGGGTACTGGTCGGGGCCGTCCTCGAAGGGACTCATGCGCCCCGCCCCGTCACCGAGGAGCCCTCGGCGTCACCCTCGCCACCTGCACCGTCCGCGTCGCCAGCGCCGTAGAGGGCGGCCACGTCGTCCAGCGACGGCGCGACCTCGGTCACGTCGCCGACCGCCTGCTTCGCGCCCGCGGTGTCCTTCAGCCCGAAGCCGGTGACGACGGCGACGACCGACTCGCCGGGTTCGATGATGCCCTGCTCGCGCGCCTTCTGGATGCCGGCGACGGGGGCCGCGCCCGACGGCTCGGCGTAGATGCCCTCGGTCCGGCCGAGCAGCGTCTCGGCGTCGAGGATGGCCTCGTCGGTGACGGTGAGCGCGGTCCCGCCGCTCTCCTCCAGCGCTCGGCAAGCCTTCACCGTGTTCCGGGGTCGCCCGACCGCGACGGCGTCGGCGAGCGTGTCGGCGACGGTCTCGTAGTCCTCCGCACCGTGGAAGGCGTCGTGGATGGCGCTCGCGCCCTCGGGCTGGACGCCGAGCATCTTCGGGGTGTCGTCGACGTAGCCCAGCTCGGCGAACTCGCGGAGCCCCTTCCAGCAGCCCGCGATGGTGCAGCCGTCGCCCATCGAGAACACGACCCAGTCCGGACTCGACTCCCGGGTCTGCTCGGCGAGCTCGTGACCGACGGTGCGCTTGCCCTCGATCTGGAACGGGTTGATGGCGGCGTTCCGGTTGTACCAGCCGTAGGCGTCGGTCACCTCCAGGCTCAGGTCGTACGCCTCGTCGTAGCTGCCGTCGACCGCGAGCACGTCCGCGCCGTACACCCGTGGCTGGACGAGCTTCCCCTCGGGCGCGGCGGCCGGGACGAAGATGCGGCAGTCCAGGCCGGCACGCGCCGCGTAGCCCGCGAGCGAGGCCGCGGCGTTGCCCGTCGACGCGCAGGTGACGACGTCCTGGCCGGCGAACCGGGCCTTCGTCGCGGCGATGCTCGTCGCGCGGTCCTTGAAACAGCCGGTCGGGTTCAGCCCGTCGTTCTTCACCCTGAGGTCGACGCCGAGCTCGTCGCCGAGCCGTGGCGCGTCGAGCAGGTCGGTGCCGCCCTCGTCGAGCGTCACCGGCTCGGCGTCCGTGTCGACCGGGAGGAACGCCCGGTACTTCCACTGGCTCGGGATGTCGCCGTCGAGGTCGGCGTCGAACCGGTCGTCGACGACGTCGTAGTCGTAGACGACCTCGAGGATACCCGCCACTCCCTCGTGGTTCGGGCAGGTGTAGACGACCTGTTCGGGGTCGTACGTCGCGCCGCAGAGCGTGCATTCGAGCGTCTCCACGTGGTCGAGTGTCATGCTTCGACGGTGGACGTGCTGGGTCAAGGTGGTACCCCCGGCTATTGTCGGGGGTGCGAAGCTACGGACCTCGAAAGTTCACCATATCTGTAAACCTCCGGCGACGACGAGAGCCACTCAGCCGGGTGGCGCGCGGCTGGCGAGACCGCGACCGAAGGGAGCGTGTCGAGCCATCCGCGCGAGGGACGAGAAGCGCAGGGAGCTTGCGACCGAGCATCGCAGGAGGCTGGGGAGGTGTGAGGTGCGGTGCGGTGGGTGGGACTGAAAGGGGCGAGTCGCTGGAGGAAGGCGGCCGACGCAAGGACCGCAGGAACGAGGACCGGTCACGAGACGCTCGCGTCTCGTGAGCACACCAGAAATCTTCGATTTCTGGGGACGCAGCGAGGCCCCCGACACCAGCGACTCGGGGCTTTCTGGCTGTTCGTAGCCCCTCTATCGTCTACCAAGACGCGTTGGTTACCCCGCGCCGCTTTCCTCACCGGAACCTCTAATTGCCTCGGCGCGGGGGAGGGAGTTGTGGTAGACGTTGGCCCCATCTCCGGGACGCTGCCCGACCTGTTGCGACTGGCGACCGTCCCCGTCTTCGGCGTGCTGGCGTACCGGGACATCCAGACGCGACGCATCGACAGCATCACCTGGGTCCCGCTGACGCTGCTCGGCGTGCTCCTGCTCGGTGTCGAGTGGCAGCGCGCGGCCGCAGCGGGTGGGACCGACCTCCGCGTGTTCGTGCTCACGACCGCCATCAGCGTCGGCTTCGTCGTCTCGATGGCGTACGTGTTCCACTTCCTCGGCGCGTTCGGCGGCGCGGACGCCCGGGCGCTGATGACCATCGCGGTGTTGTACCCGAGCTATCCGGGCTACGTCGGCGGCGAGGTGCTGTCGGTCGCGGGCGTCACGCTGCCGGTGTCGGAGCCGGCACCGGTCGCGGTGCTCTCGTTCACCATCCTGACCAACGCGGTCGCCTGGGGCATCGCGTACCCGCTGTTGCTGGCGGGCCGCAACGGGGCGATGGGCCACGTCTCGAAGCGGATGTTCGTCGGCATTCCGGTACGCTGGGACGCTGTCCCGGAGACCCACGGGAAACTGCTCGACTCGGGGAGCAAGGGCATCGGTGAGCGGTTGCGGGCACTCGCCTACCCGCGGGGTGCGGGGCTGGACCTCGACGCCGTGCGGATGTACCTGCGCTGGCGGGGTGCGACGCTCGTCGAACTCCGGGACGACCCCGGGCGGTTCCGGGACCCCGACTCGCTCCCCGCGGAGCCGAACGACCCGACCGACGGAGCGGTCGACCTCGACGTGGCGACCGACGGCGGGGAGCCGGTGGACGATGCGGAATCCACGGACGAGACGGGGCCGGTTGACGACGTGAAGCTGGAGGACGATACGCTGGACACGCCCGCGAGCGACGAGCCCGAAGCCGTCGCCGACACCGAGGACGGGTCCGGCGACGACCCCTGGGGCGCGGCGGCGTTCCTCGACGACATCGAGGGCGACGCCTACGGCACGTCGCCGGCACGCCTCCGGGAGGGCCTGGACCGGCTGACGACCGAAGAACGGCTGTGGGTCACGCCGGGCATCCCGTTCCTCGTGCCGGTGTTCCTCGGGCTGGTCGCCGCGTTCGTCTACGGGGACCTGCTCGTCGGGCTGCTCCGGGCGCTCGGGCTCATCTAAGCGGCGAACGCGTCGTAGAGGGGGTAGCAGACGTTCCAGAGGACGGTGACGGCGACGCCGACGACGACGACGGCGAGCCACAGCGGCCGCGTGCCGTCGGTGTAGCCGAGCGCGAGCAGCGCCATCGTGCCGAAGAAGAGCCCGACGCAGGCGAGGAGACTGCCGAGAGAGAGCGAGACGAGCACGGGGGCCGCCCTGAACTGGTCGGCGAGACTGGCCATGTGCGGTGGTCCGTCGCCGCCGATATAACCGTGTCGCCGTGGTCCGTCGCCGCCGCAACCGCCCCGGCAAATCGCAGGGGGCCACAACGTTCATCACCAACCTTTCAATCGGCCGAAACTACCTTTAGGTGACGAGCCGATTCACGGACAACGACCGGGGGTGGGGTCCCCAGCCGATCTACCATGACTGACCGAGACACCATCGAGGACACTGGAAACGTCCTCGTGACCACCGAATCGACGACTCACGACCACTGCAGCGACCTGCTGGAGACCGGCGACCCGAACACGCGGGCAGAACTGACCATCTCCCTGCCGGAGGCACAGGCCGAACAGACCGGCTTCGGGAGCGCGTCGAACACGCAGCCGGCACGCAAGGGGCTCATCTCTGTCGGCGACGTGCTTCGGTCGGCAGCGGAGGGCGGGCCGGACTTCGGCGCACCGGTCGTGATGGACGCCGTCGCCGAGCCCGACGACCTCCAGGGCATCGGCACCGCCGTCAGCCGCTACTGCCAGCGCTGGGACGAGGAGGACTACGACATCGTCGTCTGCTTCGACTCGCTGACCGAGCTGCTCGACCACGCCAGCCCGGAGGTGGTCTTCCAGTTCTGCCACGTTCTCACCAGCCGTCTCGACTCCGTCGACGCCCTCGCGCACTTCCACCTCGACCCGCACGCACACACCGACGAGACCGTCGCCACCTTCCAGTCCATCTTCGACGAGACCGTCGGCGAGACGACCGAGGCCGACGCCATCGAGGCGTTCGCGGAGGCGACCGACGACGACATCGCGGCGCTCACCGAGAGCTGGAGCGCCGAGGCGAACTACTCCATCGTCGGCGACGACGACTACGCCCGCCCGGACGAGGTCACCGAGGCCTCCGACGACGATATCGCGGACTCGCTGCCCGTCGAGTAACCCGAAGTGATTTACGTGGTGGTCAAGTAACATGTTAGCAATCCCGGGGGGTCGGGGTGGATACATATGAGTGAACACGGCACAGACGGCGGCGCGAGAACAGTCCTACTACTCGACGAGATGGCCGAGGACGAGGTCGGCGAGCACTGCGACGGTCTGATGGGGGGACCGGCCGCGGACCAGCGCGCCGAACTCGTCGTCTCCTTTCCCGAGGACGTGACCGACAGACTCGACTTCAGCTCGCTCTCCGGCGGGCGTCAGCCGACGAAACGCGGTATCGTCACCGTCGGCGAGACGATGCAGGCCGCCGGCGCGGGCACGCCGGACTTCGACGAGCCCATCGTCGAACAGACGGTCGCCGACCCGACCGACCTCCAGCGACTCGGCGAGGTCGTCAGCCAGTTCTGTGGCGTCTGGGACGACGCCGGCTACGACATCGTCGTCTGTTTCGACTCGCTGACAGAACTGCTCGAAGCGAACGACCCCGAGGTGGTCTTCCAGTTCTGCCACGTGCTCTCGGGTCGACTCGAATCGGTCGGCGCGGTCGCGCACTTCCACCTCGACCCGAACGCACACAGCCAGCAGCTCCAGCTCACCTTCGAGCAGATACTCGACGAGACGCTGGTCGAGGAGATCGACGTGGAACACCTCGTCCCCGGCGGGAGCAGCCGGGCCAGCGACGCCGACGTCGCCCGCGAGACCGAGACCGTCGAGCTCGACGACCCGAACGAGGTATCGGCCGCGAACGAGGTGTCGGCCGCGAACGAGTCGGCCACGGAGTCGTCCGTACCTGCCGGTCGGTCCGGCGAGGCCTCCGACGACGACATCGCCGACGCGCTGCCGGACTGAGGCCGTTCGAGCCCGGCGATTCTCACGACACGGACCGAGCAGGAGCTCGCTGGCTGCTGGCGTCGCCAACGTCCTCGACGGAGCCGCTGAACACGACAGACGACCGGAGTCCGTAGCCTTTTCTTCCGGGCCACCGTCTTGCGACGCTGTGGCCGCGCTCACACCCGAGATACTGCTCGTCTTCGCGCTCGTCACCGTCGTGCTCGTCCTGTTCGCGACGGAGCCGGTGCCCGTCGACATCACCGCACTCGGCCTGATGGTCGGGCTCATGGTTCTCGGGCCGCTCTCCCAGCAGCTCGCGGCGGCCGGACTCATCGGCGGGCCGGTGGAACTCCTGCCGGACAACCCGGCCGACGGCCTCGCGGGCTTCGCGTCGACGGCGACCCTCACCGTGCTGGCAATGTTCATCCTCTCCGACGGCGTCCAGCGCACGGGTATCGTCCAGATCCTCGGGCGCAAGCTCGCCGCGCTTACCGGCGACTCGGAGACACGCCAGCTCGGGGCGACGATGGGCGTCGTCGCCCCGCTCTCGGGCTTCATCAACAACACCGCGGCCGTCGCCATCCTGCTGCCGATGGTCACCGACATCGCCCACAAGGGCAACACGTCGCCGTCGAAGCTGCTCATCCCGCTCTCCTACGCCTCGATGTTCGGCGGGACGCTCACGCTCATCGGCACGTCGACGAACATCCTCGCCAGCGAGATCGCCGCCGACGTGGCCAACAACGTGGCGGACCCCGGCCCGGCCGTCGTCGCGCTACAGGACGGTTTCTCGATGTTCGAGTTCACTCTGCTCGGGGTCGTCGTCACCATCGTCGGCTTCGCGTACTTCTTCGTCGTCGGGCGCTACCTCCTGCCGTCCCGCATCGAGCCCGAGGACGACCTCGCCGCCGAGTTCCGCCTCTCCGAGTACCTCACCGAGGTCGTCGTCCGCGAGGACTCCCCGCTCGTCGGCCAGACCGTCCGCGACGCGCTCGTCGAGACCGAGTTCGACGTCGACCTCGTCCAGCTCATCCGCAACGACGAGGTGTTCCTCGAACCGCTCGGCCCGAAGACCATCCAGGCCGGCGACCTGTTCACGGTGCGGACCGACCGCGAGACGCTCGTCGAGCTCCTCGACGTCGAGGGGATGGACGTCGTCCCCGAGTTCGAGGCCACCGAGGACGAACTCGAACGCGCCGACCCCGCCGCCGAGAACCTCGTCGAGATCGTCGTCGCGCCCGGCTCGCACGTCGTCGGCGAATCCATCGCCTCCGTGAACTTCCGCCAGCGCTACGACGCCACCGTGCTCGCGCTCCGGCGCGGCGGCGAGCTCATCCGGAAGCGCATGGACCACATCGTCCTTCGGGTCGGCGACACGCTGCTCGTCCAGGGCACCGCCGACAGCATCCAGCGCCTCGACGACAACCGCGACTTCATCGTCGCCCAGGAGATCGAGCGCCACGACTACCGCGAGGAGAAGATCCCCGTCGCCATCGGCGTCATCCTCGCCGTCGTCGGGCTCGCCGCCGTCGACCTCCTCCCCATCGTCGTCTCGGCCCTCGCGGGAGCCGTCGCCATGGTGCTCACCGGCTGTCTCAAGCCCGGGGAGGTGTACGACGCCGTCCAGTGGGACGTCATCTTCCTGCTGGCCGGCGTCATCCCGCTGGGCACCGCCATGCAGCACACCGGCGCGGCGCTGTACCTCGCCGACCTGCTCGTCCGGACCGAGGCCTACCTGCCCGCAATCGCGGTGCTGGGGCTGTTCTACGTGCTCACCGCGACGCTGACGAACGTCGTCTCCAACAACGCCAGCGTCGTGCTCATGATCCCGGTCGCGTTCGACACCGCCGCACAGCTCGGCGCGTCGCCGTACGCGTTCGTCCTCGCGGTCACGTTCGCCGCCTCGACCGCGTTCATGACCCCCGTCGGCTACCAGACCAACCTGTTCGTCTACGGCCCCGGCGGCTACAAGTTCACGGACTACACCGTCGTCGGGACGCCGCTGCAGCTGATATTCGCGGTCGTGACGACGCTGGGTATCGCCGGTATCTGGGGCGTGTGAGTCGACTGGGAGGGAACGAAACGTTTTACCCGTGATGGAACTGATTTATATGCGCGGGCCGGTGGGGTAGCTTGGTAACCTTCAGCGTTTGGGACGCTGTACCCCCGGTTCAAATCCGGGCCGGCCCATACTATTCGGAGCCGAAGGCGGAACACTTCTCGGACGTGGTGAACCAGATTCAGCCAGCGACCGCGTTTCGCGACGACGCGGGTGTGAGGACACCAACGACGGAGCGGCCAAGGTCTAAACCGTATCGGGAGCCAGAGGTGGCGATGGAGTCACATCGGAAGGGCGACCTGACGGAAGCGATAGTGTTGACCGAGCTCCGACGACGGGAGATCGCAGTCTCTCATCCGTTCGGCGACAACGAGCGATACGACCTCGTCGCAGAATGCGGAGGCGGTGCTCTCGTCAGGGTTCAGGTTAAGACGGGCTGGATTGCGGACGGTCGCATACAGTTCAGTACCCAGTCAACCCACACGAACTCGCAGGGGAACGTCCGGAAGAGCTACGACGGTGACGTCGACGTGTTCGTCGTCTACTGCTACGAGACGGAGACAATGTATCTCGTCGGTGAGCAGGAGTTCGACAAGAGCATCTCGCTACGGGTCGAGGAACCGGAGGTTCACCACCGGAGTATCAACTGGGCTGCCGACTTCGAGTTCGACGAGCGGTGGCCACTCGACGTGGCCGCAAAAGAATACACGCACGGGACGACCGACCCGACTACTGTCGCTTGTCTGGACGCACTCGAAGCAGCCGGTGTGTCTGTTTGGCGCCAGATTCGTGGCCGGAGCGAGCGCAACGTCGTCGTCGAGATAGACGGGACGCTGTACCGTGTCAGAGTCGAAACTGGGTTCGTATGGGACGGACGAATAAAGGTCAATCCCGACGAGACGGAGACGGACTGCTATCTCGTCTACTGCGACGACCTGGATACCGTCTACGCCGTCGACGCTGACGAGGTAGCGGACTCGTTCTCCCTCAGGGTGAGCGAACCCGAGCGAGTACGGTCGGACACCAAACTCGCGGAGAACTACGAGATAGCGACGAACTGGCCACCGGTCTGATTCGCACACGCCACAGCCTCGCCTTCGGCACAGAGCCAGTCGACCACCGCAGCAACCACACGCTCGTGCGCGGACGCCGTCGAGATGGTCGCCTCGTCGTCGCCCTCCTGTGCACCGTAGTTCCCGAACTGGGCGTGGTTCATGCCCTCGACCGAGACGAACGTCGCGTCCGGGGGGAGGAGCCGGCGGTTCGACTCGAAACGCTCCCGGTTCAGCACGCCGTCGCGCGTGCCCGTGATGGCCATGGTCGCCAGCCCAGAATCGCTGACGTTCACGTCGCAGTACGACGCCGCGAGCACCAGCCCGTCGATGCGTCCCGAGTTCCCGTTCGCGTAGCGGCAGGCCATGGCACCGCCCAGCGAGTGCCCGCCGACGTACCACGAATCGACGCCGTCCTCGCGTGCGATGGGCGCGCTGGCGGCGTCGCTGTCCAGCACGGCGAGGTTCAGCGGGACGCCCGGGACGACGACGGTGACGCCGCGTTCGGCCAGCGGCGCGAGCGTGTGGACGTACGCGCCGGGTTCGACGCGGCCGCCGGGGTAGAACACGAGGCCGACGCGCTCGCCGGCCGGCGGCTGGTCGTCGGGCCGGACGACGTAGCCGCCGTAGCCCGACTCGACGGTCACGTCGTACGCGGACTCGACCGCCGATGGCGACTCGGTCGGGCCGTACGCGAGGGAGTCGAAGTACACCCACGCGCCCGCGCCAGCGAGCAGGACGAGGAGGACGACCACCGCGACGGCGTACGGTGCGAGCCGACGGGCCCAGTCCCGGTATCGTTCGTCGTCGGCCGGCGTGAGCCTGCGCAGGCGGTCGCGCATACCGACACCTCCGGGGGCTGGCGAGTAACACTTTCGCCTCGCTTTGCCAAGCTACTTACCCGATGGTGGCCTTAGTCCGTGCCGATGGACGCAGGGGACAACGCCGAACTCGTCGACGCCTTTCTGGAGTTCTACAGGAACTACTATCGCGACGAGATCGGGAGGCTCGCACAGGAGTACCCCAGCGAACGCAAGTCGCTGTACGTCGACTGGGACGACCTGTTCACGTTCGACCGAGACCTGGCCGACGACTACCGGAACCAGCCCGAACAGCTCCAGGAGTACGCCGAGGAGGCGCTGCGCCTGTACGACCTGCCCGTCGACGTCAGCCTCGGGCAGGCACACGTCCGCATCGAGCCCCTGCCCGACGCGACCGAGATCCGCGCGATCCGCTCCCGGCACGTCAACACGCTCGTCACCGTCCGGGGCATCGTCCGCAAGGCGACCGACGTCAAGTCGAAGATGCAGGTCGCCGCGTTCGAGTGCCAGCGCTGTGGCACCCTCACCCGCATCCCGCAGTCCACTGGCACCTTCCAGGAACCCCACGAGTGCCAGGGCTGCGAGCGACAGGGTCCCTTCGTGCTGAACCACGACCAGAGCGAGTTCGTCGACGCCCAGAAGATACGCGTACAGGAGTCGCCCGAGGGCCTGCGCGGCGGCGAGACGCCGCAGGCGATAGACATCCACATCGAGGACGACATCACCGGCGAAGTGACGCCGGGTGACCACGTCGCCGCCACCGGCATCCTCCGGCTCGAACAGCAGGGCAACCAGCAGGAGAAGTCGCCCCTGTTCGACCACTATCTGGAGGGCGTCTCGGTGCGCATCGACGAGGAACAGTTCGAGGACATGGAGATCTCCGAGGAGGACAAAGCGGAGATAATCGAGCTCTCGAACGAGCCCGACATCTACGAGCAGATGGTCGGCTCCATCGCGCCCTCCATCTTCGGCTACGACCAGGAGAAGCTCGCGATGATCCTCCAGCTGTTCTCCGGCGTCACCAAGTTCCTCCCCGACGAGTCCCGGATTCGGGGCGACCTGCACATGCTGCTGATCGGGGACCCTGGGACGGGTAAGTGCGTAAGAGGAGACACCAGAGTCACGCTGGGCGACGGCACGGAAGTGGAGATTCGCGAACTCGTCGAGTCGAATCTTGGCGACCCGAAGGAGATCGACGACGGCTGGTGGGACGAGGTCAGTATCGGGGTTCCCTCCCTGCAACCCGACGGGAAGATAGGGACGGAGCAGGCGACGAAGGTTTGGAAGCGCGAAGCCCCTGAGACGATGTACCGGATTCGGACGGATACCGGGAAGGAAATCGAGGTGACACCGTCGCACCCGCTGTTCGTTCCCGCTGGCGCAGGGTTCCGTGCGGTCGAGTCACGGGAGCTGAGCGAGGGTGATTTCGTCGGGGCTCCGTCCAGTCTCGACCACGACTACGACGACACGCTCGCTGTCGACTACCGCCGAGCAATCTCACACAACGCGATTCCGCTCGACCTTCCCGAGGAGTGGACGCCGTCGCTGGCCCGATTGGTCGGTTACATCGTCGCCGAGGGATACGTCGAGCAGCGTTCGGACAACACCGGGTTCGTCAGCATCACGAACGACGACCGCGAGATTCTAGAAGACAGCATCGACGCGCTGGAGGCACTCGGACTGAACTGGACCGAGCGGGGAGCACACGAGGGGAAATCTGCACGCGAAATCATGTGCTCCGCCGGTGAGTTCGTTAGCTTCCTCGAATCCCTTGAACCGGCGATGCTCGGACGGTCGGCCGAGCAGCGCGTCCCCGAACCGATATTCCGTAGCTCGCTGGAGATTCAGCGTGCGTTCCTGAAGGCGTACATCGACGGGGAATGCCACATCTCCACATCGCAGCGCGAAATCTCGGTTGCCTCGATGAGCCGCGAGTTGCTCGACGGTGTTCGAAGTCTGCTGCTCTCGTTCGGTATCACGGCACAACTCCGGGAGAAGGCTGGCGGGAGCTACAGACTCAGAATCAGCGGTGATGCCTTCGCGAGCTACGTCGAGCGGATTGGATTCGTGACCGGGCGGAAAGCAGCGTCGGCAGCAAAACACGAGGGAGTGAACTCCAACACCAACACGGATGTTGTCCCTGCTGTAGGCGACTCGCTGCGTCGGATTCGTGAGTCTCTCGGGCTGACGCAGTCCGACTGTGGTCTCCCCCGGTCGACGTACCAGCACTACGAACGGGGTGACCGTAACCCGAGTCGGGAGAGACTCGATGCGGTCGTGCAGACGTTCGAGGACAGTCTTCCAGGGACCGAGTATCAAGACGCATCTGAGGTCGTCGCTGATGGTGGGTCGATACCACACGAAGTTGCAGCCCTCCGACGACTCTGCGATAGTGACCTACAGTGGGAACGCATCGAATCCATCGAACCCGTCACGCCCGACTACGACTGGGTGTACGACCTCGAAGTCGCGGGAACCCACAACTACCTCTCGAACAATCTGGTCTCGCACAACTCCCAGATGCTCAGCTACATCCGTCACATAGCACCACGCTCCGTCTACACCTCCGGGAAGGGCAGCTCCAGCGCAGGGCTCACTGCAGCTGCGGTCCGCGACGACTTCGGCGACGGCCAGCAGTGGACGCTCGAAGCGGGGGCGCTCGTCCTGGCCGACCAGGGCATCGCGGCGGTCGACGAGCTCGACAAGATGGCCGCGGACGACCGCAGTGCCATGCACCAGGCGCTGGAACAGCAGGAGATCTCGGTGTCGAAGGCGGGCATCAACGCGACGCTGAAGTCGCGCTGTTCGCTGCTGGGGGCGGCGAACCCGAAGTACGGCCGGTTCGACCAGTACGAGCCGATCAGCGAGCAGATCGACCTGGAGCCGGCGCTCATCTCGCGGTTCGACCTCATCTTCACGGTGACGGACAAGCCGGACGAGGAGCACGACCGCGACCTCGCACAGCACATCCTGAAGACGAACTACGCGGGGGAGTTGAACACGCAGAAGGCGGAGCTGACGAACGTCGGCGTCGACCAGGCGGAGATCGACGAGATGACCGAGAATGTGGACCCGGTCATCGACCCGGAGCTGATGCGGAAGTACATCGCGTACTCGAAGCAGAACTGCTTCCCCCGGATGACCCAGGATGCGCGGGACGCCATCGAGCAGTTCTACGTGGACCTGCGCTCGAAGGGGATGGAGGAGGACGCACCGGTGCCGGTGACGGCACGCCAGCTGGAGGCGCTGGTGCGGCTGGCGGAGGCGTCGGCGCGGGTCCGTCTCTCCGATACGGTCGAGGAGTCCGACGCTGACCGGTCGATCACCATCGTCCGCGACTGCCTGAAGGACATCGGCGTGGACCCGGAGACGGGCGAGTTCGACGCGGACGTGGTCGAGACGGGGACGTCGAAGACCCAGCGCGACCGCATCAAGAACCTCAAGCAGCTCATCGGCGACATCGAGGAGGACTACGACGAGGGCGCGCCGGTCGACGTGGTGCTCGACCGGGCCGACGAGATCGGGATGGACCCCTCGAAGGCGGAACACGAGATCGAGAAGCTCAAACAGAAGGGCGAGGTGTACGAGCCCCGCACCGACCACCTCCGGACGACCTGATGGACCGAATCTCCGCGCTACGGAACGTCGAGGACGCCCTGGCGTCGTTCGAGGACGGCGACTGCGACCTGACCGACCTCGAACGGCGCGTCCAGACCATCCTGCGGACGTACGTCAGCGAGTTCGACGTGGGCGAGTCGCTGGCGGTGTACCGGGTCACGCCGACGGACGGGGGTGGGGACCCCCCAGCCGACGGCACCAGCGGACTCGTTCTCGTCGCCGCGGGGCCGAACGAGGCCCGGGCGCAGGCTCGCGAACTCGCTGCCGACCTCCCGGAGTCGCTGTCGGTCGAGCGTGTCTCGGACTGACCGGTGACTTTTTTACACAGCGTTTCGCACGAAACCACGTGTTCCTCGTCATCACGTACTCGACGGCGGCGCGGGAGACGCTCCGGAACGTCTGTCGGGCGCACGAGGACGCGGTCGTGCGGCGGTTCGGGCGGGCGGCGCTGTTCGACCGGACCGAGTTCGGCGCGTTCTGTGCGCTGCGGCTCCGGGCGAAACACGGCGGCGACGTGCAGGTCGAGCGGACCGAACCGCTGAACGAGTTTGAGCCGACCTACGAGCGCGTCCGTGCGGCGGCCGAGGCGTACGCGGAGCGGGACTCGCCGTACACGCCGTACGAGCGGTTCGCGACCGGAACCGACCATCCATCACCGGGCGAGATGCGGGCACGGGAGCTGTGAAGGTCGTCTACGGCGCGTGGTCGGCGACGGGCACAGCGGTCGACCTCCGGAATCGTGGACTCACCGTCGAGACGGTGCTGCACGCGGTCCGGTGCGACGGTGCCGTCGGAACCGGCGGCAGCACGCAGGGTGGCGGGCCGACGCTCCGAATCGACTGCCCGGACCCGGGGCCGGTCCACGAGGCGGTCGGCGTCGTCGAGGCGGACGGGTCGGTCAACACTCGCCGGGCGCTGGCCGCCGTGGCTTGCCAGCGGGGGCTGGAACCGCCGCAGGCGGACCGTATCGAGACGCTGGAGCGGGAGCTGGCGGCGGTCGACGCGGATGAGGGTGCTGCGCCCGCCCGACGGCAGGCACGCAAGCGCGTCTCCGAAGCGGGTGCCAGGGAGGCGGAACTCACGGAGCGCGTCGCGTCGCTACGGGGCGCGCTGCGCGAGCGACGGCGACTCGACGAGCCGACCGGGGAGCTGGAACGGGAGCTGCGCGAGGTGGCACGCGAGCTGACGGACGTGGAGACCGACCGCATCGCGGCGGAGGAGGCGCTGGCGGCGGCCCGCCGTGCGGCCAGGGATGGCCGGGACGCGCGGGAGCGACGGCTCGCCATCGAGGACGACCTGGCGAACGCCCGCCGGGCGGCGCGCGCGTGGCTCGCCGCGCGGGTCGACGACGAGTTCGCGGACGCGCTGGCGGTGGTTCCGGGCGAGGCGTCGCCCGGCGAGACGCCGGGAGCGTACGACGGGGACGACGTGACGGCCGCGCTGGCGGTCGCCCGCGTGGCGACGCTCGACGCGCCGGTCGTGCTGTCGTGCGACCGGTTCGCGTCGGCTGGAGCCGCTGCGACGGCGCTCGATTCGCCCGTTCTCACGGTTTAAGCGCGAACACGCGGCCAGAGTGGGCATGGTCGAACTCGACGTGGAGACGGAACGACGCGACTGCGTGACGTTCGTCGCGGCGACGGTCCACAACGACGGGCACACCGCACGGCGAATCACGCTCAGAACCGACTGCCGCCCGGTGTGGCCGCCGCGGCGACAGGGCGTGCCGGCGGCGGGCTGGGACGAGGAGGGGGTCACGCTGACCGTTCCCGCGGGCCGGACCCGTGGTATCGGCTTTGCGACGCCTGCTGCACCCGACGGGACGGCACTGACGGTCGCGGAGTCGGTGGCAGTTGACGGGGACAGCGAGACACAGGTCGACCCGACCCCCGAGCACGTCGTCCGTGCGCTCGGCGATCCGACGCCACCGGCGGACGCGGTGCCCGTTGCGGGGGCGACCGAGGCGACGACAGCGGAGGAGAAACGATGAGGGTCGCGGTCACGGGCGGGAAGGGCGGCGTCGGCAAGTCGACGGTCGCGTACAACCTCGGCGCGGTGACCGACGCGGTCGTCGTCGACGGCGACCTCGGGATGGCCGACCTCCCCGGTGGCACGGGCCCGGACCTCCACGACGTGCTCGCGGGGAGAGCCGACCCGGTCGAGGCGGTGCGGGAGGGCGGTCCCGTCGACCTCCTGCCGTGCGGGCGCTCGCTCGCCGGGGCCCGGGCGGCCGACGTGCGGGGGCTCGTCGACGCGGTCCGGGCGGTCGAGCGCGCCTACGGCGACGTGGTCGTGGACTGTCCCGCCGGACTGGCCGCCGACGCGGGGATGCCGCTGCTCGCCGCCGACCGGACGGTGCTGGTCGCGCTGCCGGACGCGTTCGCGCTACCCGACGCGCTGCGGACGCGAGCACTGGCTCGCGAACTCGACGCCGGGCTGGCGCAGGTCGTGCTGAACCGGACGGGGACGAACCCGCCGCGGGCGGCGGTCGAGCGCGCACTCGGCGCGCCGGTGACGACGGTGCCGGAGTCCGACGGGCTCGCCCGGGCCACGGCGGCGGGCCAGCCGGTGACGGCGACGATGCCCGATTCGGCCGCTGCCGAGTCGTTCCACGCGCTCGCGGCCGCCATCACGCCGCCCCGTCGCGGAGCGCGTAGAACCCGGACCGGACGGTGACCGAGGACACGTCGGCCACGTCGGCGGCCTCGGCCTGGGTGACGTCGTGGTCGTGCTCCCGCGCGGCGAGGTAGAGACACGCCGCGGCGAAGCCACCCGGGTTGCGGCCCGCCGCGGTGCCGTCCTCGACTGCCTCACCGGCCAGCTCGCGGGCGCGGGACTCGACCACCGTCGGGAGGTCGAGTTCGGTCGCGTACCGGGCGAGGTACTCACGGGGGTCGATGGGACCGGTCGGCAGCCCGAGCTCGCGGTTGAGCGCGTCGTAGGCGGCCTTCAGCTCGGCGGCGGTCGCACGGGCGGGCTCGACCACCTCGTCGATGGTGCGCGAGATGCCCTGCACGCGGCAGACGGCGTACACCGTCGCGGCGGCGAACCCTTCGAGCGACCGGCCCTGGAGCAGGTCCTCGTTCTGTGCGGACTCGAACAGCGCACACGCCTGCTCGCGGACGTGCGCCGGGAGCGACAGCGCGCCGACGACGCGGCGGACCTCGGTGAAGGCGTACACCTTGTTGCGCTCGCGCTTCGAGCCGGTGCGGGCGCGGTTGTGCTGGCGGCGCATCCGGGCGACGGCGCGGCGCTTCCGTCCCGTGAGTCGTGTCGTCTCCCCGCGGCCGTAGCCGATCTCGGTCGAGAGCCCGCGGTCGTGCCGGGAGCGCGTGAGCGGCGCGCCGGTGCGTTTCTTCGACGACTCGCCCTCGGTCGTGGAGCGCCACTCGGGGCCGCGGTCGATGCGGTCGGAGCCGACGACCAGGCCGCACTCGTCACAGACCGTCTCGTCGCGCTCGCGCTGGAGGTGACCGCTGCATTCGGGACAGCTCGTCTGAGCCTTGCTCATACCTGAAGGTTCGCCCCGACGGGTTATTTAAACGGGTGTGGTCGGTGGATGGAACCGGGCGGAACGGCGACTCGAACCCACCGGTGACCGGTAGGTTCGGCTGCGGGATGTCGCGCCTCGTCGGCGGTCGACCCGCACCCTTTTATTCAGGCGCGCACGAAGCGATAGCTATGGGTCTGGCGGACATCGCCGAGGGACTGTGTGTGACGACGGAGCAGCGCGACCGCGGCGTCGCCGTCGCCGACGGGACCGCGGGCGACCTCTCCGAGCGACTGGCCGACTACGCCGACGACCTGCCGTGTTCGGTCGAGACGGCGGCGGCCGTCGTCGACGCCTACGTCGGTGGGAGTGCGGTCGACGCGGCCGGCCACGAGGCCGGTGTCGTGCCGACGACGGCCGCGAAGGTGCTCCACCTCCTCGGGCTCGAAGGCGTCTCGCCCGTGTCGCCGCAGGGCCGCGAGTTGGTGCGTGACTGGCTCGCCGGCGAGCTCTCCCGGACCGACGCGCGGGCGCTCAGCGGCGCGAGCGAGCGCGAGTTCGCGCTGGCGGCGTTCGTCGAGAGCCACGAGCCGCTGTCGGGTGCGGAGGACGTGGTCGCGGACGCGTTCTCGCGGTCGGACGACGCGTCGGTCGCGAAACGGGACGCGCTCGCAGAGACGATGAGCGGTGCGGACGACTTCCTCTGAGACGGTTCAGACGCCGGCAAGTGTCTCGACGCCCTCGTCGTCGAACTCCCGGTACATGACCGCCTGCGAGCTGTAGTTGAGTGCGGTGAACAGCCCGCCGACGACGGAGTAGCCGAACAGGAACTCGGGGCTCGGGATGGTCGCCGAGACGGTCGAGGAGCCGACCGCGGTGTACCGGAGCACCATCGCGGACTGGGAGACCAGCTCGCGGTTCTCCGCGGAGAACGAGAGCACGCCGCCGCTCTCGATGGTTCCGGGGAACGGGATGCCGAAGGCGTAGGCGATGAGGAGCGCGGCGAGCGCCGAGAGCACGCCGGTGACGAGCTGGACGCCCAACACGGTCACGACGTTGCCGCCGGCGCGCTCCCAGCTCTGGCGCACCGCGTCGGTGGCGGTCTCGCCGTCGATGAACGCGGCGGGGAGCGCGAGGTGGAGGCGGAGCGCCACGTACAGCACGGGGAGGACGATGCCGACGATGCCGACGAGGACGGCGAGCACCAGCAACGGCGGGAAGACGAAGCCGACGAGCGCGACGGTGCCGACGATCATGAAGCCGGCGAGGACGATCGAGACGGCGATGATGGCGACGACGATGGTCGCGCCGATGGCCGAGAGGGTGCGCCGGAGGTAGCTTCGGTCCGTCGCGGGCGCTCCGACGAGCGCTTGATGCGTCAGTACGACTGCCAGGCCACCGACGACCGGGGAGGCGACGTTCGAGACGTAGGGGACGAACCCCAGCCCCACCACCGCGACGCCGGCGAGGAGGATGCGGGGGTCGGCCGAGAGGGCGTCGGCCGCACGCGAGAGCACGCCGACGGTCCCAACGTCGGACGGACGGGCGGGTTCTACTGCCATACGAGAAGGGATATGTAACTTACCGTAAAATTTTTTCGTCTCTCAGAAGCGTGCGGAGAGGCGCGTCCGCAGTCCCTCCTTCGGGAACTCCACGTCGAGCTGGGTGTCGAAGACGGCCTCGGCCGTGGTCGCGAGGCTGCGGGCGAACGGCCCCGTCGCGCCGTCGACACAGACCGGCGCGCCCGCGACCTCGCGGACGTCGCTCTCCGGGACCGCAACGTCTGCCGACTCGACGGGCGTCGAGTCCCGCGTCGCCGGTTCGTCGGCGCGGTTCGCGACGACGCGGTGTGGCTCGACGCCGATGTCGGCCAGGCGGTCGCGTACCCGCGCAAGCGTGTCCGCCCCGCGCTTCGAGGACGGCACGACGCAGGCGACGTTGTCGGTCGCGTTGACCGCCGCGATGGAGGGGTTGTCCGCCACCGGCGGCGTATCCACGAGCACGTGGTCGTACGCCACCGTCGCGTCGCGGAGCTCCTGACCGAAGCGCTCCGCCGACGCGCCGGACTTCGCGCGGGCGATGCGCTCGAACGGTGCGTAGGTCGGGCAGACGCTCACGTCGCCCGGCGTGTCCACGCGCAGGTCGACCATCGCCTGCTCCGGCGTCACGTCCTCGTCGGTGAGCAGTCGCGTCAGATCCGCGTCGATGCGCCCGTGGACGTACTGACTCAGTCCCTGCGTGGCGAACGCGGCGTCGAACACCGCCACGTCACGCCCGTCGCGCGCCAGCGTCGTCGCCAGCTCGACCGTCAGTCGCGTCGCACCCGCGCCGCCGGCGACGCCCACCACGGCCGCCGACCGGTCCTGTTCGAACATACAAATTCCTCGGTCGGTTCGGGTTAAAAAATGTCCGGATCGACCCGGTCAGTCGAGTGCGGCCCCGATGTCGTCCGCGATGTCGTCGAGCTCGTCGTCGCTCACGTCCGTCGGTCCGTCGAACAGTGCGTGGATGGGACCGTAGCCGTCGCCCTCGTAGCGCGGCACGACGTGGTAGTGGACGTGGGGAACCTCCTGGCCGGCCGCCTCGCCGTTGTTGCACGCCACCGTCGTCGCGTCGGCGTCCATCGCCGCCTCGACCGCCGGGGCGACCTCGTGGACCGCCGCCGCCAGCGCCGCGCTCCCCTCGTCCGGCAGTTCGCCCAGCGTCTCGTGGTGCGATTTCGGGATGACCAGCGTGTGCCCCGGCGCGAGCGGGTTCACGTCCAGGAACGCGAACGCGTGCTCGTCCTCGTAGACGGTGCGGCTCGGGATGTCGCCAGCGACGATCTGACAGAAGATGCAGTCCTCCATACGTGTGGGGTCTGCTGGATTCCTCAAGAAGGTTTCCCGCGCGTCTCCGTCGTCGGGATGTTTGGGTCGGCCCACGACCCCTTCGTTTCGACTCGAACCCCCGCGACACAATCTGGTGCGTCTCTGGCCTGTAGCTGGTTGGAACCGGCTGGGACCGCGTCTGTCGGTGAACGCTCCGGAACCGCGAACAGCCAGGAAGCACCGGGGTTCTCGGCTCCGGCCCCTCCTCGCGCCACGCGGGCCGGTCGGGGGCCTTAGCACCCGCGAAGTTTACAATAATCGTAAACTATCGGCGTCGGGAGTTCCGGCGTGCACGACCCCCGAACCAGCCACGCCGACTCGCGAGTCACCCATCCACAGGAAAAGACCCATATCCGCGACGGCCGAGGCTTCGACAATGACAGACGCGCTGTCCGAACTCGACTTCGGCGACGACGGCCTGGTCCCGGTCGTCGCGCAGGACGTCGACTCCGATGAGGTGTTGATGCTCGCCTACGCGAACGACGAGGCGGTCGAGCGCACCGTCGAGACGGGGCGGGCGCACTACTACTCGCGGTCGCGCGACGAGCTGTGGGAGAAGGGCGCGACGAGCGGGCACACGCAGGCCGTCGACTCGGTGCGCCTGGACTGCGACGGCGACGCCCTCCTCTACCGGGTTACGCAGGAAGGCGGCGCGTGCCACACGGGGTACCGGTCGTGCTTCTACCGGACCGTCGAGGGGGAGACGGTCGGCGAGCGGGTGTTCGACCCCGACGACGTGTATGAGTGAGGCAGTCGAGCGCCTGCGACGGGCGCGCGAGGCTGTCGAGTCGGCGGTGGCGGCAGTGGAGCGCCACGGTCGGGACGAACTGGAGACGGTCGAATCGGCGTCCGATTCGGCGACGAAGCTGCTCGATCAGTACGAGGACACTGCGACGGGGACGGGCGACTTCCAGTCGTTCGTGAAGTTCCAGGACGAGTTCGCGACGACCGTCGAGGAGCTCCCGGACGACCTGCCGCGGCGGGACGCGTTCGAGGAGGCGCTCGACGCGGTGGACCAGCGTCGGCTCTCCGAGTCCGACTTCGCGGCGGCCCGGACGGTGCTCGGGCCGGCGACGGAGCTGGTCGACGTGCTGGAGCGCGAGCGCGAGGCCCGCGCGGAGCTGCGGGAGGCCGAGCGCGAGGCGAAGCGCCGGCTGCAGGCGCTCGACGACGCTATCGCGGAACACGAGCGCCTGCTCGAACTCGGCGACGCCGACCTCGATGCGCCGGTCGAGAAGCTCAGGGACCCCCTCGAGAGGTACGACGAGGCGATCGTCGCGGCGTTCACCGACTACCGGACCGACGTGAGCGCACGCGAACTGCTGGAGTTCGCGTCGAGCGCGGCGCACTACCCGCTCGTGGACGTGCAGGCACCGCCGGCCGACCTCGTCGAGTACGTCGAATCGCACGAGGCCGGCACCGAGACGGTGCCGCGGCTGCTCGAGCTCGCGGACTACTCGCGGTCGAAGCTGGACCACTACGTCGAGGACGCGACCGCGCTGAAGCGCGCGGTGGCGACCCGGCAGACGTACCTCGACCGGCTGGACGGCTCGGCGCTCCAGCTGGAGTGGCCGCCCGGCCCGGCGGCGGAGCTGCGCCGGCGCTGCGAGGAGCGCATCACGCTGGTCTCGCGGGTCGCCGGCGAGGACGTGGTCGCGACGCTGCGGACGGTGCGCGAGCTGACCTGGGACGACGAGTACGAGCGGCTGTGGACGGCTGCGGTCGCGCTGGACGAGCTCGACGCCGAGGGGCGCGAGCGGCTGGCTTCGGGCTCCGTCGCGGACGAGCTGGCGGAACTGCGGGCGGAGCGGGAGTCCCTGCGGGAGGCGCTCGGCGACCGGTAGCCCGGCGACACGACCTCGACGCTGGACCGTACATTTCTGGACCCTGATTGGTAACAATCGTTTCAAATCGGTTCCGCGTAGCTTCGACTATGCGACGCAGAACAGCACTCGAACTCGTCGGCGCGGCCGGCGCGCTCGGGCTCGGCGCGGGAACCGTCACGGGGAGTCGAGGGACGGACGAACGACGGCTCGTCATCGAGAACCGGACCGACGAGGTGTGTCGGACCGAGGTGCGGGTCGACGGCGACGTGAGCCTCGACGACGGCCGGAGCTACGCCGGACGGGACTCGGCCGTCGACGGACGCATCGTCAGCATCACGGACCCACACGGGAGCGACAAGTTCCGCATCGACGGGGAGATCCGACGCATCCGCTGGGACTGCGACGAGCCACCGCGCATCACGATCGACGGCGATCGTATCGACCCGCGGGACTACGACGAGGGCGACGACGATGACGATGACGATGACGATGACGACGACGACCACGACGACCAGCGGCCAAGCCGGCTGGTGATGACCTCGCGCGACGACGACGCTCGCTTCCGGGTGCGGTTCACGGGGCGGAGCATCGGACGGCGCGGCACGCGGACGGAGACGTACGGGCCGAACCGGACGATCAGTACGCGGGTCCTGAACAGGACGGAGTTCCGGTACGCGGGGCGGCTCGCGCTGCTGGAGCTTCAGGGGTCGGTCGACGTGGACATCCGGCAGCGCACCGGCGAGGAGGACGACTGGTGGGAGGACTGGTGGGACTGAGGACCGGTGGGATCGAGGACAGTGGCGGGGGAAGCGTGCGACCGACTCAGGCGGACTCCTTCGCGTCGAGGAGCGCCTCGTACATCCCGTCGGCGAGGTCGGCTGCGCGGGCGGCATCGTGCGCCTCGGCGTAGACCCGCACGAGCGGTTCCGTCCCCGACGGGCGGGCGAGCACCCACGCGTCGCCGTAGTCGAGCCGGAAGCCGTCCTTCGTGTCGAGCTCGGCGTCGGCGTTCTCGGCGCGCCCCTCGGCGGCGGCGAGCATCGCGGTGCGCTCTGCCTCGGTCTCGTACTCGACGTTCCGGCGGACGTTGTGGTAGCCGCCGTAGGGTGCGACGACCTCGCTGACGGGCGCGTCGGCGAGCAGCTCGAGGAAGCGCGCGGCGGTGTAGGCCCCGTCGCGGGCGATGTGATAGTCCGGGAAGAAGATGCCCCCGTTGCCCTCGCCGGCGAGCGGGACGTCCTCCCCGTCGGCGAGTAGCTCGCGGACGCGGGTGATGATGTTCGTCGAACCGATGGGCGTCAGCTCGAGCCGTGCGCCGGTCTCCTCGGCCACGTCGACGAACCGCTGGGAGACGTTCACGGCGGAGACGGTCACGTCGCCGGGACCGAGTTCGGCGGCGGCGAGCGCGGCGAGCGTGGCGTCGCCCTCGACGTACTCGCCGGTCTCGTCGTAGAAGATGGCGCGGTCGGCGTCGCCGTCGTGGGCGATACCCACGTCGGCGTCGGTCGCGCGGACGAGGTCGCCGAGGTCGCCGAGGTTCTCCGGGACGGGCTCGGGGTCGCGGCCCGGGAAGTGGCCGTCGGGCTGTGCGTTGACCGTGACGACACGACAGCCGAGCCGACGGAAGAACTCCGGCGAGGTGAGCGCACCCGCGCCGTGGCCGGGGTCGAGCGCGACCGTCAGGTCGGCGTCGGCGATGGTCTCGCGGTCCACCACGTCGAGCACGCGGTCGACGTAGCGGTCGGCGGCGTCCTCGACACGGGTGCTGCGGCCGACCTCGTCCCACGTCGCCGGCTCGAACGTCTCGCCGAGGAAGATGTCCTCGACGCGTTCGAGGTCGGGGACGGCGAGTTCGACGCCGTCGTCGCCGACGAGCTTGACGCCGTTGTACTCCGCCGGGTTGTGGCTGGCCGTGATCATCATCGCCGGCACGCCCTCGTGCTCGGCGTAGGCCTGTGCGCCCGGCGTCGGCACGCGGCCGAGCCGGTCCACGTCGACCCCGACGCTGGTGAGTCCCGCGGCCGCCGCGTCGGCGAGCATCTCGCCGGTCACCCGTGTGTCCCGCGCGATGGCGACCCGGTCGGCACCCCACGCCGTTCCGGCCGCCTTGGCCACGCGGAGGACGAACGTCGGCGTCAGCGCCTCGTTGGCGACGCCGCGTGTCCCGCTGGAACCGAATACCTTCATTCAGGTGGGTCTGAGTGTGGCGGCGTCAAATGGATTCCGAAGCTGTGTCGGGCGTCCGACTACCGGTCCCGTGCTCGGACCGCACCTTTATTCCGCATCGAGACCCATCGTTCAGATGGAATGACAGTGCTCTCTAAGGCAGACGAGGGGAAGTATCTCATGGACATCGAGGGCGAACAGATCGGCATCGTGACCGAGGTCGACGCCGAGAGACAGATCGCCTACGTCGAGCCCGAGGCGGGCATCTCCGAGGCACTGATCCAGAGCTTCGGCTATGGCGACGCCGACGAGGACGACATCGAGGTCCACGCCGATTCGGTCGAGACCGTCACCGACACCGAACTGCGCGTCGCGACCGACCTCTGAGGGTCGGGACACGTCGCCGCCCGCGCGCCGACCGCATCGTTTTCGACCCCGGCCCACCGACGTCCAGGTATGAGCGCCGAGAAGGACATCAGCCTCGACGAGAAGCGGGTCTACGACGGCGACGAGCGCAAGGCGACGCTGTACGTGGCCTCGGGCGTCGGCTGCGTCGCGGTCGACGTGGTCGACGAGCGCGTCGGTGGCTTCGAGCTCGCGGTACGCGGGACGGCGCGGGACGTGGCAGCCGGCGGTGGCGTCGTCGCCGTGGCGACCGATGCGGACGTGCTGGTCGGCCGGGTCGGGACCGATACGGAGGAGACGCACGTCGGCGGGTTCGAGGAGACCGGCCACGGCGAGGCGGTCGCCGTCTCGGTCGTCGGGGCGGGCGCGGACGGCCCCGCTGTCCTCGCGGCGGGACCCGACGGCGACCTCTCGCGGCTGGTTCTCGTCGGCCAAACCGACGCCGGAGACGCGGACTGGGCCGACTGTGGCTCCATCGACGCCGACATCCGGGCGCTCTCCGGCGACCTCTGCGCTGCGGCGGACGGTGTGTACCGGGTCGGCACCGGGCTCACCCACGTCGGCCTCGACGACGCCCGCGACGTGAGTGCGGCGGGCACCCCGCGGGCGGCGACCGCGGCCGGACTCTACCGGCTCGGCAACGGCTGGCTGGACGAACTGGCGGGCGAGGCGACCGTGGTGGCCAGCGACGGCGGCGACACCGGCACCGAGGACGCCGACGCGCCCGAGCGCGCCCACGCCGTCGTCCGCGACGCGTTCGTCGCGCTCGCGGCCGGCGAGTGGGTCGCCTACCCAGAGCAGCCCGACGGGACGGTCGTCGGGGTCGCCTACGACCGGACGACGTACCTCGTCACCGCCGAGGGCCGGGTGCTCGCGGCGGCCGACGACGGCTGGCGGGGACAGTCCCTCGGCGTGCCCGACGTGGCCGGGGTCGTCGCCGTCGGGCCGAACTGAGCTCCCGGCGAGGACCGTACCGGAACCGGAACGCGACCCACTCGGCATAACGAAAGTGGAATTAGGCAGGCCGGCGAGCACTCCCACATGATACTCCCAGGCTCGGCCTCCCAGTCGCTGGCGGCCGAACTCGCGGCCGAACTCGGCGAGCCCATCGCGCCCGTCGAGTACGAGCGCTTCCCCGACGGGGAGCTGCTCGTCCGCATCGGCGACGTGTCGCCCGGGCGTGCGGTCGTGGTCGCCTCGACGGCCACGAGCGACGCGTTCGTCGAACTGCTCCAGCTGCAGGACGCCGCACGCGAGGCCGGCGCGAGCGAGGTCGTTACCGTCCTCCCGTACATGGGCTACGCGCGGCAGGACGAGGCGTTCAACCCGGGCGAACCGGTGTCCTCGCGGGCCGTCGCCCGGGCCATCTCGACCGGTGCGGACCGGGTGCTGACGGTCAACCCGCACGAGGAGCGGGTCTGCGAGTTCTTCGACCCGCCCGCGGTCGCGCTCGACGCCGCGCCACGGCTCGCCGAACCGCTCCCCGACGACCTGGCCGAACCGCTGTTCCTCGCGCCCGACGAGGGGGCCTGCGACCTCGCCGCGTCGGTCCGAGACGCCTACGGTTGCGGCGAGACGGACTACTTCGAGAAGGTCCGGCGCTCCGGCACCGAGGTCGAGGTGAGCCCGAGCGACGCCGCCGTCGCGGGTCGGGACGTGGTCGTCGTCGACGACATCGTCGCCACCGGGTCGACGATGAGCGAGTCCATCGGCGTGCTGAACGAGCGCGACGCGGCCCGCGTGTACGTCACCACGGTCCACCCGCTGCTCGCCCGGAACGCGCCGACGAAGCTCGCCCGGGCCGGTGTCGAGGCCGTCTACGGCACGGACACGCTCGAACGCCCGGTCAGCGCGGTCTCCGTGGCACCGATTGTCGCGGCCGAACTATCGGAATAAAAACACGGATTCTTTATACCTCGTCTCGCTCGTAGGGTACGTAGCCCCGCAGGGGGCGGTGGTGTGGCCATGCACGGGATACTACACAAATCACTCAAGGGGTACGTCGGGGAGCACGTGCCGGGGACGGCCTGGGACGAGGTACTGGAGGCGGCAGGTATCGAGCCGAAGCTCTACCTCCCGGTGTCGCGCTATCCGGACGAGGAGTTCACCGGCGCGATCACGGTCGTCGCCGAACAGACCGGCACTGCGGAGGCCGTCGTCCAGCGCAACGTGGGGGCCTACCTCGCGCCGGAGCTGCTCAACACGTTCAAGGCACACGTCAAGCGCGGCTGGGGTACGAAGGAGGTCGTCGCCAACCTCGAAGGCATCTACCGCCAGATCGAGACGGGCGACGAGGAGGCCGCGCTCCCGACCATCTCGACCGACCGCATCAGCGAGGACACGTACGTCGTCCAGTACCAGTCCGACCGTCGGCTCTGTCACCTCGCGAAGGGCATCATCGAGGGCATCGCCGACGACTTCGACGACGAGGTCGCCATCTCCGAGGGCGCGTGCATGCACGACGGCGACGGCCACTGCGAGCTGACCGTCGAGTTCGCGTAACGCGGCCGAAACTGACCTTTCCGCTTACTGCCGCCGCTGTAGTCCGAGTCCCGCGAGCAGACCGACCAGCGCCGCCACTGTACCGGCGACACCGAAGCCGGGCATCGGCAGGGAGCCGCCGGGTCCACCGTCGCCGTCCCCGCCGCTGGTGTCGCCGCTCCCATCGCGCGCATCGGCCGTCGTCTCCGGTTCGACGGCGGTGACGGTCACCTGTTCGCCGCCGACGGCGACGACGTGCTCGCCGGCCTCGCTGACGGTCACCGTCCCGGTGTAGGTCAGCCGGCTCGCGGGCGGGAGCCGGACGGTGTCGGTGCGGCTCTCCTCCCCGTCGAGCGACAGCGACACGGCTCCCGCGGCCGGCCAGGCCGCCTCGTTGTCGACGGTCGCCCGGACGGTGAACGCCTCGCCGACGGTGACCGTGTCGGGCGCTTCGATGCTCGTCACCCGCGGCGTCGCCGGCTCGCGCACGGTCACGGTCAGCTCGCGGTTGGCGACCCGCACGTCGTAGGTGCCGGCCTCGTCGAACGTTCGCTCGAACGCGAGCGTCTCCGTCTCGCCGGGGTCGAGCTCACCCGACTCGGTCGCCTCGACCGTGCCGTCGACGACGAGCGCCGCCTCGTAGCTACCGACACCACCGCCCACGTTCTCGACTGTAGCCTCGATGGCCAGCGTCTCTCCGACGGCCAGCGTCGGCGACATGCTGACCGTCGTGTTCCGGTACGGCCCCGCGACCGCCGGCGAGCCGTCGGCGAGCATGTACGCGAACGAGGCCGGAACCGGCCCGAACAGCTCCGAATGGGTCTCGCGCGACCAGGTGCCCGGCGCGCCGGAGCCGGTCGTGTACCGGTCGGCGTACGAGCGCGTGTCCGACCCTGCCGCCGCCTCGACCGCGTCCAGGATGTCGGCGTTGTCGACGGTGTCCTCCTGGCCGTTCAGCCGACGGAAGACGCGCTGGAACGTCGCCCCACCGTCGGTCGTGCCCCGGAGTCGCCGGTCGATAGCACCCGTGACGAGCGACCCCTTGAGGTAGTTCGCGCTGTTGCTCCAGGTCGCCGGCTCGGCGAGCACCGCCGTCGACTGCGGGTCCTCCGTGCCCCGTTGGAGTTTATCGCGGAACGCGTCGAAGCCGACGTGGCCCTGCTCGTACGCCAGCAGCGCGGCGTAGTAGTCCGCCGTCGCCTCGGTCAGCCAGCGCCCCGACCGGTTCGTCCGGAACTCCTGTCTCGTGTGGACGTACTCGTGGAGCCAGACGTTGTTCGCGCGGTCGAGCCGCGCGTCAGCGACGACCCACGCGTCCGTGTCGCCGTACTGGAGCCCCGCCGAGGACCAGTCCACGGCCCGCGGTGCGGCGATGACCAGCGCCGTCTCGTCGCGCTGCCCGACCCGGAGCCGCTCGCTCGCGTTCGCGAGGCTGGCGAGCACGGCCTCGGGCGACTCGCGCATCTCCGCCGCGTCGGGTACGGCGAGCGTGATCTCCTGGTCCTGCACCGTCTCGCTGTACGTCGTCATCGGGCCGAGGTAGGCCATGTAGCCGCCGGTCGTCCCCTCGCCGGCGACCGTGACCGTCTTCTCCAGGTCCACGTCGTCCGCGTCTCTCCAGCGCCACGAGCTGCCGAGCCCCGGAACGCGCGTGATCGCCCAGTCGCCGGTGTCGGCGAAGGCGTACTCGGCCGCCTGCGTGTCGGTGCTCGTGGCACCCAGCCTCTCGGCGAGTGCGGCGCGGCCGCCGGTGTCGCTCGTCTCGTTCGCGTCGTAGGTGAACGTCACCGAGCCGCCCGAGCCGTCACCCGTCCAGGCGTACTCCCGGTCGCTGTCGCGCTCGAAGTGCTCGGTCGACTGCACGTCGGCGTTCGACTGCAGCTGGAGGGTGAACTCGGTCACCTCGTCGGGGACATCGACGTCGACCACGGCGCGGACCTCGCCCGGCTGGCCGGGCGTCAGGTGCAACGTGAGCGTGCGGGTTATCGTCGGGTTCGCCTGCGCCGCCGCGGCCGTCGGTCCGGTCGTCGTCACCGGGTCCGTCGCCGACCCCGAGGCCCGCACCGCGCTTGCGTCGGCGGGCTGCGCCGCCGGCGTCGCGGCGGGGACGGCGACGAGCGAGACGAGCAGTATCGAGAGAAGCGCGACCCGGCGATCCATCTGTGTCGACTGACGGTCGGCGAAAAGATGTGTCTTGTGCCCGGCTCAGTCGTCGGCGGTCGCCTCGGCGACGGGTTCGACGGCGAGGGTCATCGTGACGCCCTCGACCTCCCACTCCTTGCGGTGGCCGTCCTCGACGCCTCCGAACTGGGCGCGGGTCTCCTCGGTGATGAGGTCCTCGTGACGGCGCACGAGGTCGGCGACGCGCTCGTCCTCGACGTCCACCTCGAGGCGGATCTCGGCGTCGATGTCGAGTTCGAGGTCCTTGCGCATCTCCTGGACGCGGCGGACGACCTCGCGGGCGTAGCCCTCGCTCTCGATCTCCTCGGTGAGCGTCGCGTCGACGTAGACGACGCCGCGCTCGTCGCCGGAGACGTCGAACCGGCTACCGGTGACGCCCTCCGGCGTCTCGCTGACGAACTCGACCATCTCGGCGGTGAGGTCGGGCTCGCCGACGGCCTCCCGGAGCGCGTCGAGGTCGGGCGCGTCGATGCGGGCGTCGTTGAGCGCGTTCATGACCTCGGGCGCGCGGTCGCCGAAGGCCGGGCCGAGCTCGCCCATGTCCGCGCGGGCGGCGTAGGCGAGCTCGCCCCAGTCGGTGTCGGGCGAGACGAGTTCGATCTCGCGCGAGTTCAGCCGGTCGGCGAGCAGTGCGCGGTGGCGCTCGACGGCCTCGTACGCCCGCTCGTCGTCGGGGACGACGACGACGCGCTGGACGGGCCAGCGGAGCTTCCGGTCGGCCTGCTGGCGGGCGTTCGAGCCGGCCTCCTCGACCGCGCGGAGCAGCTCCACGTCTGTCTCCAGCTGCTCGTCGGCCCAGAACTCGTCGGGCTCGGGCCAGTCGCACATGTGGACGGTGTCGTGGCCGTCGTCGCCGGTCAGCGCGTTGTAGATGCGGTCGCTGACGAACGGCGCGTACGGCGCGAGCAGCTTCACGACGTCGTTGACGACGGCGTAGAAGGTGGCGTACGCGGCCGCCTTCGACGCGCTCTCTTCCTCCTCCCACATCCGCTCGCGGACGACCTGGATGTAGAACCGCGACACGTCCTCGACGACGAACGAGAGCAGCGCGTCCAGCGCGCGGTCGGGCCGGCGCTCGTCGAGCCACTGCTCGCTCATCTCCGCCTTGACGGACTGGAGCCGGGCGAGCACCCACTCGTCGACGAGCTCCGTCTCGGCGTCGGTGACGTCGACCGTGTCGGGGTCGAACCCGTCCATGCGCATGTACGGGAGCGGGAACCGGAACACGTTCCAGAGGATGTTCAGGTCCCGGGTCATGTTCTCCAGCTCGTCCCACGAGAAGCGCATGTCCTCCTCCTGCGGGTTGCGCGAGAGGAGGAACAGGCGCATCGGGTCGACGCCGTACTCGTCGATGACCTCCTTCGGGTCGACGAGGATGCCCTTGGACTTGGACATCGTGCGGCCGTCGGGCATGAGCGCCCAGCCGTGCATCAGCACCTCCTCGTAGGGGATCTCGCCGAGGGCGGCGCTCCCCATGCCGAGCTGGGACCAGAACCAGCCGCGGGTCTGGTCGTGGGCCTCCATGATGAGGTCGGCGGGCCAGAGCTCCTCGAAGTCCTCCGTCTCGCTCGGGTAGTCGAGCGTGCCCCACGAGGCGACCGAGGAGTCGAGCCACACGTCGAACACGTCGGGGACGCGGGTCGCCTCGGCACCGCAGCCGCCGCAGTCCATCGTGAGGTCGTCGACGGTCGGCTTGTGCAGGTCGACGGCGTCCGGGTCGAGGTCCTGGTGGGCGCGGTCGGCGAGCTCCTCGCGTGTCCCGACGACGTTCAGGTGGTCGCACCCGTCGTCGTCGCACGTCCAGATGGGGATGGGGATGCCCCAGTAGCGCTGCCGGGAGACGTTCCAGTCAGGCGAGCCCTCCACGAAGTCGCGGAACCGGTTGTCCCGGGCGTCGGGCGGGTGCCACTCGCTGTCCTCGATGTTGGCGAGCAGTTCGTCCTTGATGTCCGAGACGGTGATGAACCACTGGTCGGTGACGAGCCGGACGATGTCGGTGTCACAGCGCCAGCACTTCCCCTCGCCCTCGACCAGATAGTCCGGGTCGTGGGCGAGCAGGAGGCCCTTCTCGTCGAGGTCCGCGATGACGTTCTCGTTGGCGTCGCGGACGAACTGGCCGGCGTAGTTCCCGCCCAGTTCGGTGTAGCGGCCGTCGCTCCCGACGGGGCAGAAGATCTCCAGGCCCAGCTCGCTGCCGCGCTCGAAGTCCTCCTCACCGTGGCCGGGCGCGGAGTGGACCATCCCCGACTTGTCGCCGGCGTCGGCGTACTCCGCGGTGTACACCTGGCCTGCGCCCTCGCCCGTCGGGTGGTCGGGGACCTCCTCGGGTAGCGGGTACTCGTACTCCATGCCGACGAGGTCGTCGCTGGTCAGCTCCTCGACGACCTCGTAGTCGTCGTAGCGACCGGCCTTGAGGACGGTCTCGACCTGGCTCGCGGAGACGTACAGCACGTCGGTCTCGCCGTCGCGCTCGGCGCGGACCTTCGCGTACTCGGCACCGTCCTCGACGGCGACGAACGTGTTCGCGGGGATGGTCCACGGGGTCGTCGTCCAGATGACCAGCGAGCCCTCCTCACCGACCAGTGGGAACTGCACGTAGATGGCGGGCTTGTGCACGTCGTGCCGTTCGACCTCGTTGTTCGCGATGGCGGTCTCGCAGCGCGGGCACTGGTTGATGGAGCGCTGGCCCTGCTCGACGAGGCCGCGGTCGTGGGCCTGGTCGAAGCCCCACCAGGCGGCCTCCATGTACTCGGGAGTGACCGTCCGGTACGGGTTCTCCCAGTCCATCCAGACGCCGAAGGACTGGAAGTCCTCCTGGAGGCCCTGGAGCTGCTCGTTCGCGAACTCCTTGCACGCCTCGATGAAGGCGTCCTCGCCGTACTCCTCGATGTCCTTCTTGTTCTCGAAGCCCAGCTGCTCCTCGACGCGTGTCTCGATGGGCAGCCCGTGCATGTCGTAGCCCGGGCGGTCGGTCACGTCGTAGCCCTGCATCCGGTAGAAGCGGATGAACGCGTCCTTCAGGGACTTGTTCCACGTCGTCCCCATGTGCGCCGCACCGGAGGTGTACGGCGGGCCGTCCACGAAGAAGAACCGTTCACCGTCGGCTCGGTGCTCCTTCGTCTGCTCGTAGGCGTCGACGTCGTCCCAGTACGAGAACATCCCGTCCTCGACCGCGTCCGGGTCGTACTGGTCCGACACCTCCCCGAATCGTTCCATGTCGGAGGTGTCTCGCTCCGACATTAAAGGACAATCGGTCCTGCAGACGGCGGCGAGACACCGGACAGCGGCGCCGAGGCCGCCGCCGTCAGCCGTCCTCGGTGAGTCGGTACGACCGGCCGCCGTCGATGACGACCATCTCGCGTTCGGGCTCCCGGAAGATGCTCTCCGGATACTCGTGTGTGCGGTTCCCCTGGTCGGTGGAGAAGATGCTCTCCTGGCCCCCTTCCCGCATACGCGACGCTTTGCGATACGTTGACATTAGTCTGGTGGCCACCGTCCCGCGGTTTCCTTTCGATGTCAGGGTCGCGACGACACCGATGCGGTCACTCGGCGACGACGCGGCGCACGCGCAGCAGCACCTGCTCGTAGCCGACGAGGTAGATCGCCCCGTAGAGGATGGCCGCGCCCATGAACGCGTACCAGACGGTCATCACGGAGAGGCCCTCCGCGAGGAAGGTGTGCCAGCTCTCCAGCTCGGCACCGAGACCGAGGACGGCCAGCAGGCTCGCGACGACCGAGTAGCCTGCGATTGGAAGCAGTTCCGGCAGCAGTTCCAGCAGTGTCCACGACATGGCTGTTCGAAGCCTCCTGACGCTCATCTATCTTTCGGGGTCACGAAAGAGCTTTGAGGAATCATCGACGACTCGGCTCCATGCACAGGCGCAACTCGATGGACTACGCCCGTCTGACGAAACTCGGCTTCCTGCTCGGCCTCGCACTGTTCGTCGCCGGTGCCGGCGGCGAGTTCGTCGGCCACGCCATCTGGGGGACCCTGCCCGCGTGGGAGGAGACCCTGCTGACGGACTCAGTGGGGCTCGGTATCATCGTCGCCTTCGTCTCCGTGTTCGGATTCGGTATCGCGATGCCGCTGCTGGAGTGACCCACCTCCCCGACGTCGACGACCTGCTCGTCGTCGACCCCGGCCGCGAACTCGACCGACTCGTCCGGTGAGCTGGTCCGGCGAGGGCAGGTCGCCGAACGGAACTGATTCAGCCGGCGGTACAGCCGTTGAACGGCCTGCTCACGGCTCGAAACCCCGAACTCCACTTTCACTTCCACCGCGCTACGCTCACCGCTTTCACCCTGCCGTTCGTGGTTGCTGATGGCGTCGGCACACTCCCGTCCCCGGCTCCCGACGCACGCCGCACTGCGTCGCAAAACGACGACAGCGGCGGAGGTGACGACACTCAGCACACAGCTCCGCGTGGCACTCGCGACCGGTGGCGTCACCCTGCTCGCGCAGGGGATGGCGTCCGGCTGGCTCCTGCTGGCCGTCGCGGTGCTCGCGCCCAGAGGCGACCGACGTGAGGAACAGTCCGAGTGAGAACGGTCGTATCGACCCGCGACGACAACTGACGCGCTTTTGTACGTCGACTCCCGAGTTCGGGACAATGACGAGTTCGCCGACGGTGCTCGCCGTCTCCGGCAGTCTCCGCGACACGAGCTACACGCACAGCGCGCTGGTGCACGTCCTGCGAGCGGCCGAGGGGGAGGGTGCGGACACCGAGATGCTGGACCTCCGCACCGCCGACGTGCCGATGCTCGACCCGGACGCGGACGACCAGGGCGTCGAGCGCTACACGCGACGGGTGCGGGCGGCCGACGCGGTCGTGCTCGGGACGCCGGTGTACCACGGGTCGTACTCGGGCGTGCTGAAGAACTTCCACGACTACTGCGGCTTCGACGACTACGAGGACACGCCGGTCGCGCTGGTGGCGACGGCGGGCGGCGGCTCCTACGGCAGCACGCTGGAGCACCTGCGGAGCACGGTTCGCGGGGTCCACGGCCACGTCATCCCGGGGCAGGTCGGCATCCGGAGCGCGTCCTCGAAGTTCGCGCCGGAGCCGGACGAGCCGGACGGCCGGGCGGTGACCGACGCCGACATCGCGGACCGGCTGGAGACGCTCGGCGAGGATATCGTCGCGGCGGCACGGCGCTTCGAGTAGTCAGTCGTCGACGAGCCGCTGTTTCCGGGGCCGCGAGAGCTGTTTGATCTCGTACTCGCGGGCCATCGCGGTGCCCCGGTCGTCGTAGGACTCGACGTGGACCAGTTCGACCGGCGTGCGACCGCGGGTGTACTTCGCGCCCTCGCCGGCGTCGTGTTCTGCGACGCGGCGTTCCACGTCGGTGGTGTAGCCGGTGTACAGCGTGTCGTCGGCACAGCGGAGGACGTAGACGTGGTGGTCACTCACGGCTGGTCGGTTCGGTGTGGGAGTACTGAAAGGCTTCGCGTGCCGGGCGACCGTGTCCTTTCAGGGCTGCTGTGCGCGTCGCTTCGCCTCTTCGGCGATTCCCGCGTTCGCCGAACAGTTGACGCACGCGAGTATCTCTCCGTGTTCGTCGGCGAACACGCGGGCGAACTGTTCCGAAACGTGGGAACCGCAGTTGTCACACGATGGCATGGTGGGGTTCCGTCGGACGGGCGTCCGGTGTCCGTCGCTACGGTTCGGACCACCAAATACCTGTTCCAGATTCTCACCCAAATTCGTACAAAGACAAATGAAATTGCTGAATAGTAAGCTCCGGTTTGCACTCACCACTGGTTGTTGTGGTGAACAGAATAAAACTTGTTTCAGATGGAAGCCCCGGGCGGGATTCGCCCGACACCGAAGCGGGCCATTCGGTGACTGTATCTGGTGAGAAAAACGCAAGCAAGCGTCGGTTTCGTACTGGTGTCCAGTGGTTTCGACGACGGTCACATCCGGCAACCGACGTGTCCGTCTCGGCGGGTGTCACGGCTACACGCCCGTCTCAGGGCCTATGGCCGGACTATTTGGCAAGTATTATAAAGGGTGCGCGGGAATCACCGCTCGTATGGCAGACCTCATCGTCAAGGCAGCCGTCAAGGAAGCGCTTCAGGACAAGAACGTCGCATCGGACTTCTACGACGCACTCGACGAGGAAGTCGAGGAGCTCCTCGAGGACGCCGCCCGACGCGCGGAGTCCAACGACCGGAAGACGGTCCAGCCGCGCGACCTGTAAGCGCGTCTCCTTCACTTCTAATCGTTTCTGCACCCGGTAGCGACGCCCGTGTCGCCCGGGTGGGAATCCACCGTCCCGAGCGACAGCCGTGCCACTCGGGCCGATGTCCACGGTGCCCAGCGACGGCGTCGTCCTCAGCGACCTAGCACGTCGACGTCGTCCGCGTGGCCGATGTGGACCTCGTCGGCGAGTCCGACGAACAGTCCCTGCTCGAGGACGCCCGGGAGCGCGGAGAGCCCGGTCGCGAGCGTCGCCGGGTCGTCGATGGGGCCGAAGTCGCAGTCGAGCACGAGGTTCCCGTTCTCGGTGACGACGGGGCCGTCCTTGCGCCTCGCCGTCCGGAGGGACGGCTCGCCGCCGAGTTCGCGCACCGCCTCGGCGACGGTCGGCCGGGCGTCGGGCAGCACCTCCACCGGCACGGGGTAGTCGAGCGGGTCGACCAGCTTCGAGGGGTCGGCGACCACGACGAACCGGTCCGCCGCGGCGTCGACGACCTTCTCGCGAGCGTGGGCCGCGCCGCCGCCCTTGACGAGGTCGAAGCCGCCGTCGTCGCGCGCTGCCACCTGATCCGCGCCGTCGATGGCGAGGTCGACGCCGTCGACCGCGTCGAGGCTCGTCAGCGGGATCTCCGCGTCGAGCGCCAGCTGGCGGGACTGGAACGAGGTCGGGATGGCCTGCACGTCCAGGCCTGCGTCGACCGCCCGCCCCAGCGCGCGGATGGCGTGGGCCGTCGTCGAGCCGGTGCCGAGCCCCACGACCTCGCCGTCCTCGACGAGGTCCGCGGCGTGCTCGCCCGCGCGTCGCTTCGCCTCGGAACTGCCGCCCGTGTTCTTCATGTCCGTACGTGCGTCGGGCTGGTCCTAATGCGTTCCCGTGTGCGGTACCGCGGGGGCTCCGGCCGCGATGGCGACCGGGAACGTACCAGTCGAGAACCAGTTCCGCTGGAAGCCCGGGACTGAACGGAGGGCCACGGAGCGCCCCGTTCGAGGGTTTCACACGGCCGCATTCGTTGCCACGCACCTTTTTATTCACGACGACCCTTCAGATGCGTATGGGTTCTACAGGGGATAGTGCGGCCGTCTCGCTGGAGGCGGTCAGGAAGACGTACATGGTCGGCGAGCCCGTCCACGCGCTGGACGGTGTCGATCTGGAGATCCCCCGTGGCTCCTACGTCGCCGTCATGGGGCCGAGCGGCTCCGGCAAGTCGACGCTGATGAACGTCATCGGCTGCCTCGATACGCCGACGGAGGGGACCGTGTACCTCGACGGGCAGGAGGTCACCGCGATGTCGGACCGCGAGCGAACCCGTATCCGCGGGGAGGAGGTCGGCTTCGTCTTCCAGACGTTCAACCTCATGCCGCGGCTCACCGCCGTCGAGAACGTCGCACTCCCGCTCGTGTTCCGCGGCGTGGCCCCGGACGAGCGACGAGAGCGAGCGACGGAGCTGCTGGAGCGTGTCGGGCTCGGTGACCGGCTCGGCCACGTCCCGAACGAGCTCTCGGGCGGACAGCGCCAGCGCGTCGCCATCGCCCGGGCGCTGGTGAACGACCCGGCGCTCATCCTCGCCGACGAGCCGACGGGCAACCTCGACACGGAGACGGGCGAGAACATCATGGACCTGTTCGCGGAGCTGCACGCCGAGGGCAACACCGTCGTCATGGTCACCCACGAGCGACACATCGCGGAGCACGCCGAGCGCATCGTCCACCTGCTCGACGGGGAGATCGAGCGAATCGAGGAGCTCGACTCGGTCGGTCGCGACGTGGGGGGTCGCGACGCGGAGGTGGAGTCGTGAAACCGCTGACGAACCTCCGGATGTCCTGGCGGGCCATCCGCAGCCACAAGCTCCGCTCGACGCTGACGACGCTGGGCGTGGTCATCGGCGTCGCCGCCGTCATCACGTTCGTCACGCTCGGTGCGAGCCTGCAGGCGGGCATCATCGGCGACATCAGCCCGGACGACAGACAGAACATCTACGGCTGGGCCGCCCCCGAGGAGTCCTCGAACCAGGGCCCGCTCGCCGGCGCACAGCCGGTGTTCACGCAGGCCGACGTGGAGAACCTCTCCACCCAGCCCGGCGTCAGGGCGGCCTACGGCTACACGCCGATCCCGTCACAGAGCGTCGACTTCGGGGGTGAACGCATCCCCAGACAGGACGCGGTGGTCGCGACCGGGCCACCGTACGTCGACGCCGACGAGATAGCCGAGGGTCGCCAGTTCCGCATGGGCGAGCGCGAGGCCGTCCTCAACCCGGCGATGGCGAACGCCTTCGAGCGGAACGTCACCGTCGGGGACACCATCACCGTCACCACCTTCGGCGGCCGGCAGGTGAACGCCACCGTCGTCGGCATCACCGCGGACTCGGAGTCGCGCTCGCCGTTCGAGGGCTTCGGCCCCGGCCCGCGGGTGTACCTCCCGCTCGACCCGTACTACACCGAGTTCGTCTCGGGCGCACAGGAGACGCCCCGGTTCGCCGCCATCGTCGTCGAAGCGGAGGGCCTCGATGCGGTCGACCGCGCGAAGGAGTCCACCCGGACCTACCTGGAGACCGAGTCCGACGCCGAGGCGCAGGCCGGCGACGAGCTCACCTACCAGCTCCAGACCAGCGTCGAACTGCTCGGGCAGCTGCAGGCCGTCCTCGACCAGCTGCAGGCGTTCGTCGTCGGCATCGCCGCGCTCAGCCTCGTCGTCGGGAGCATCGGCATCGCCAACATCATGCTCGTCTCCGTCACCGAGCGGACCCGCGAGATCGGCATCATGAAGGCCGTCGGCGCGCAGAAACGGGACATCCTGACGCTGTTCGTCACCGAGGCGGTCATCGTCGGCATCATCGGCTCGATTCTGGGGACACTGCTCGGGCTCGCGGCGGGCTGGGCCGGTGCCCAGTACATCGACATCCCGCTCACGTACCCCATCGAGTGGTTCGGCATCGCCATCGCCGTCGGCATCCTCGTCGGCGTCGCGGCCGGACTCTACCCGGCCTGGCGCGGGGCCAGAACCGACCCCATCGACGCGCTCCGGTACGAGTGACCCGGCACGTGCGGCGGTCCGGTCGCCAGCGCGCGGCCCCGGGTGAGCCCCGATGACGGCCACCCACGCCCAGCCGACGCCGCAGTCGGTCCCGCGACGCCGCGCGATGTTCGCGGTCGTCCTCGTCGTCTTCCTCGACCTGGTCGGCTTCGGTATCGTCATCCCCATCCTGCCGTTCTACGTCCGGAGCTTCGCCGTCAGCGACTTCTACATCGGCCTGCTCGCCGCCTCGTACTCGGTGATGCAGTTCGTGTTCGCACCCCTGCTCGGTCGTCTCTCCGACGCCCGGGGCCGCCGCCCCGTCCTCGTGCTCTCGCTGTTCGGGAGCGTCGTCGCCTGGACCGTCTTCGGGCTCGCCGGCGCGCTCTGGGTGCTGTTCGTCGCCCGGATGCTCGCCGGCGCGATGGGTGGCAACATCGCCACCGCGCAGGCCTACGTGGCCGACATCACCCCCCCGACGGAGCGCGCCGCCGCCCTCGGAATCCTCGGCGCGTCGTTCGCACTGGGGTTCATCTTCGGCCCCGCTATCGGCGGCGTCCTCGCCAGCGACGCCGCCGTCGCGACCGCCCGCGACGTGTTCCCGGCGTTCGTCCCGGCCACGCGCTTCTCGCTGCCGAGCTTCGCCGCTGCCGGCATGTCCCTGTTCGCCATCGTGGTCGCCCTCGCGTTCCTCCCCGAGCCCGACCGTCGCCGCACCGCCGGCGAGCGCGAGACGCTGCTCGGGAGCTTCCGGACCGCGCTCGCCGACGCGAACCTCCGCGGGCTCGTCGTCGCCTTCTTCCTGGTCTCGCTCGCCTTCTCCGGCGTGCAGGTCGCCTTCATCCCCTGGCTCGCGGACACCTTCGGCTACGGCGAGCCCGAGGCCGCCCTCTTCCTCACCTACGTCGGCGTCCTCGGCGTCGTCGTGCAGGGCGGGCTGGTGGGTCGTGTCTCCCGGCGCATCGGCGACACCCGGATGGCCGTCGTCGGCGCGACCGCACTGACCGTCGCGCTCGCCGCCATCCCGTTCGCACCGACGCTCGGCCGGGCGCTGCCCGCGGTGGCGTCGCTGCCGCCCTCGGCGTTCGCGCTCGTGCTGGTGCTGCCGTTGCTCTCGTTCGGGAACGGACTGTTGAACGCCGCGCTCGGGGCGCTGGTGTCGAGGAGCGCGAGTGCGGAGCGACAGGGCAGTGCGTTCGGGGTCACCCAGGGGGCCGGGAGTCTGGGGCGGACCGTGGGGCCGCCCGCGATGGCCGGCCTGTACGCCTTCGCCGCCCACTGGACGCCGTTCGTCGTCGGCGGGTTGCTCGTGGTTCCTGTGGTCGGGATTCTGCTTTCGAGATGGCGGTGATCCTCGGCCGTTCGTGTGTCGGTTGGCGGTCGTGCTGGTGGCGAGAACAGCCAGAAAGCCCCGGACCTCGGTACGGCCGGCGGGGTTTTATCGCGCCGGCCGTGGATGGTGGCGTATGGACGCGATTTCGTTCGGCACCGACGGCTGGCGTGCGACACTCGACGAGTTCACCGCTCCACGGGTCAGGATGGTCGGGCAGGGGGTCGCCACCTACCTGCGCGACGAGGGCCACGAGGGCGGGACCGTCGCGGTCGGCTACGACGCCCGGGAGTCCTCGCCGGGGTTCGCCGAGGAGCTGGCGCGGGTGCTCTGTGCCAACGGCTTCGACGTGGTGATGCCGGAGGGCCGCGACCGACCGACGCCGCTGACGGCGTGGCAGGCCCGGGAGCGGGACCTCGCCGGCGCGATGATGATCACCGCGAGCCATAACCCGCCGGAGTACAACGGCGTGAAGTTCATCATGGGCGACGGCTCGCCGGCGCTGCCCGAGGCGACGGACGCCATCGCGGAGCGGCTGGCGGAGCCGGACCCGCTGCCCGAGGACCAGCACGGGACCGTGTCCGAGGTCGACGAGGTGACCCCGCACGCCGAGCACGCCCGCGAGCTGGTCGGCGCGGACCTCGACGGCCTGCACGTGGTGTACGACGCGATGCACGGCTCGGGCCGGGACACGACCGACGCGCTGCTGGAGTCCGAGGGTGCGACGGTCGACCGCATCCGCTGCGAGCGCGACTCGGAGTTCGGCGGCTCCTCGCCGGAACCCAGCGAGGAGAACCTCCAGGAACTCATCGAGACGGTTCGCGAGCGCGACGCCGACCTCGGCATCGCCAACGACGGGGACGCCGACCGCATCGCAATCGTCACGCCCGAGCGCGGCTTCCTCGACGAGAACCTGTTCTTCGCGGCGACGTACGACTACCTGCTCGAATCCGACTCCGGGCCGGTCGTCCGCACCGTCTCGACGACGTTCCTGCTCGACCGCATCGCCGAGGCCCACGGCGAGGAGGTCGTCGAGACGCCCGTCGGCTTCAAGTGGGTCGCGCAGGCGATGGGCGAGCACGACGCGCTGATGGTCGGCGAGGAGTCCGGCGGCTTCGCGGTCCGGGGCCACATCCGCGAGAAGGACGGCGTGCTGATGGCGCTGCTCGCCGCCGCCGTCGAGGCCGAGCGGTCCTACGACGAGCGCGTCGACGCCCTCCTCGACGAGTTCGGCGAGATCCACCAGCACAAGCTGAGCGTCGACTGCCCCGATTCCGAGAAGGCCCGTGTCGTCGCCGACCTCGGCGAGGACATCCCCGAGGAGGTGGCGGGCGTCGCCGTCGCCGACGTGGTGACGAAGGACGGCTTCAAGCTGCTGTGCGACGACGGCTCCTGGCTGCTCGTCCGCCCGAGCGGCACCGAGCCGAAGATGCGCGTCTACGCCGAGGCGAGCAGCCCGGAGCGCGTCGAGGCCGTCCTCGCCGACGGGAAGGCGCTGGTCGAGGCGCACGTCTGAGGCGTCCGCCCTGCCGACCGGTCACGCGGGATTTTATCGTGTAGGACTGAGAAGAGGTAGCCATGGAACGGACCACCCTGAACGCCCTCCTGCTCTCCATTGGAGCCATCACGGTCGTCTACTCGTTCATCACCGCGACGCTCCTGCTCGGTGTCGTGGTCATCCTGTTCCTGCTCGCGGTGTCGCTCTTCCACCGACTCGTCGTCGCCGTCGAACGCCTCGCCGACAATGTCGGTCGGCTGGAGGCGGCGACGGGCGACGGCGGCCGGTCCGGTTCGGGGACCCGAACCAGCGACCGCCGCTCCGGCGGGGCGGACTGGGACGACGATGACCACCCACCCGCCGAGGAGCGGGACCCCGACGAGCTGTTCGAGTAGCGGCGACCACCGGTCGCCGATCCGCTCACCGCACGCCGAACAGTCGGCCGTCGCGCTCGCGTATCTCGAACCCCAGCGACTCGTAGAACGGCCGTACGTCGGCGTCGAACGCGGCGGTCAGGTGCTCGTCGGCCCCACCGCGGTCGAGTGCCGCTGCGACCAGCGCGCGTCCGATCCCCTGTCCGCGCCGGTTCGGCCGGACCGCGACGGCGTCGACGTGCGAGCTGTCGGTTTCGGGGTCGACGTCGCCGGGAACGAGCACCAGCGCGCCCAGCAGGCGGTCGTCGGCGGCGGCGACCAGCACGTCCCCGCGGTCGAGTGCGGCGGCGAGTTCGTCCGTCCGGAGCATCGCCGCGTCGAGTACCCCAGCGACGCCCTCGCGTTCGTCGGGCCGGGCCGTCCGGATGCGAACGTCGGCGTGGGTGGAGTCGTCCAGACGCGGGGGGTCGGGGCCGCGGTCAGCCATTCCTCGGCGACCCCTCGGCCGGGGCTGCCTCCCGGAGCCGGTCGAGTTCGGCGAGGATGTCGTCGATGGTGGGCCGGTCGAACGTCGACTCGCCCGCGTAGGACCACGCCACCGTCGGCGGCCCGTCCCGACAGTCGACGACGACCACCTCGGGCATCCGGCCGAGGAAGTCGCTGAATCTGCCGAGGATGCCGAACCTCACCGGCTGGTCGTAGGCGTCGCTGGCGACCGCTTCGGGGTCCGCGAGGAGGGGGTACGGCAGGTCGTAGCTCGACTGCCACTCCGCCGCCCGCTCGCGGTCCTCAGGCAGCACCGAGGCGACGATGGCGTCGCGTTCGCGGAACTCACCGTACCGCTCCTTGACGTCCTGGATCTGCTCCCGGCAGTTCGTGCAGTAGAAATCGCGCTGGAACAGCAGCACGACGAACTCGTTGTCGGCAGCGAGGTCCCGCAGCGAGCACGGGTCCGGGCCGGGGCCGACGTTCGCCAGCTCGAAGTCGGGCGCGAGTTCGGTCATCCGCCCTTGATGAGCCGCAGGACGGTCACCTCGCTCGACTCCACCGGCTGGTCCTCGGGCACGGGGCGACCGTCGACGAGCACGCTCACCTCGTGGGGGCTCAGGTCGACCGCCGCCAGGAGGTCGGCGTACGTCGGCTCCGGGAGGTCGACCTCGTGGGTGGTCTCGCCTTTCACGTCCACCGTCACCTGCATGGGTCGAGGTTGGCGGTCCGTCCGCCTAAGGGTGTCGTCGTGCGACGCAGCGGGACGGAGTTCGGTTCAGGCCGCGGGCGGGACGCCGCCGCTGTCGACGTCCTCGCCGGCCTCGGCCGCGGGCTCCTCGCGGGAGCCACGGCCGTACCGGGCGTACAGCACCAGCACGAGCGCGCCGAGCCCGACCAGCGAGACGATGCCGTCGACGAGACCGCCGACGATGGGCAGCAGGCCGAACAGCGCGCCGAGCAGGAGGCCGACGGTCAGCGCGACCCAGCGGTTGTCGCCGCCGGCGCGGGCGACGAGCCACGAGCCGAGGGCGAACCGGCCGTAGACGAGCGCGACCCACGCGAACAGCCCGAACAGGACCGCGCCGGCCACCGCGAACGGGATGCCGACGAGCGTGAGCACGAGCAGCACGAGCAGGACGGGCACGCCGACGACGGTCAGCAGGCCGACCCCGCCGCTGCGGAGCGGGTCGGTGACGGCGCGGTCCGCGACCGCCCGGGAGAAGCCGGGCAGGACGAGCAGGAGCGCCGCCCCGAGCAGGAGGTTGGCGACGAAGCCGTAGACGGCGAGCGCGCCGTCGACGACCCAGGGCGCGACGTCGACGCCGACGTTGACCCCGCCGATGGATTCGTCACGAACCACGCTGCCCGCGACGCTGGCGCTCTCCGCGCCGCTGATGTCGCCGTCGTAGCGGAGGTCGCCGCCGACGACGGCCGTGGGGGCGACGCGGATGGTGTCCGCGCCGACCACGACGTTCCCGGCGACGTTCCCGGCGATGCGCACGTCGCTCGCGCCGACCCGGAACTCGCCGCCGACGACGGCGGTCTCGGCGAGCACGACGGAGGCCCCGGCGGCCGACACGTCGCCGTCGACGCGGCCCGCGATGTCGACGTTCGCGGCGGCCACGTTCACGTCGCCGGTGACGACGCCGGTCTCCGCGACGGTGACGTCGGCGGCGAGGCCGCTCAGGTCACCGTCGACGGTCCCCCTGACGACGACGGTCGCGCCGACGACCTCCAGCCCGTCGACGGTCTCGCCCTCCTCGACGACGTAGGAGTCCGCGATGGCGGTCTCCGCCGCGACGAGCCCGGGCATCGAGCCGAGGACGAGCACGATAGTCATTAGCAGTGCGATCAGTCTTCTGCGTGGGCTAGAAGTGCTCATGATTGGATATACGCCGAAAGGGGATTTATAAATATTGAGGATTTTATGTTTCTGGGAATTGCGGACCCACGCTGCCTCGTCTCGGGGGCTTTATGCACGGACGACCCTTCCCCACCTGTATGAGCGAGGCCGACGCGACCGGCGACGGAACAGGGGGTCGCAAGCAGGTCTGGATCGAGAAGTACCGCCCCGACGGGCTCGACGAGGTGGTGGGCCACGAGGACATCATCGGGCGCATCCGGAGCTACGTCGAGCAAGATGACATTCCGCACCTCATGTTCGCAGGCCCGGCCGGCGTCGGGAAAACGGCAACATCTGTCAGTATTGCGAAAGAAATATACGGCGACGACTGGCGCGAGAACTTCCTCGAACTGAACGCCTCGGACCAGCGCGGCATCGACGTGGTCCGGGACCGCATCAAGAACTTCGCGCGGTCCTCCTTCGGCGGCTACGACTACCGCATCATCTTCCTCGACGAGGCCGACGCACTCACGAGCGACGCCCAGTCGGCGCTGCGCCGGACGATGGAGCAGTTCTCGAACAACACGCGGTTCATCCTCTCGTGCAACTACTCCAGCAAGATAATCGACCCCATCCAGTCCCGCTGTGCGGTGTTCCGGTTCTCGCCGCTGTCGGACGAGGCGGTCGCCGAACAGGTGCGCTACATCGCCGGCGAGGAGGGCATCGAGTACACCGAGGACGGCGTCGACGCGCTGGTCTACGCGGCCGACGGCGACATGCGCAAGGCCATCAACGCGCTGCAGGCGGCGTCGGTGATGGGCGACGCCGTCGACGAGGAGACGGTGTACGCCATCACGTCGACCGCCCGCCCGGAGGAGGTCGAGGCGATGGTGACCGACGCGCTGGACGGCGACTTCGTGGCGGCGCGGGCGAAGCTCGACGAGCTCATCACCGAACGCGGGCTCGCGGGCGGCGACATCATCGACCAGATACACCGGTCGGCGTGGGAGTTCGAGCTCGACGAGCAGGCTGCGGTCCGGCTGCTCGACCGGCTCGGCGAGGCCGACTACCGCATCACGACCGGCGCGAACGAGCGGGTGCAGCTGGAGGCGCTGCTCGCCTCGCTCGCGCTGGAGTAGTTGGTTGTAGGAACGGGGAATCCATAATTCGAGGCCTGAGGCCGCAAATTTCAACCGTTTAGACGTTATTCTGGCCGAGACATTTATGTCGGCCAACACCATGGACCGTACACGAACTACGGGGTATCATGAGAAAACGTAGCACCGACGTCCTCGTCGTCGAGGACAACACGGAGTTGGCGAGCCTCTACTCGTCCTGGCTGGGTGCCGAGTGGGCTGTCACGACGGTCGCCGACGGCGACGAGGCCGTCGACGCCGTGACACCCGAGACCGACATCATCGTCCTCGACCGACGGCTCCCCGGTCGCTCCGGTGACGAGGTGCTCGAACGTGTGCGGGAGGACGGCAACGACTGTCAGGTCGTCATCGTCACCGCCGTTGAGCCCGACTTCGACATCATCGAGATGGGCTTCGACGACTACCTCGTCAAGCCGGTCGACCGCGAGACGCTGAACCGCTGTCTCGACAGGCTCCAGTGCCGGAGCGAGTACGACGAGGAGCTCCGCGAGTACTACGCACAGGTCTCGAAGAAGGCCGTACTGGAGGCGAGGAAGCCGAAACACGAGCTTCGTGAGTCCGAGGAGTACCGCGAACTGGAGGCACGCGTGGAGGACCAGGCCGACCGCGCCGACAGCCTCCTCAACGAACTCATCGAACGAGGTGGCGACGTCCAGCTGTTCCACGGCCTGCTCGGTGGCCACGCCGGCACCGCGAACTGAGCCTCGCTGCCCCCTATCCCGTCCCGTTCTGCTCGACGGCGAACTCGAAGCGGAGGCCCTCGTCGTCGACGACGTCGACCGACCAGCCGTGGGCTTCGGCGATCTCGCGAACGATGGTCAGCCCGAAGCCGGTGCCGACCTCGCTCGTCGTGAAGCCGGACTCGAGGATTCGAACGGGGTCGTCGTCGCCGTCGTAGCCGACGCCGTCGTCGCCGACGAAGAACCCGTGGCGGGCGTCGAGCGGCCCGACCGTGACGTGCAGCGGTTCGCCGTCCGGCCGGCGACCGGAGGGCCCCTCGGCATCCGCGGGGTCGTCCTCCTCGCCGGTACCGTGGGTCACCGCGTTCCGGAACAGGTTCTCGAGCAGCTCGACCAGTCGGTCGCGGTCGGCCTCGACGGTGACGGCGTCGGCGACCGAGAGCGTGGCGTCGCCGGTCCGGACGCTCGCCCAGGCCTGCGTCGCGACCGGGCCGAGGTCGACCGGCTCGGTCTCCCCGACGACGTTCCCCTGTCTGGCCAGCGTGAGCAGGTCGTCGATGAGCGTGTTCATCCGCCCGTGTGCGCGGCGGATCTCGTCGAAGTGCTCGGGGTCGCCCGTCTCCTCGGCGAGGCCGACGTAGCCCTGCGCGATGGAGAGCGGGTTCCGGAGGTCGTGGCTGACGATGCTCGCGAAGGCGTCGAGGCGTTCGTTCTGGCGTTCGAGCTCGCGCTGGCGCTGCTTCTCGTCGGTGATGTCGGTGTAGATGGCGAAGCCCTGGAGGCTGCGCTCGCCGCGCTCGAACGGGACGACGTGCAGCAGGAAGTCGCGCACCTCGTCGTCGGTCTTGCGGCGTGAGACCACCTGGAGGCTCTCGCCGGCGAGGAGCTTCTCGTTCAGCGACGCGGCCTCGTCCTCGAACCCGTCCGGGACGATGTACTCGTCGATGTCCTCGCCGACGACCTCCTCGGCCCGCCAGCCGAACACCGTCTCGAACGCGGGGTTGACCTCCTGGACGCGGAGCTCACCGTCGACGAGCGCGAACCGGACCGCGGGGTCGGGGACGTTCTCGAACAGCGCGGAGAGCCGGTCGTGCTGGCGGCGCAGACGGTCCTCGGCCCGGAGTCGTTCGACCGTCTCTGCGACGTGGGTCATGAGCAGTTCGACGAGCTCCCTGTCCCGGCCGTCGAACGCGTTGGGGTCGGGCGAGCCGGCCTGCAGAATCCCGAAGTCGCCGACCGGAACCGAGAGGATCGAGCGGTACTTGGGGTCGTCCCCGTCGAGGGCGAGGTCGTCGCGGTCGAGGTCGAGCACGTCGGCGACGACGACCGACGTGCCGGTCCGGTACGTCTCGCCCGCGATTCCCTCGTCGACCGCGATCTGGCCCGCGTCCGCGTAGCCCTTCTCCTCCATGTCGCCGGACACCGCGACCGGCACGAAGTAGCCGTCCTCGACGACGTCGATGCCGACGAGGTCGAGGTCGAGTATCTCCTCGGCGGCGCGGACGGCCGCCTCGTACACCTCGTTCTCGCTCTCGCAGCCGACGAGCTCCGTCGCGACGCGGTGGAGGCGGGTCACCGTGGCGGCGCGCTCCCTGAGTGCGGTCGGGTGGTCGTCGCCGGCGACGTGCCAGGCGACCTCGTCCACGAGTCGGCTCGTCGCGCCGTCGGTGCCGTCGTCGCGGACGAAGCCGTCGAAGGCCGCGAGCCGCCTGACGGCCGCCGGGTCGGTGTCGGCGAACACGACCGTCGCGGCGTCGACCGCGGCGGCCGCTGCCCGGAGGTCGTCGTCCGTGGTCGGGTCGGCGGCGACCACGAGACAGGTGGGGTCGTCGAGTTCGTCCGTGGACGCACCGGTCAGGACCGTCCACTCGCCATCGAGTGCGGCTGCGACCGTCGCGGCGCGCTCCTCGTCGGGCGCGAGCACCGCGACCTGCACGGAGACCTGCTCGGCCCCCGCTTCGACATTGCTCACTGTCAGACCGATACCGCCGCTGGCGGTTTAACTCTGCGGCCGGTGCGTGCAGGGTCTGACGGTCAGTTCAGCGACCAGAGAGCGTAGTTCAGCACGGTCGCGAAGCTCACCCACGCGAGGTACGGCACGAGCAGGGCCGCAGCGGGGCGGTCGACGCGGTCGAAGGCGGCGATGGTGCCGGCGACGAGCACCCAGAGGACGGCGATGACCCCGAGCGCGAGGCCGGGGCGCTGGAGCGTGAAGAACGTCGGCGTCCACGCCACGTTGAACACCATCTGGAGAGCGAACGCGCCGATGGCGAGCCGGACCGCGCGGCGCTCGGTGCCCTCGCGCCAGACACGGTAGAGTGCGACGCCCATGAGCGTGAACAGGATGGTCCAGGCGACGCCGAACGCCCAGCCCGGCGGGTAGAACCACGGCTTCTCGAGGGCCTGGAACCAGGCGCTGTCCGGGCCGCCGAGGACCGCCGGCGTCGCGCCGACGACGTTCACCAGCACGACGAAGCCGACCAGCCGGAGGAGGTCGCCGCCGTCGGGGAGCCGCGAGGCGGCGGTCGAACCGTCGTTCGTGGAAGGCATACCGGTAGATTGGACGCCTCGCAACTTAACGAGGGTCGGTACCATGTCGTGCCCCGGGCGACGGCGTCTCGTGCTCCGCGGCGGACCGCGTGCCGCGCCGGCCAGCGGCGCGAAATTTGCAGGAAGGGCGGTTGCGGAACTGTTTTACCGACCGAAGGGCCAGTGTGGGACAACAATGAGCGAACTCGAGGAGGAGTACCGTCTCGACTATTTCGAGACGGAGGGGTTCGTCCGCCGGGAGTGCGACAGCTGTGGCGCTCACTTCTGGACGCGCGACCACGACCGGGAGCTGTGCGGTGAGCCACCCTGCGAGGACTACAGTTTCATCGACAACCCCGGCTTCGACGAGGAGTACACGTTGGAGGAGATGCGGGAGGCGTTCCTCTCCTTTTTCGAGGACCACGACCACGAGCGCATCGAGCCCTATCCCGTGGCGGCGAACCGCTGGCGGGACGACGTGCTGCTGACCCAGGCATCTATCTACGACTTCCAGCCGCTCGTCACCTCGGGACAGACGCCGCCGCCGGCGAACCCCCTGACCATCAGCCAGCCCTGCATCCGGATGCAGGACATCGACAACGTGGGCAAGACGGGCCGGCACACGATGGCGTTCGAGATGATGGCCCACCACGCGTTCAACACGCAGGAGGACGTCCCCGAGGACAGGTACGCCTACCACGGGGAGGTGTACTGGAAGGACGAGACCGTGCAGTACTGCGACGAGCTGTTCGAGTCGCTCGGGGCCGACCTGGACGAGATCACGTACATCGAGGACCCGTGGGTCGGCGGCGGCAACGCCGGGCCCGCCATCGAGGTCATCTACCGCGGGGCCGAGCTCGCCACGCTCGTCTTCATGTGCATGGAGCAGGACCCCGAGGGCGAGTACGAGATGAAGGACGGCAACCGCTACTCCTTCATGGACACGTACATCGTCGACACCGGCTACGGGCTGGAGCGGTGGACCTGGATGTCCCAGGGGACGGCGACGGTGTACGAGGCCGTCTACCCCGAGATGATCGGCTTCCTCAAGGAGAACGCCGGCATCGACCTCTCCGAGGAGGAGGCCGAACTCGTCAACCGGGCCGCCAAGCTCGCCGGCCGGATGGACATCGACGAGGCCGAGGACATGGAGACGGCTCGTGGCGACATCGCCGAGAAGCTGGACGTCGAGGTCGACCGGCTGGAGTCGCTGATGGAGCCGCTGGAGGACATCTACGCCATCGCCGACCACTGCCGGACGCTCGCCTATATGTTCGGCGACGGCATCGTCCCGTCGAACGTCTCGACGGGCTACCTCGCCCGGATGGTGCTCCGGCGCACCAAGCGCCTCTGTGACAACGTCGGCGTCGACGCGCCGCTCGACGAGCTCGTCGACATGCAGGCCGACCGCCTGGGCTACGAGAACCGCGACACGGTCCGCGACATCGTCCGCACCGAGGTCGAGAAGTACCGCGAGACCCTCGACCGGGGCAGCCGGCGCGTCGAACAGCTCGCCGAGGAGTACGCCCGGAAGTCCGAACCCATCCCGACGAGCGAGCTCATCGAGCTGTACGACAGCCACGGCATCCAGCCGGACATGGTCGAGGCCATCGCCGACGAGGCCGGCGCACGCGTCAACGTGCCGGACGACTTCTACTCGCTCGTCGCCGAGCGCCACGACAGCGCCGCCGCCTTCGAGGAGGAGGACGAGAGCGAAGCCGAGCGCCTCGACGACCTGCCCGAGACCGAGCGGCTCTACTACGAGGACCAGCAGCGCACCGAGTTCGAGGCGGTCGTCCTCGACGTGTTCGAGCGCGAGGACGGCTACGACGTGGTGCTCGACCAGACGATGTTCTACCCCGAGGGCGGTGGCCAGCCCGCCGACACCGGGAGCCTGTCGACCGACGACGTCACCGTCGAGGTGACCGACGTCCAGCGCCGCGACGGCGTCATCCTCCACCGGACCGACGAGACCCCGGGCAAGGGCGAGTTCGTCCGCGGCCAGATCGACACGTACCGCCGCAAGCAGCTGATGCGCAACCACACCGCCACGCACGTCGTCATCCACGCGGCCCGGCAGGTGCTCGGCGAGCACATCCGGCAGGCGGGCGCACAGAAGGGCGTCGACTCCTCGCGCATCGACGTCCACCACTACGAGCGCATCACCCGCGAGGAGGCCAAGGAGATCGAGCGCTACGCCAACGAGCTGGTGATGGAGAACACGCCGGTGAAACAGGAGTGGCCCCACCGGAACGAGGCCGAGGAGAAACACGGCTTCGACCTCTACCAGGGCGGCATCCCGCCGGGCACGAACATCCGGCTCATCCACGTCGCCGAGGACGTGCAGGCCTGCGGTGGCACCCACGTCGCCCGAACCGGTGACATCGGAGCCATCAAGATCCGCACGACCGAGCGCGTGCAGGACGGCGTCGAGCGAATCAGCTTCGCCGCCGGCGACGCCGCCATCCAGGCGACCCAGCGCACCGAGGACGCGCTGTACGATGCGGCCGACGTGCTCGACGTGACGCCCGAGGAGGTGCCCGAGACGGCCGAGCGCTTCTTCGAGGAGTGGAAGGCCCGGGGCAAGACCATCGAGGACCTCAAGGAGCAGCTCGCCGAGGTCCGCGCCTCGGGTGCGGACGGTGCCGAGGAGGTCGACGTGGGCGGCACGCCCGCGGTCGTCCAGCGCGTCGACGCCGACATGGACGAACTGCGTGCGACGGCCAACGCGCTCGTCGAGGAGGGCAAGATAGCGGTGCTGGGCTCCGGGCTCGACGGCGCGCAGTTCGTCGTCGCGGTCCCCGACGGCAGCGAGGTCAACGCCGGCGCGGTCGTGAGCGAGCTCGCCGCCAAGGTCGGCGGCGGCGGCGGCGGCCCGCCGGACTTCGCGCAGGGCGGCGGCCCCGACACCGACGCGCTCGACGACGCGCTCGACGACACGCCCGACGTGCTCCGGGCCGTCCTCGACCACTGAGACCGACGGAACGTTTTTCCTGCCGACACGTCTCGTTGGACGTATGTGTCGACAGCGGCGCCGCCTTCCGGGGGAGGTGGGTCCGTGAGCCGCGACGACGAGTCCGAGCCGATGTGGGACGACGTGGCGTCCGCTCCCCGAGACACCGACAGGCAGCGGTGGGACGACGGTGCACGCTCGCCGCCGCGGCGCGACGGGGGCGCTCTCCACGACCGTCGCGGCCCGGACGATGCGGGCTCGGACCGCTGGGTCGACCGACTCGGCGACCAGCAGTACGAGCGGCGAGTCGCCGAGTCGCGGTCCGACGAGGGCATGGACCCGGGCATCTTCGACGCCGGCGTGGTGACGTTCAGCCTCCGGTACCCGTTCGGCGAGGGTGGGTCGGCGGCCCTGCTCACCGGCGTCCTCGGCATCGTCTCGTTCCTCGTCGTGCCCGGCGTGGTGGCCGCCGGCTACATCACTCGCCTCGCCGGCGGAGCCGCGCGAGCAGAGGAACCGCCCGGATACGACGACATCTGGGGCATCGCGAAGGTCGGCCTCGTGGTCACCGCGCTCTGGTGGGGTGCCGTCGGGGGGCTGGGGACGCTGGTGTACCTGACCGCGGGCGAGAGCGTGCTGCTCGCCAGCGTACTCGCCCTCGGCGGGTCGTACCTCCTCCCGGGGCTGTTCACGACGTACGCGGCGACCGAGGACCTCCGGGAGGCCGCCGCCCGCACGCCCGAGTTCGCGTTCACCCGGAAGTACGCGCTCCACTTCTTCGCCGACAGCGTGCTCCTGGTCGGGCTGGTGGTGGTGGGCTTCCTCCTCCTGCTGCTGGTCACCTTCGCGGCACTGCTCCTGCCGCTCGCGGCGATGGTGCCGGCCGCGTACTGGGGGTACCTCTACGGCGAGGCCATCGAGGAGGGGCTCGTCGAACCGCTCCCGGCCACCGGCGAGTAGCGCCGCCCGCCTGCCGGAAGGTTTTTTCCGCCCACCACCAAACGTGTCAAATAGATGGCGTCCCACAGCGTTCGGCAGGTGACGGCCGCATGAGCCGGGACGGCGACCCGGACGACGAACGCACCACCGACCGCGGGCCGGGCGACGGCGACGACTCCGACGACGAGCCCGCGTATCCGAGCTACAGCTGGGAGGGCGGCGAATCCGAGTGGCGCGCAGACAACGAGCCGACCGACCGCCGGGAGCACCCGGCCGACGACCGACGGCACCCGGCCGACACCCGCGACGAGCGACGACGCGCCACCCGCCCGCCCCGCGAGGACCGTCGCCGACCGGACGACCGACGCGACCATGCGCGACGCCCCCGGAACCCGGCGGGCGGCGACCCCACGGAGACCCGCGACGGCGTCGGCTGGAACTTCGACAGCTCACACCCCCACAACGGCGCGCGCCGCGACGACTACGAGCGCCGGCAGCAGCCCCCCCGCGAGCCGACGAACCGGCTCGACGGCAGCGACGGCGTGAAACACATCGACTGGCGGCAGAAGGGCGCGTTCGACTTCGCGTTCTCCTACCCCACCCAGCGCGGCTGGGGCCCGCTGCTGAAGGCCGGCGCTATCGTGCTGGTCAGCCCACTGCTCGTGTTCCTCCCGCTCGTGTTCCTGTTCGGCTACGTGTTCCGGCTCACCCGCTACGCCGCACAGGGCCGCACCCAGCCCGAGTTCGCGGACTTCGGCGAGATGCTCACCGACGGCGTCGGCTACACCCTCGCGTTCACGCTCACCGGAGCCGTCTGGCTGGTCGCCATCGTCGCCGGCGCGGCGCTCCACGACGTCGTCGCCTGGACCTTCGCGCTCGTCGGCTTCTACCTGTTCCCGGCCGCGCTGACCGCCTACCCGGTCACCGGGAGCATCACCAAGACGTTCTCGTCCAGTCTCACCTTCGACATCGCGTTCAGCAAGCACTACGTCAAGCACTACCTGCTCTACGTGGTGCTGCTCATCGTCCTCCGCATCGTCAGCTCGTTCAGCATGCTCCTGTTCCTCATCGGCATCGCCTGGGGCTGGGCGTTCACCTACTTCGCCAACGGCGCCTACTGGGGCTTCGTCTACTACAAGGGTGCGAACGAAGGCGTGCTGCCGTCCGCGGAGGAGGTCGACCAGCGAAACGGCTACTGAAAATCCAGGGGAGCGTCTTCTCGACCCGTCTCCGAGCGGGTAGCAGCACGTCTCTGAACGGTGCAGCCGCCTCTCGAGTCGCCGGGCCGAGACCGACAGAAGCAACTACGCACCGTGGTTCGACGCCACCAAAAGGATATGATAGTGGCGTATCCCAGTCCCCACTCGGTCCCGGCCGAGCAGGGCATCGATCAGGAGGCAACGACTGATCCGATCTGGGGGGTCGTAACCCCGTATACGATTCCGAGACGCACCACTGTAAACGTATTGGCTAAACGAACGCTTCGCGGTCGCCGGAGGGGCGGGTGCCGGACGACGGGAGGTCGAGGGTGTCGAGGGCGGCCTCGCGGACGGCCTCGACGTGCTCCTCGGGGGCGTAGACGCCGAGTCGCCACTGGACGGTGCTGGCGGCCTGGAGGCCCTGGACCAGCGGCGAGGCGTCCTGCAGCCGGCGGACCTCGCCGCTGACGACGACGCGGGTCGAGGACTCGGGCATGGCGGGGCGGCCGGGGACGTCGAGCAGGACGGCGCGCTCGGGGACGCCGGCGGCCTCGGCGATGGCGCGTTCTGCCTCGCGCTCGTCGTCGTGGGTCGCATCGACGACGCGGTCGGGCACGTCGTCGAGTTCTGCCCAGACCGCACGCTTGTAGAGGTCGCGTTCGGCGAGTCGGGCGGCCGCCCCGGCGGTGGGTTCGTGGTCGCGCAGGGCAGCGACCAGCTCGTCGTCGGTCATCCGGGCGAAGCGCTCGGCGTCGAGGTCGGTGCCGTCCAGCAGGCGCTCGCAGGCGCTCTCCAGCATCTCGCCGGCGATGCGGGGGACGTGGTGGCGGTAGACGGTCGCGTTCATCAGCGCCCGGGCGACGAGCATCGACTCGGCGGTGGCGAGGTTGCCCTCCGCGAGCGCGAGGTCGCCGTCGATGAAGGTGAGCGCGCGGAGCAGGCGCGCCTGGTCGATGGTGCCGTAGGGAACGCCCGAGTGGTGGGCGTCGCGAACGAGGTAGTCCATCCGGTCGACGTCGAGCTCGCCGGAGACCAGCTGGCCGAGCTCGCCCTGTCCGTCGACGAGGTCGGCGACCACCGTCGTCGAGAGCCCGTGCGACTCCAGCACGTCGGCGAGTTCGCTCCCGGCGAGCAGGTCGTGCACCTCGTCGTGGTGCCGGCCGAGACGGCGCTCGATGATGCCCTCTGTCTGGTGGCCGTACGGGCCGTGGCCCACGTCGTGGAGGACGGCGGCGGCCTGCACCGCCTCGGCGCGTCCGCCGTCGACGTCGAGGTGCCGGCAGGCTCGGCTCGCGAGGTGGTAGACGCCCAGCGAGTGCTCGAACCGGGTGTGGTTCGCGGAGGGGTAGACGAGCCGCACCGTGGAGAGCTGCTTGATGTGGCGGAGCCGTTGCATCGCCGCCGTGTCGAGCAGGTCGGCGACGACGCCCGACACCTCGATGTAGTCGTGGACGCTGTCCTTGATCGCGTGCATTGTCGATACCTCGCAGTGGCGTGGCAAAAGAAGCCCGGAACGGTCGGGGACGACGGTAGTGGGGGAGCGGTCAGTCGGACGGTGGTCCGGTGGTGTCGGTCGTGGTAGCGTTCCGCGTGGTACCGTTCAGCGTGGTACCGTTCGTCGTGCCGTCGTCGTCCTCGTCCGGCAGGCGGTACGGACGGTCCGTGGTGCGGTCGTCGAAGTCGTTGTCGTCGATCTCCACGAGGTACTCGGTGCGCTCGTACTCGGCGACCGACACCCAGTCGGCGTACCCGACGTCGAGCGAGTCGTGGCTGCGGAGGCGGTCGAGCAGTGCCGAGAACGCGTCGGAGAGCTCGCGCTCCTCGTCGTAGCCGCCCTCCATCGCCGAGTCCAGCATCTCACGTTGCTCCTCGGAGAGGTCGCTCGCGGCGAGGGTGAACACGACCGACGCGGCCAGCTGCTCGACGTACGCCGCCGTATCGGGCGCGAGCCGGTCGAGCTCGTAGCGGAAGCGGCCGTTCTCGACGGTCTCACGTCCTTCGTACTCGACAGCGAACGTCTCGCCCTCGTAGTCGACGGCGTCGTAGGCCGGGTCGGGGAGGAGCACGGAGTCGTGGTCGTCGGGGTAGTCGTGGGTGTGGAGCACCGCGGTTCCGTCACCCGCTCCGAGGAGCGAGTCGGGGTCGAGCGCGTCGAACATCGCCCGGTCCGCCGGCGGGAGGTCGCCGTAGTCGACGACGCGGGCGTCCTCGTCGAGCTCGTAGGTGGTCCCGTCCCCGTCGCCCGTGTAGATGACCGCGAACGTCTCGACCGTCCGGTGTTCGACATCGACCCGGGTGGTGCGGATCTCGAACACCGCTCCGTCGTCGCTCACGAACTGGCCGTCGGCGAGGAGTGGGCCCGACTCGTCGCTGACGGTCCGGACGTAGGAACCGTCCTCGCGGGCGCGTCTGACCGCGGTCGCCTGGGGTGGGTCGAGGAGACGGCGGGGGGTCACGAGCCGCTCCCCGAGCCCCGATTCGTGGAGCGGCGTCAGCTGCAGTTCGACGCGGGGCGGGCGGCTACAGCCGGCGAGGGCGACGGCGAGGGCGGTGCCGGAGCCGGCGAGGAACTGACGGCGTCGCATCATGTTCCATGGCGGGGAGCATCCGTGAATAGTTTCCGGTGGGGCCACCTCCCACCAGCCATGCCGACCACGACGCGCGACGGGACGACGCTGCAGTACCGGACCGACGGCGACGGGGAGACGGTGGCGTTCGTCCCCGACATCGGGGTCGGGCCGTGGTTCTGGGGCTGGCAGCACGCCGGCCTCGCCGGGCCGTTCGAGACGCTGACGTGGGCGATGCGCGGGACCGACGGCTCCGACCCGCCGGCCGGTCCACTGTCGGTGGCGACGCTGGCGAACGACCTCGACGCCGTGCTCCGGGACCACGGAACCGACTCGGTCCACCTCGTCGGCAGCGGCCTCGGGGCGATGGTCGCGCTGCACTACGCCCGCAACTCGGGTCGGGTGCGGAAGCTCGCCCTGCTCGCCGGCGCGGCGACCGGCGACGCCTACGAGCCGGGCCCGCTGTTCGCCGATCCGGATGACCCCGATGCCTGCCGGGAGACGCTCTCGTCGGTGTTCTCCGCCGAGTTCCGGGCCGCCCAGCCCGACGTGCTCGACGGCATCGCGGAGTGGCGAACGGGCGAGGATGCGGACCCGGAGTCGTGGGAGCACCAGCGCGCCGCACTCGACGGCTTCGACGCCGAGCCCCTGTACGAGATAGACAACCCGACGCTGGTCGTCGTGCCCGACGCGGACGAGCTGCTCGACCCGGCAGCGGGGCGTCGACTCGCCGAGGGACTGCCCCGCGGCGAGGCGGTCGAGTACCCCGACGCCGGCCACTTCGTCGGCATCGAGCGGTCACGCCCGGTCAACGACGCGCTGCTGGGCTTCTTCGAGCGGGAGGACTGACCACCGTCTGGTCGGATGGAGCGGCCGCGAAAGGTGGATGGCGGGAGGGGGAACGGATGACGGGCGTGGCATGGCCGGACTGCAGCCGGCGCGAGCGAGGAGACAGCGGTGGGTTGCGGTAGGGTGCGGTGGGGGGTGGCGTGTCGTGACAGGTTGGGTCCGGTCGGTGGACCGTCGTGTCGTGTGGTGGGTGCGGTCTGCGAGCGGTGCGGTCGTGGAGTTCGACGCGCCGAGGGCGACGACACGGTCCGTCCGTCGCCCTTCGGGGGGCTCCGGCGCGCCGACCGCATCCGTCCGTTTGGCGTGGCCGCCGGTAGTGGTGTGTCCTACAGAGTTAGGCATCCCCCGACGTGTCGCCGTCGTCGGCAGGATTCGCCGGGGCGCAACGCCCTTTAGGGCCGGTGTCCTGGGTTTCGAGCATGAGCCGACTCCGCATCGCGCTGCTGAACGCCGCCCACGACGGGGCGGACACCCGCCGGAACTTCCGCCGGGAGCTCGACGCCGACGTGTCGGAGTTCTCCCTCACCGACGGCGAACTCCCCGAGAGCTTCGAGTACGACGCCGTGGTCGTCACGGGCTCGCGCTCGTCGGTGTACTGGGACGAACCGTGGATTCGCGCCGCACGCGAGTACGCCCGCGAGGCCGCCGGTCACGGCCTGCCCTGTCTGGGGGTCTGCTGGGGCCACCAGCTGCTCGCCGAGGCGCTCGGCGGCGAGGTCGACGCCATGGGCGAGTACGAGATCGGCTACCGCGAGGTCGAGCGCGCCGGCGACGACCCGCTGCTCGACGGCCTCCCGGACCGCTTCACCGTCTTCACCACGCACTCCGACGCCGTCGTCGAGCTCCCCGAGGGGGCCCGTGAGATCGCCACCAACGAGTACGGCAACCACGGCTTCCGGAAGGACCACGTCTTCGGCGTGCAGTTCCACCCCGAGTACGACCCGGAGACCGCCCGCACCGTCACCGAGGGGAAGGACGAGCTGAACGACGAACGCAAGGAGCGTGTCGTCGCCGGCATCACCGACGAGAACTACGCGAAAGCGTGCGAGGCGAAGGCCCTGTTCGACAACTTCCTGCAGTACGCCGCGGCGGTACGCGACGAGCGCCCGGCCACCGCGAGCGACTGAGCCGTCGCCCCCGCGAGACCGCCCGCCCGACGGGTGGCCGCATCGGAAACGAATATAACCACTGGCACCGTTCCTGTAAACAATTATGACAGTGCTGTCCCGCGTCCGAGAGCCGGAGTACACGGGCGAGAACCGGTGCTGGCCCTGTACGACCGTGAACGCACTCATCGCACTCGTGCTGGCGGGCGTCGTCGACGTCGCCCTCCTCACCGTCGCGAACGCGAGCACCACCGTCGCCGGCGGGGCCGCCCTCGCCGTCCTCGTCGTCTCCGCGGCGAGCATCTGGCTCCGGGGCTACCTGGTGCCGGGCACCCCGACGCTCACCAAGCGCTACATGCCCGAGTCCGTCCTCCGCCTGTTCGGCAAGGAGCCCGAACATCCGATGCCGAAGGCCGGCGACACCCGCGAGGTCGACCCCGAGACGTACCTCTCCGACGCCGGCGCCATCGAGCCCTGCGACGACGTCGACGACGTCTGTCTCACCGAGTCCTTCGCCGAGCGCTGGGACGACGAGCTCACCGCCATCGAAGCGCCCGGCCCCGAGGACGTCCGGGCAGTCTTCGGCCTCGGCGACGGCGACTACGACCTCGACTTCCGCGAGGAGGCCGTCATCCTCGAACGCGACGGCCAGCGCGCCGGCGAGTGGCCCTCCCGGACCGCCCTCCGCGTCGACATCGCCGGCGGCCACGCGCTGGCAGACCTCGACCGCGACGCCTGGGCCGGTCTCGACCCGATTGCACGTGGCCGCGTCCTCAACGGCCTCCGCGTGTTCCTGGAGGACTGCCCCGACGGCGGCCCCGTCGAGATGAAGGAGGAGACGGTCGAGTCGTGTTGTAATGCGTACGAGGTCGTCGCGCTGACCTGTGCCGACAGCGGCGAGCGCGTGCTCGAACAGCGCGTCTCGTGACCGCTCCTCGGTCGCAAGCTCCCTGCGGTGCCTGAGCGCTGCGCGCTCATCCCTCGCGCGAGTGTGGCTCGCGGGCGAACGCGACCGCTGCGCTCGCCCGCTCGCCCGTCCGCGCGCCACCCGGCTGGGTCGACGATGTCGCTGGCAGCTAGGGTTTACAATACATGTAAACTCCTCCCGGGCGCGTCGTCGTTTCCCAGTCGTGACCGGAACAGCCAGACAGGTCCGAGGCAACATTTAGGAGTATTTTTCAGCACGTGGCCCCGACCAACTGTATGCTCGACTACGTCGGCCTCGAATCCGACCTCGACGACGAGGAGCGGCTCATCCGCGACACCGCCCGCGAGTTCGTCGAGGACCGCGTCCGCCCGGACATCGCACAGCACTACGAGGACGGCACGTTCCCCACCGAGCTCATCACCGAGATGGGCGAGATGGGCTTCTACGCCCCGAACCTCGACGGCTACGACCTGCCGAACGTCTCGGAGACGGCGTACGGCCTGCTGATGCAGGAGCTGGAGGCGTGTGACTCCGGCCTGCGCTCGATGGCCAGCGTGCAGGGCGCGCTCGTCATGTACCCCATCCACGCCTTCGGCAGCGATGCGCAGAAGGAGGAGTGGCTGCCGGCGATGGGCCGCGGCGAGAAGATCGGCTGCTTCGGGCTCACGGAACCGGAGCACGGCTCGAACCCCTCGGGGATGGAGACGCGCGCCGAGGAAGCCGAGGGCGGCTACGTGCTCAACGGCTCGAAGACGTGGATCACGAACGCACCCATCGCCGACGTGGCGGTCGTCTGGGCGCGGGACAGGTCCAGCGACGGGAACCCCGTCCGTGGGTTCCTCGTCGAGACCGACCGCGACGGCTTCTCGGTGAACAAGATCACGGAGAAGCTCTCGCTCCGGGCGTCCATCACGGGCGAGTTCGGCCTGAACGACGTGTTCGTGCCCGAGGAGAACGTCCTCCCCGGCGTTGAGGGGATGAAGGGCCCGCTCTCCTGTCTCACGCAGGCCCGCTACGGCATCGCCTGGGGCGCGGTCGGTGCGGCTCGCGACTGCTTCGAGGTCGCCCGCGAGTACGCGACGGACCGCGAGCAGTTCGACAAGCCCATCGCCAGCTTCCAGCTCCAGCAGGAGAAGCTCGCCGAGATGGCGACCCAGATAACGACGAGCCAGCTGCTCGCACACCGCCTCGCCGAGCTCAAAGAGCGCGGCGACCTCCGCCCGCAGCACGTCTCGATGGCCAAGCGCAACAACGTCCGGATGGCCCGCGACCAGGCCCGCGTCGCCCGCGAGATGCTCGGCGGCAACGGCATCACGTCGGACTACTCGCCGATGCGCCACATGGCCAACATGGAGACCGTCTACACCTACGAGGGCACCCACGACATCCACACCCTGATTCTCGGGCAGGACCTCACCGGCATCGCAGCCTTCGAATAGGCGGACGCGAACCGAGGCCTGCGCCAAACCTACCCGTCCGGCCCGCGAAGCACGACCATGGCCTCGACACTCGGCTGGTCGCTGCTGAGCTCCGGCATCGTGACCCTCGTGCTCGCCGCGCTGCCCGGCGACGACGTGCTCTGGGGTGTCCTGCTCGTGGTCCTCGGCATCGTCGTGATGGCGCGGCGGCTGTGAGCGCGGGACCGAAACGCTGAATTCGGCGCGCCGACCAGTCGGTATCGTTCTCAGCAGGCAACAGCCGTGGCTGGGCCACGCTGTCGCCGGCCGCCGCACGTCACGCGGCGGAGCAACGATGACAGGCGAAATCCGAGACGACGGAGCCGAATCGACAGCAACGGAACTGACGAGCGACATCGACGCGGTGCTGTTCGACCTCGACGACACGCTGACGACGTACGAGCAGGACGGCGGGGAGATCCTGCCCGCGGCGTTCGAACGCGCGGGCGTCGAGCCCTTCTGCAGCTACGCCGACCTCGAAGCCGTCGCGGTGGAGCAGGCGTTCCCGCCGGACCGGACCCACGCCGACTTCTGGACTTCGGCGTTCGAGCGCGCGGCGGACCGCCACGGCGGCGACCCGGACGACGCCCGGGCGCTGTACGAGGCCTTCGGTGCGGTGCTCGCCCGGGACCGGGTCGAGCTCCTGCCCGGGGCCGAGGCCGCGCTCGAATCGGCCCGCGAGGGCTATCGTGTTGGTCTCGTGACGAACGGCGAGCGGCGGGTTCAGGAGGCCAAGCTCGACATCCTGGGCATCACGGACACCTTCGAGACGGCGGTGTACGTCGACGAAGTGACCGAACCGAAACCAGTGCCCGAACCGTTCGAGACGGCCCTCACGGACCTCGGCGTCGTTCCGGACCGGGCGCTCTACGTCGGCGACTCGTTCCACCACGACGTTCGCGGCGCGGTTCGGGCGGGCCTCCGGGTCGCGTGGTGTCCGCCGGACGGGACGACGCCGAGTGAGGCACGGGCGGCCGCGCCGGACGGCGAACACGTCACGCCCGACCGGGTGCTGGAGAGCCTGCACGGACTCGCCGCCGTGCTCGACTGACACCGACAAAGCACTTATCGGTGGACACGAAATCGGCGGGCGATGCCCTCCCGCAGAGCCCTCCTCCGGACAGGCGGCCTCGGACTGACGGCCGCGCTCGGTGGCTGTCTGTTCGGCGGCGATTCGGACGACGACGACGAGGACCAGACACCGGCGACGACGACACCGAACCGGACCACGACACGGCTCACGGCCGAGCCCGAACCGGTCCAGGAGCTCCAGCGCGTGGACCCCGTAGCGGTTCCCGACGATGCGACCGCTGTCCTCGCCAACGAACGCGTGCGGACCCTCGTCAGCGACGCCGTGACGACCGACGGGCGCGTCGACTACCTGCCCGAGGACGGTCCCGTGGACGAGGACGACCGGCTGGTGTTCGACGCGTTCGACCGCATCCGGTTTCGGGGTGAGACGTACGACCCCACGTCGAGCTACGCCGGGTTCGCACAGGAGCCCTCGTACGCGTACTGGGCGGAGCCGCTGGAGGACGGAATCCAGGAGGGTGGTGCACTCGTCGACTACGCTGAGCTGTCCGACGCCGAACGCGAGATCGCGGACCGACTCATCGCCGGCGAGCAGTACACCGTCGACGGTCACGAGGAGAAACCGGACGCCGCCCTCGTGTTCGAACGGAACGAGTACCTCGGGACGGAGGATACAGTCTACCGGATCACCGTCGCCCACGGCGATAACGTCGGCCACCACATGCTCAGCCTCCGCGCCGCCGACGTGGGTCAGAACTCGACGCTCGTGCGGCTGCAGGACCGGGCGCTCCCGGCGGACCTCCGGGACCCGGTCGGGACCGCCGTCGAGACGGGTTCGGCCGAGCTGACCGACGACGAGGCCGAGACGTTCCGGGAGGTGCTCGGCGAGGCTCGATTCGTCTGCACCGCCCACGCCGCCGTCGAGTTCGTGCCCGGCGGCGCGGGGTGACTCACCCCGTCATAAGAACCTGTGGCCTACCGGCAACTGGTCGCGGTAGCGAAACTGGTTTTACTACGCCCGTACGTAACTTCGGACGCGTCGACTTTCCCACTTCCACTTCTACCCGCCCCGAGCCGGTGGCTCGCAGCGCCGAATCCTGGCGAGGAGGTCCCGATGGTTCGCCAACGACCGGTAGAGCGGCTCGCGGACGGTTGCCCGGACGGACCCGGGGAGGAACTGGAACGCGGCCATCGGCAGGTGCTCCCACGTGTCCATGCGGGCGACGACCTCCTCGGCGGCGGCCCCACAGGAGTACGTCTCGTCGCCGACGAACAGGTGGGCACAGGACTCGTAGTCCGGCGGGAGCCGCGCCAGCTGCTCGTCCGTGAGCTCGGAGAACCCGACGAGGGCGAAGGGACCACGCGCCGCAGCGTACCGCGCGCTCCACGTACAGAAGCCGCAGTCGTCGTCGTAGACGATGGTCGGCCAGGCGTTCATGCGTGACTGTTGGTTCCGAGCCGACATGAAAGGCGGTCCCGTCCGGGGAGCTCGCACCGCTCACCGCCTCAGGTGAACCGGCCGGTCTCCGCATCGCAGTCGACACAGGTGGTGACGACCGCGTCGCGCCCGTCCGTGAGTGAGATGGCCTGCTCGGTGCGTTCGTCGCAGTCCGTGCAGTGGCGGACCATGGTGAGTTCGCCGGACTCCTTCGGCGCGCCCATCGCGAGGACGACAGCACGCTCGTCGGCCTCGTTGGTGCCGAGCTGCCACTCGCCGGGGTCGAACCGGACCACCTCGCCGGCTTCGACGGGCACGTCGCCGTCCTCGGTCTCGAACGTGACGACGCCGGACTCGACGTAGAACACCTCCTCCTGGTCGCCGTGACGGTGGTAACCGAAGCCGAGGCTGTCGCCCGGTCCGAGCTCGTAGTAGTTGAGCGCAAGGCCGGTCGCACCGAGCGCGTCGGTCAGCGGGCGCTTCACATCGGCGGGGCCCATGCGACGGTCGCAGTCGTCGATGGTCACCTTCTCCATGGCTGGTGCGAGGAGGGCTGGCGGCAAATAGCTGCAGGCTGCGGGAGCTTTAGGTGTGGGCGGCGCGACCGGACGGCCATGAGTGGTCCGTTCGACGTGCGTATCCGTGTCGCCGAGGTCGTCGACGCCGAGCCGTTCCCCGAGGCGCGAAAGCCAGAGCTGGTGAAGCTCACGCTCGACGTGGGCGGCGAGGAGCTCCAGTCGGCCGCCCAGCTCGGCTACCATCACGACGTGGGCGACCTCCCCGGCCAGCAGGTGCTCTGTGCGACGAACCTCGGCACCGTGAACATCGCCGGCTACGTCTCGGAGGCGCTGACCGTTGGCGTCCCGGGCGACGACGGCAACCCCGTGCTGGTCACGCCCGACGAGGACGTGCCGCTGGGCGGCGAGCTGTACTGAGGCCGCCACGGGGTCGACTCGCTCCCGTCGAGTCCGTCGCCGCCGTCGAGTCGGGCTGTTTTTCCCCGTCCGCCGCCGACCGACGGCCATGGCCATCGACCCGAACTTCGAGGAGAACCGCGAGGTCGTCGACGACCACGACGGACACGCCGTCTGGGGGCCCGTCGACGAACCGGAGCAGCTGGGCATCCACGGCACGCACGTCGCGGTGGACTTCGACATCTGTCTCGCCGACGGCGCGTGTCTGGAGGACTGCCCGGTCGACGTGTTCGAGTGGGTGGACAGCCCGGGACACCCCGAGTCCGAGATCAAGGCCGACCCCGCCCGCGAGGCGCAGTGCATCGACTGCATGCTCTGTGTCGACGTCTGCCCGGTGGACGCCATCGACGTGGACGCGAGCCGGTCGGCCTGACGGCTCGACGCGAGATGAGAACGGAACGAGAACGCGCTATGTTCGGTCGACGTCGACCTCTTCTTTGAGCTGCTGGAGTTCGTCCGCCTCCGCGAGGTCGTCGAGACGGTCACGGAAGTGCTCCTCGCACAGCCCGACCTTGATGCCCTTGGATTCGACGGCGAACGCGGCATCGAGGTCGCAGTAGTGGCACTTCATGCAGCCATCTTGGCGGTGCAACCGTTTGAACGCTACGCTCGCGGGCGATACCGGTGCGGAACCGTCGGGACGGCCGCACTCCTGCGCCGTCAGGCGATACGGGCCGCGATGCGCTCGTACTCCGCTTCCGCGAGCCCGGTGATGCCGAGGTCGTCGTCGTGGGCGTCGCTCCCGCCGGTGACGAGCAGGTCGTGTTCCTCGACCGCGCGCTCGACGAGTTTGGTGTCGACGGCGTGGCCGTAGTCGTAGTACCGCTCGACGGCGGGGAGGTCGGCGCACAGTTCGAGTGCAGCCTCGGGGTCGGGGTAGCGGAACGGGTGTGCGAGCGAGACGAGTCCGCAGGCCTCGTCGAGCACCGCGTGGCCCTCCTCGAAGGTTGGCACGTCGCGCGGGACGTAGCAGGGGCCGTCGTCGCCGATGAGGTGCTCGAACACCTCGCCGTACTCGTAGCCGGTGTCGGGGTGGTCGGCGACGGCGCGGGCGATGTGTGGTCGGCCGAGCCCGGGGCGGCTCTCCAGCCCGAGGTCGACGCCGAGGCGGTCCTCCACGCGTGCGATGATGGCCGCACCGCGCTGCTCGCGGTCGGTCTGGAGGTGGTCGACGAGTGCGTCGAGGTCGCCGTCGCCGTCGACGCCGTAGCCGAGCAGGTCCACGCGCTGGTCGCCCGCCTCGACGCGGAGCTCGATGCCGTGGACGACGGTCACGCCGTCGCGCTCGGTGACCGGTGCGTCGAGGTCGGGGTGGGTCCGGTCGTGGTCCGTGACGGCGACGACGGAGACGCCGGCGCGCTCGGCGGCCGCCGGCACCTCGTCGATGGTCATCGTCCCGTCGGAGTTCGTCGTGTGGACGTGGAGGTCCGCGTACACCATACCCGCCGTTCGAACGGCCGGGGGAAACGCGTTCCGACACGTCGGACTGCTCACCTTAAGGAGTACAAGGAACCTGGGTCGGTCGAAGGTCCTTTATGGACAATGTTTATAATTATCTTTCACCGAAGTCGTGGTATGTTCCGCAACGGAACGGACGAGCGAATCGAGAACCAGACCTACCCACTGACAGCCGACGAACTCGCCGCGGAGCTCGGCGACGCGCAGCTCGACCTGACCCACGGGTCTCAGACGGTAGCGGAGGTTCTCGAAGGGATCCGCTGTGACGAGACGTTCCAGCGGCCGGAGGACGTCCGGTTCACCCTCGTCGGCGGCGTCTCGGAGGACGCCGTCGGCCGGAAGGGGTACTCGGACCGGGACCCGACGCCGCCGGGCAGCCCGGAGGCTCCCGAGACGGTCTCGTTCTGAGTCACGGCAGCTTCCCTGCGGCCCCCTGTAACACCGTTCTCACGCCCGGTAGTCGTCGCTACAGCAGCGTCATCGCGTTGTCGAGGTACAGCGGCACGTCGCCCTTCGTGTACCCCTCCGCGGAGCCGTCGGGTCGCACCCGGTAGACGACGGCGGGCTTGTGCCGGACGTCGGGCTGTTCGCCCTTCACGGCGGCCCACTGCTCGTCGGTGAACCCCGAACAGTCGACGAACAGCACGACGCCGCCGCCGTGGTTCGCGAGCTGGCCGGTCGTCTTCACCTCCGCCGTATCGCGGACCGCCACGACCGGGCTGTTCGTGCTCCGGCGGTTCGGCGGCCGCGGCCGCGTGACCTCGACGAGGTAGCTCGTGCCGTCGGGCTCTGTCGCCCGGTAGTCGAGGAAGTGGCCCGTCGTCACCTCGATCTCGGGGGTGACGTCGTAGCCGGCATCGGTGAGCAGCTTCGCGGCGACGAACTCCGAGATGGCCGCACACATCCGCCAGTAGTCGAGCGTCTCGCTCGTACCGAGCTTGCCGGCCATCTCCTCGCGGTAGTCGTCCAGGTAGCCCGGCTTCAGCACCGATTCGAGGTACGAAAGCGCCACGTCGGGGTCGGAATCGGGGAAGCCACAGGCGCGCTCGTGGAGGAACTCCCGGGTCGTCTCGCGGCCGTCCTTGGACATCAGGACGGTGAGGAAGTACCAGCGGACGTGCGGGTAGTCGCCGAGCCACGGTGCCTCGACGGCGAGGTCGGCCATGAGCTCGCGCTGGGCCCACCGGGTGACCTCGTAGGGGACGTCGTCCCACTCGTACTTGTCCGTCCGCCAGAGCGTGCTCGGCGTCTCGGTGTTGCCGAGCCAGTACGCCACGTCGCCGTCGTAACAGAACAGTGCCATGTCGCCGTTGTCCATCTCGAACCGCCACGCCTGCCAGCCGTTCGGCGGCTTGTAGTGGGGCGTGACGAGCTCTGCACCGAGGTTCGAATCGAGGTCCGCCAGCAGGTCCCGGCGAACGCGGTCGTCGTCCCAGCGTTCGTGCGAGCGCCGGAAGCGGAGGGGTCGTGCCACACCGGGAGTTGGTCGGCTTGAGTTAAACGGGTTCGGGTACGGTCGGTCGGTTCGACGGCCCTGGGGCGGCGTTCGCTGCCGGGTGCGTCGCCGTCCACTCACCCCACCCCGCTCTCCGGGCCCGGTTTCGGCGATAGTTTGATATAGTGTAGCATCCAATCATGAGTCGTATTGCCATGTCAATGGGTGCCTACGACGATGACGAGCACGAGCGGCGCGAGCAGCAGGCCAGTCGGGTCGATACCGACTTCGACGACGAGCGGACTGTGTACCACGGGAAGGTCGAGTACGACTCGGGCGACTCGACCGAGGACCTGCTCGAACAGTTCGAGCAGATAAAGTCGGATTAGGGGTCGTTCTGCCGGCGGATGCTCAGCCCCACCGAGAGCGACGTGGCCAGCGTCACGGCGAAGACGTGGGCGACGATGACGGCCGACAGCACCGGCCGATCGAGGACGAACGGCACGAGCAGCAGCTGTGCGACCGCGAACCAGAGGTTCAGCAGGTCGGCCCGGGCGAACGCCCACGAGGTCTCGCGGTCGAACTCGTAGACGTACGCCCGCCAGATGGCGACGACGCCGGCCCACCAGCCGGTGCCGATGCGGTAGGCGACGTCCCAGAGGATGAGCAGCATCAGGTACACCGCGAGCACCGGCGGCTCCTCGCCGAACAGGCTGGTGACCAGCGGGTCCGCCGAGCGCGCAGGGTCGACGACGAACAGGTGCGTGACGACCGCGATGAACGCGAGCACGCCGAGGACGACCTCGATGCTCGAACCGAACAGGAGTCGCTGGTAGTCGTCGGGCGTCGGGAGCCGGCGGATGGAGGCCCCGAGCCGCAGCATCAGCGCGCTGCCGACGGCGGCGACTGCGACCGCCGCGGTGCCCGCCGGGACCGCCGACCAGAGGTCGTAGTACCACGCCAGCAGGAGCAGTGCGGCCTCGAAGCCGAGCAGCTGGATGGTGACGGCCGCTCGCTCGGAGATCTCGATGCCGGGGAGTGCGCCGACGATGCTCTCGTACACCCACGTCTCGCCGAACTCCTCGCGGTCGCGGGGCGGCTCCCTGGGCGTGCCGCCCGTCGCCGTACCGTCGCCGGACTGCGCGGTGGAGCCGTCGCTCACGCCGGGCCCACCACCGGGACCGGTTCCGGTGCCTCCGGGTCCGCGGCGAGCGCTTCGCGCACGGCGGTCTCGAACGGCGTCAGCTCCACGTCGACGTAGTCGGTGATGCTGTCGTCGGTGACGACGACCGGGTTCCGGAGTCCGGCGATGAGCGGTCGGGCGACGCCCTTCGGCACGTCGGTCACGAGGCTGACCCAGTACGCCGACAACTCCGGTGAGAGGACAGGCACCGGGACGACACGGAGCGGCTGACCGGTGGCCCGTGCCGTCGTCTCCAGCATCTCGCGGTAGGTGAGCACCTCGGAGCCGCCGATCTCGAACGTCCGGCCGGCCGTCTCCGGGGCGTCCAGCACGCCGACGAGGTAGGCGACCACGTCGTCGATGGCGATGGGCTGGCACGGGGTCGACACCCACTTCGGCGTCACCATCACCGGCAGCCGCTTGACGAGCTGGTACACCATCTGGAAGCTGGCGCTGCCCGCCCCGACGATGATGGCCGCCCGGAGCGTCGTCAGCTCGAACTCGCCCTCCTCCAGCAGGTGCTCGACCTCGCGGCGCGAGCGCAGGTGTTCGGAGAGGCGGTCGCGCTCCTCGCCGAGGCCGCCGAGATAGACCACGCGCGAGACGCCCGCCTCGTCCGCCGCGTCGACGAAGTTCCGGGCTGCACGCCGGTCGCGGTCCTCGAAGTCCTCGCCGGACTGCATCGAGTGGACGAGGTAGTACGCCGCGTCGACGTCCTCGAACGCGGGCGGGAGCGTCTCGGGGTCGAGCAGGTCGCCGCGAACGACGGTCACGTCGTCGGGGGCGTCGTACCGGGCGGGGTCGCGGACGAGCGCCACCACGTCGTGGCCCGCGTCGCGCAGCGGGGGCACGAGGTGACCACCGACGAATCCGGTCGCACCGGTGACGAGCACGCGCATACAGTCACGAAGGGGTGGCTGCTGCATAAAGCGTCACCCCGACTCGTTCCCGGTGCCGGGTCACTCCACCGCGTCCCAGCCGGGGGTCCCCGGTGCTCCAGCCTGGTCCTCGACGCGTTCGGCGGCCTCGGCGTCGGGCGCATCCTCACCCTCGCCGGACGCCCAGGCGGTCCAGGTCTCGACTGCGCCCGTGACCCAGGAGTCGGCCGACAGCACGGCGTCGCGGTACTCCTCGTAGCGTCGCTCGCTGTGCTCGGTCGTTCCCGGGACCGACCCCGCCGCCCAGCCGGCGAACTCGGCGCGGTCCGCGCGGGTCAGCGTCCCCGCGGCTGCCCGGCTCGCGATGCCCGCCAGCGCGTCGGGCTCGGGGTGGACGAACACCTTCTCGCCGAGCGCCTGCGGGCCGAGCAGCAGTCCGCCGACCGACTCGGGGGGCTCGTCGTCGAGCAGGCGTTCGCCGTCGAACGCGGCCTCGACGCGCTCGCACTCGGTCTCGCGTTCGAGGAGGAGGTTGTGCCCCGGGTAGTCGGCGCACTCCGACGGGTAGAGCCCGCCGCCGTGGATTCGACACTGGAGCGTCGTCGGGTCGAGGAACACGCAGCTCCGGAGCCACCGCTCCGCGTCGGTCCCGACCGGCGCGACCGGCTTCGGGGTCTTCCGCAGGCCGACGAAGAACGTCGGCTGGCCACCGAGTGCGGCCAGCCGGCGGCCGTCGACGACCACCGCACCGTCCACCGTTTCGGGGACCGTCCAGAGCCGCGGGATCAGCGCGTCGCCGTAGCCGGCGTCACAGAACTGCCGCACCTCCGTCCGGGTCAGCGGCGCGAGGTTGTAGATGTCGTCGAGTGGCTCGTGGGGCCCGCGGCGCTCGTGGTCGCTCGGGTGGTCCGTGAGGGGTCGCCAGTCGACACAGCAACCGGCACAGCCCTCGCAGTCGACGTCCATGCGTACGGGGTTCGGCCGCCAGCGACAAATCCGTATCTCTGTCTGTAGCTGGTCTCTATAGTGCTCTATATTGCACCCAAACCTATTCCATACATGAGTGTGAAGGCCCTTCACATGGTGAGTGGCAGAAACAGGGGCGTCAGCACGGTCGCGAACCGCGAGGTGGTCGCGAGCTTCGCACTTCTGGCGTCGCTGGTCGCACTCGGGCGGCTCACGACACTCGGGCCGCTCGAGACACCGGGCACACTGCTGGTCGAGGGCTACGAACTGGTGGAGACGTTCCTGACGGACGTGGTGGCCGTCTCCGCGCCGACGGCCCTGCTCTTTCTGGTGTACCTCTACGTCCTCGCGGTCGGCGTCGCCTGGTTCGTCCGCCACACGGGAAAGAGCTAACGCCGTCCAGCCCCGAGGCTGGGGCGTGAGCACGGACCCCTGTGACGGCTGCGGTAGCCCGGTGAAGATACGCGGCGGTATCGGCGACTTCTGGTCGTTCTTCGGCGGCAGCAATGACGCCGAGGGGATGCTGTTGACGTTCGACAGCGACGGCTCCGAGCACCTGCTCTGCTACGACTGCATCGAGAAGCTTCCGGACGAGCCGACCGCGGCCGACGTCGCGGCCCTGGAGTAGTCAGTTCTCGTCGCGCGTCTCGACCGGTTTGCCCTCCTCGGTCGGCGGCGCGACGTGGTCGACGAACGCCTCGACGGACGGCTCCGTGACCCGCATCCGGACGTGGATGTCGCCCAGTTCGTCGGGGTTGCCGACGGAGAAGTTCACCACGCCCTGGAACGCCGCCTGCTTCTTCAGGTCGAACTCGACGACGTTGCCGTCGCGGTTTCCGAAGAACTGGCCGCGGGCCGTGTCGAGGATGGCTCGCTCGTGCAGCAGCTCCGAGAAGTGGTCGACCTGGTGGGTCGTCGCGAGCAGCTCGCCCGGGTGCTCCTCGACCGTGGCCTCCGGGAAGATGTTCCGGATGGCGTCGGCGACTCGGTCCGTGACCTCGGTGTCCTTCACCGGTGCCGTGATCTGCACGTCGACGCTGTATATCATCCCTGCACCTCCGAGACGGCCGCCGGTCCCTCGGCGAGCAACGTCTCGATCTGCTCGCGGAACGCCGCCAACGTGTCGGTGTTGTCGATGACGACGTCCGCACGCTCCATCGCGTCGTCCATCCCGAAGCCGCGCTCGCGCTCGTCGCGCTCCCGCAGGCTCTCGCCGTCCTCGTCGGTCCTGTCCCGGCCGCGCTCGGCCAGACGGTCCCGGCGCACCTCGAACGGAGCCTCGATGCTCACGAGCACGAAGTCGTCACCGAACGCGGCCTCGAACACCTCGAGCTCGACGCCCGAGCGCAGGCCGTCGACGAGGACGGTGTCGTGACCCGCGAGGTGGTCGCGGATCATGGGTAGCGACCGCTGGGCGATGGCGTCGGGGCCGTTCTCCTCCCGTAGCGCCTGTGCGATGCGGCCGTGGTGCTCGGCCGGGTCGAGCCCGCGATCACGACACTCCTGTCGGATGACGTCGCCCATCGTCACGACGGGGATGTCGTGCTCGCGGGCCACGTTCGCCGCCTCGCCCTTGCCGCTCCCGGGCAGGCCGACTGTTCCGATGACGGTCATCGGCCGAGAGTTGTCGTGTGGGCGGCTTAACCCCACCGCTCTCCCGCTGACGGTACCACGCGCCGTCGCCAACGCTTTTCGCCGGTCGGTACGTCTGTTCACGTATGGCCCGTTCCCTCCTCGTCCGTGCCGTGTGGTTCCTGCTCGTCGGCTGGTGGCTCACGTTCATCGCCATCAACGTCGCGTGGTTCCTGAACGTCACCATCATCGGCATCCCGCTCGGTATCGCCATCATCAACCGCGTGCCGACGCTGCTGACGCTGAAGGAGCGCCGCGAGCCCATCGACCCCGACGCCGGCCGGAGCCAGCACTCGCTGCTCGTCCGGGCGGTGTACTTCCTGCTCGTCGGCTGGTGGCTCAGCCTGCTCTGGGCGAACCTCGCCTGGGCGTTCGCCGCCTCCATCGTCGGCCTCCCCGTCGCCGTCGTGATGTTCAACTACCTGCCGTATCTGACCTCGCTCTACCGGTTCGACGGCTGAGCGACGACGACCAGCAAGCCCGTCGCGAACCGCTCGAAGCCCAGTCCCTCCGCCAGCGCGACCGACCACGGCCACGCGTCGAGCGTCCGGTACTGCGGCCACAGCCCGGCGTCGAGCGCCCGCTCGGTCGCCCGCGAGACCACCGCCCGCCCGAACCCCCGGGAGCGGTAGTCGGGGTGCGTGACGACGCCGACGTGTGCGATCTGCTCGTCCCACACCTTGAAGCCCGCCGCCGCGACGAGCCGGCCGTCCGCCTCGATGCCGACGGTCTCCCCCGGCTCGAACGCCGGGCCGCCAGCGTCCCACTCGTCTGCTGGCACCGCCGCCCGGAACCGGTCGTAGGCAGCCTCGTCGTCGTCGGTCAGCACCCGCGCCGCCGACGCGACGGGCTCGAAGCGCTCGCGGTCGGTGTAGCCGTAGAACGCCGGGCCGAGCACCGTCTCGACCGGGGCGACCCGCTCCTCGACCCACCGTTCGAGCGCCGCCGGGTCGTCGGCCGCGACCGCTGCGAGCGCGTCGGCCCGCGCCCGGCAGTCCGCGACGAACGCCGACGGCGCACCGACGGCGACGGTGCCGTCTCGGACGAACACCTGTACGCCCGCGTCGTCTCCGACCTCGCCGACGACCACGCCGCCCGTCTCGAACGCGTCGCCCGAGACGCCGAGCTGGTCGGTCCAGTACGCTTCGAGCGCTCGCTCCGTCGCCGGCTGCATGGTCGTTCGGACGCACGCCTTCGTGAAAACGCTTCGACCGGTGTGTGGGTCCGTCGCACCTGCCGCGTCGGTCGAATCCCGACCGTTTTTCTACGATGGGGCCATATCGCGGTTCGAGGGCACGTAGCTCAGCCTGGATAGAGCGTCGGACTTCTAATCCGATGGTCGTGGGTTCAAATCCCATCGTGCTCGCTAGCCGCGAACGAAGTGAGCAGTAGCGCCGCTCGGGATTTGAAGCAGGGAGCGGAACGGAGTGGAGCGACCGTGTTCAAATCCCTTCGTGCTCGTTCGCTCCAGTCGCCAGTGTCGCCTACTGGACACCTGCTACGCCATGGTCCCTTTTGTGTGGCGGAGAGACACTAGACTGCTAGCCTCGACGTTGATGTGTGATGACATGGTACGTGAATGTGCGTCGTCGGACCAGGGAGTAGTCCCGGTGGTCCAGCCGATCGAGACCGGTCGGAACCGTCGGTCCCCATCGGGGGGACGGGACCGACGTGTGTCGCGGGCCGCCGTGGAGTACGAACCGACGATGCGAGAGGGAGGGGGTCCAGTGCCGCTGCGACGCCGTTCGGCAGTGCGCGGACTATCCGGCCGTCGTCGTCGTCCGGTCCGTGGTCCGGACCAGGACGTAGCCGTACAGCGTACAGCCCATCGCCACGAGCAGGGCGGTCGCGCGGACGGCGGGGTGGACGCCGAGGTCGGAGACGAGGCCGAAGACGTTCTCGAAGGCGACCATCGTGACAACGAACAGCGCGCTCCCGGACTGGAAGACGACGAGGGCACGCCGCCGCTCCGGGGAGACGCCGCGTCGCTGGCGGACCCGCTCCGAGCGGGCGAGGGCGAGGACGCTCGCGACCACGAGCCCACCGACGAGTAGCCAGTTCGAGGGTACCGACATCGTTCGATCGTAGTCCGTTCCGACTGAAAAATACTCGCCTCCAGACCATCCCGGGCCGATATGCAGGTTTTAGTCGACACCAGTCGAGACGACGGTATGGAGTACTTCGAGGACATCGAGGTCGGCGACACCCGCGAGTATGGCAGCTACACCGTCGAGGCCGAGGAGATCATGGAGTTCGCCGGGCAGTACGACCCGCAGCCGTTCCACACCGACGAGGAGGCCGCCGCGGAGAGCTTCTTCGGCGGGCTGGTCGCGAGCGGCTGGCACACCAGCGCGATCACGATGCGGCTGCTGGTCACGGGCATCTTCCCCGACACCTCGGCGATGGGCGCGGTCGGGGTCGACGAGCTGCGCTGGCCGAACCCGGTGCGGCCGGGCGACGAACTCCACGTCGAGACGGAGGTGCTGGAGACCGAGGCGGACTACCGCCCCGGCGTCGGCCTGGTCCGGAGCCGCGTGGAGACGTTCGACCAGGATGGCGAACTGAAGCAGCACTTCGTGAGCCGGGCGCTGTACGAGCAGCGGTGACGAGTCAGCTGTTCGACTGGTAACTGGGGCGATTGTTCGGCGGGTGGCTACCGCCGTTTCGAGACACGAGACAGCTAGTGTTCGGCCGGCGTCCGACCGTCCAGCACCCACCCGTCTTTCGACATCATCCGGTTTTGAACTCTCTCCGACGTGTTGAGTGGGTCGTTTGCGGTTCGTCCGTACCGCAGTATCCACTCCGTACCGGGAGCCATCGCCGGTGGCTTATGGCCATAACTATAGGCTATATTTATATCTGCTAGCTGAGAACATCGCGGTTACGGGGGCGAACTCCCTCGCACAGAGACCATGACAGACGTAACAACCATCGCGACAGGAATCGACGCCGCCATCGGCTGTGACTATCGACGGGCAGAACGCGCGCTGTACTTCGTCGAGTTCGGCGGCAGCATCGCACGCTACGACCTCGTTCGGGACGCCGTCGGCACGGTCTCCACGGGGACGGACACCATCATGGGGACGTACCAGTACGACCTCGACACGGGCCAGCAGGGAGCCGCCGGCGACGACGTCTGGTGGGAGATCATCACCGACGGCGAGCGAAAGCTCGTCTCGCTGGAGGACGCCGCCATCGCGTACCTCGGTGACGTCGACTACGACGGCATCTCGTCGGCCGAGGTACAGGCCCTCGACTACGACCGGGCGCGGGACATAAGCGGCAGCGACGACGACAACGAGCTGTTCGAGGGCGCGGTGTTCACGGTCCGGACCAACGACGGCAACTACGCGAAGGTCGAGGTGCTCGACCACGGGGACGACCTGCAGATCCGGTACCGCACCTACGAGCTGCAGGACGCGTACCAGGAGCTCGGCACGGGCTACGACCGACCGGAGGACATCGCGCTCGGCAGCGACGGTCGCCACGCGTACGTCACCGAGCGCGGCGGCAACGTCCTCCGCGTCGACCTGGACGACGCCGACCGGAGTCAGGCGACCGTCCTCGCGAGCGGGCTCACGGGGCCCCACCAGCTCGCGCTCGACGAGGACCACAACCAGGCCTACGTCGTGGAGTACGACGACGACGGCCGGCTGCTCCGGGTCGACCTCACCACCGGTGCCGTCGACGAACGCTACGGCGGACTTCACGGTGCCGTCGGGCTCCTCGTCGACGAGGAGCGACAGTTCGCCTACGTCACCGAACAGCGCGGTGGGGGCTCGAACGGGGTGCTCACCCGCATCGAGCTCGCGACCGGCGCGAACGAGCAGCTGGTCGACAACCTGACCGCCCCGTTCATGCTCTCGTGGGGGAGCCCCACGGAGGACCGCGTCGTCTTCACCGAGCGCGACCCCGAGAACGCCGTCTCGATGGTCGACCTCACGACGCTCGACGTCGACACGCTCGTCGACGACGTCCCGTTCCGGCCGTCGAGCGTCGCGCTCGTCAGCGAGGACGAACTCGTCGTCTGTAGCGACGACGTGCTCGCCAGCGTCGACCTCGTCGCCGACCTCTACCCGGCGGACGCACCGCTGTTCATGGGCATCGGCCACGTCCCGGTCACCGACATCTCGGCTGACGGCTACGCCACCACGCAGGGGCCGGGCTACCCGCTCCAGACGCGGAACGCCCCGTTCGGCGGGCGGCTCCCGATCATGCTCAACCACGAGCGGGCCTACCACGACGAGGGGGCGCGCTACTACCGCCTGCTCGTCGACGGCGACGAGCCGCGGCAGAGCTGGCACCAGCTCAGGTGGACGACCAGCACGAACCGGTTCGAGCCGGAGGCCGTCTCGGCGTCCAGCGGCGGCTACTACCGGATTCAGCGTCCCGGCGAGATCTGGTACAACAGCCGGCTGGGCTACAAGCTCGCCACCGGCTGGCTCACCAACGGCGAACACACCATCACGGTGAAGTTCTACGCCGACCGGGACCGCAGCAGCCTCGTCGACCAGGAGCACGTCGACGTACACATCGACAACCAGCACCCGCGCGCGGAGATCGGGACCATCTACCACAAGCTCCCGTCGGGCGCGCCCGCAGCGGAGGAGGAGATCGGGGCCTGCGGCATCGTCGACGGCGGCACCGACGAGTTCCAGCTCGCGCTCACCGCCCACGACCCGGAGGGCCACCTCCGGAGCTGGTCGCTGCGGACGCTCTGGGGTGCCAACCAGAGCGCTCACGTCGCGAACGACAGCTACGACAACCACGACTCGTCGGTCGGCTGGGCCGGCATCCAGGACAGCCGCGAACCGTCGGGCTGGTGGTCGGTGTACGCACTCGAATCCGAGTCGGCGCGCCAGTGCGCCCACACGTTCCACCTCGACGTGTGGGGCCGGACGGTGAACGGCTACCACCACGTCCACCACTCGCGCTACCACAAGTCCATCACGATGCTGCTGCCCGACCCGGGTCCCTGAGTCGACGGTAGCTGTCCCCGCTTCGTGACCGGGGTCGGCTGCCGTCCGGACATGGGCAGGCGGCAGTGGACCCCGTCCAGCCTCGATAGCGATCTCCGAACCCGGGTGCGAGCGGCTATTGCTGTCGTACCCCAGTAAGGTCCGGACAACGTTAGCACGGTGCCCACCAGACACATACCGGTTGGTCACCTGTCACCTCCATGGTCGATGCCGCACCGCTACTCCCGGGACTGATGCTGGTGTCTGCAGCGGCGAGTGCGGCCATCGCTGCCTACCTGGTCGTCCGCATCTGGCGATCGACGCCGGCTCCCGGGAGCCGTTCGTTCCTCCTGGTCGCCAGTTCGGCGGGGATTTGGTGTCTCGGTGTGGCGCTGGTGCTGTGGGAGCCGACGTCCGAGGGGATGGCCGCGCTGTCGATGGTCTCCTGGCTCGGGATGACGACCCTCGCCGTCGCCTGGCCGGCGTTCGTGCTGGAGTACACCCGGTCGGTCGACGTGTTCCGTCTGCGGGTGCTCGGGCCGCTGTCGGTCGTTCCCGCTGCCACGTTCTCCGCACTGTTCGTCGCGAACGGCCTGCTGGTCAACGAGGTCCACTCCGAGAGTATCGGGAATCTCTCGACGCTCGACGGCACCCCCGGCCCCCTGCTCGTCGTGTTCATCCTCTACACCTACGTCCTGAACGCGGGAACGTTCGTGCTGTTGGCCCAGCACTACCGCGAGGCCGGCGACCAGGTCCGTCCGCAGACGGGCGCGTTGCTCGTCGCAGGCGCACTCCCCTTCGCCGTCAGCATCGCCAGCCTGCTCGGCGTGACCCCGTTCCAGCCGGTCGACCTGACCCCGTTCGTGTTCTCCGTCACGAACGTCATCGTCCTCCTCGCGCTGTTCCGGTACGACCTGTTCCGGCTCGTCCCCATCGCCCGGACGACCCTGGTCGAGGAGCTGACCGACGGCGTGCTCGTCGTCGCCCCCGACGGCCGCATCGTCGACTCCAACCCGGCAGCGAGCGCCCTGCTCGGAACCGGCGACCTCGTCGGGGAGCGTGTCGACGACCTCTCCGTCGACCTCGGCCTGGGTACGGTCGACGAGACCGGTGGCCGGTCGACGTTCACCATCGACGACGCGGGTGAGATCCGCCACGTCGAGGTCGCCATCTCGAACATCCGGACACCCGGCGAGGGCGTCACCGGCTCGCTCGTCGTCCTCCACGACATCACCGAGCAGCGCGAACGCGAGGCGTTGCTCGAGGAGACGAACGAGCGGCTCGACGAGTTCGCGAGCGTCGTCAGCCACGACCTCCGGAACCCGCTCACCATCTCCCAGGGCTACGTCGAGATCCTCCGCGAGCGCCATAGCGACCCCGAACTGGAAGAGGTAGCCGACGCGAACGCTCGTATGCAGGAGATCATCGACGACACGCTTCGCCTCGCCCGGCTGGAGACCCAGGCGCTCGACGAGGAGTGGGTGTCGCTCCACGACGCCGCCATCGACGCCTGGGGGCTCGTCGACACCGACGACGCCAGACTCGCGGTCGACGCCGACGGCTCGGTGTACGCCGACCCCGGCCGGCTCCAGACCCTGCTCGAGAACTGCTTCCGGAACAGCGTGGAACACGGTTCCACGAGCCGCCGGGCTGTGTCCGGCGACAGCGTCGAGCACGGCTCCCCCGACGACGGCACCCCCCTCACCGTCTCCATCGGCTGGCTCGACGACGGGTTCTACGTCGCCGACGACGGCGTCGGCGTCCCCGAAGAGGTCCGCGACGATCTCTTCGAGATGGGCGTCTCCTCCGTGGAGGAGGGCACGGGGTTCGGGCTGGCCATCGTCGAACGGACCGTGCGAGACCACGGCTGGACGATAGAACTCGCCGACGCCGACGGGGCCCGCTTCGAGGTGCGGGGCGTCGACGTTCGCTCCTGAGGGGTCTCGCTGCTGGTGGCGACTCGTCGAGAAAGACGGTCGTCGTGCTATACGGCGGCCTTCGTCGAGCTCAGAACCCGTCCTCGAACCGGAACGTCCCGTCGCGCTGGACGACCTCGCCGTCGACCTCGATGACGCTGTCCTCGCCCATGTCGACGATCATGTCCACGTGGACGGCGGACTCGTTCTGCTCGTTGCCCTCGCCGACGTTGGCCTCGTAGGCCCGACCGACGGCCATGTGGACGGTGTCGCCCATCTTCTCGTCGAACAGCATGTTGTAGGTGAACCGGTCGATGTCGCGGTTCATCCCGATACCGAGCTCGCCGAGACGACGGGCACCCTCGTCGGCGTTCAGGACCTCCGTCAGAATCTCCTCGTTCTTCTCCGCCGAGTGCTCGACGACCTCGCCGCCCTCGAACTGCAGGTAGACACCGGTAACCTCGCGGCCCTGGTGGTACAGCGGCTTGTCGAACAGCACCTCGCCCTCGACGCTGTCGGGGACCGGCGCGGTGAACACTTCGCCGCCGGGCAGGTTGTGCTTGCCCGTGTCGTTGATGGTGACGTTGCCCGCGATGGACATCGTCACGTCGGTCGTGTCGCCGCTCCTGATGCGGACCTCGTCGCCGGCGTCGAGGATCTCCACCATCTGCTGCTGGAACTCGCCCTGCTCGTCCCAGTCCTTGTTGACGGCGTCCCAGACGAAGTTCTCGTAGCCCTCGGTGCTCATCTCCGCGAGCTGGGCGTTCGCGCCCGCCGGGTACTGCGTGAGCACCCACCGCTTCGAGAGCCGCTCGTCGAGCAGCGGCTTGCGGGCCTTCTCGTACTCGCGGGACGTCACCGGGTCGATGTCCGCGGTCTCGGTCACGTTCGCGTCGCCGCGGATGGCGATGTAGACGTCCATCTCCTCGAACAGCGCCAGCTCGTGGCTCGGCAGCTCGAACTCGCCGTCGTGGTTGCGCAGGTACGCCCGTCGGAAGCGTGTCCCCGTTCGCTGGCTGACCGCCAGCGGGTTCGCATCGACGTCCGCACACGTCTCGAACAGTGCCGTGACGAGGTCCTCGGCGAGGGGATGGGCGTCGATGACCACGTTGTCGCCGGGCTGGAGGTCGGCGGAGTGCTCGGCGACGATACGTGCGTGCTCACGAACTCGTGGGTCCATACCGGTAGTCGCGTGGGTGCTCGTTTACCGGTTTCGGTGCGGAACCCGACGGGCCGAGAATCAGACCTGGGGCTTCCAGTCGTCGATACGCTCGGCGTAGGGGACGAACTTCTCGTGGGAGTCGTGCTTGAACACGCCCAGGACGGCCCCGTCGAGCTTCTGGACGTAGGTGTAGAACTCGCCCGCGTCCTCGGCGTCGTGGACCATGCCGGGGGCGTGGCGCAGCTCGTACTGCGCGGCGACGAAGATGGCTGTCTCCGTCTCCGGGTCGCGGTACTCCACGACGAGGAACACGTTTCCGTCGACCTCGCGGCGGTACACCTCGTACTCGGGGAACTCCTTGTCCCCGAACACCTCGGTGAACTCCTCGCCGTGGTTCGACGGGACGACGAACACCATCCCGAAGCGGTCGTCGTCGTCGTCGCCCGCCTCGCGGTGCTGGCAGCCGGTGCTGCCGGCCATCATCGTCACCGTCTCCCAGCCCTCGGCCTCGCGCTCGTCCGCCAGTGCCTCCATGTCCTCGAGCGCGCCCTGCCAGGCGTTCTTCAGGGTGTCGGCGTTGTTCGCGATCCGGTCGACGTACTCGTCGTCGTGTTCACTGTCGGGGACGTCTGGCATATCTGCACACACGAAACGAAGCCGGATAAGCGTGTCTGACCGGCTCAGACAGCCGGAAGCGTCAGGCCGTCCCGGGAGCGGCGACGCCGAAGAGGAACTCCATCGCCATCGAGAGCCCGAGCATCAGCACCGCCGCCAGGAACTGCTTCGTGTGCGTCGAGAACCGGTCGTCCGGGTTCACCCGGACCCACCGCATCGGCGGGAGCCAGGCAGCGAGGCGTTCGAGTCGGGTCAGCGACCGTGCGCCGACCGACCCGGACGCCCTCTTCTGTCGGTCGTCGCCGCTGGTGACGAACTCACCCTTCGACTCCAGCTTCGACGGCGAGTCCGGCCGCAGCTGGAACGACGCGTACGCGAGCAGCGCGAACCCGACCCAGAACAGCACGTACTTCGTCCGGAACAGCGTTCCCTCCCCCGAGAGCTCGAAGAACGCCGACGTGCCCGCGACTGCGGCGGCCAGCAGGACCGCGTACGCCAGGGCGTCCAGCGTCTTCCGACCGAGTCGGATCGCTCCGACCACCTCCGGGGGCCGGTCGCTCATCGGTTCCGCTTGAGCTTCTCGAACTCCGGTGCGGGGTCCTCGTACCGGTCGACGTGTCGGTGGCAGAAGCTCGTTCGGCCATCTTCGCTGACCTGGTAGTGCTTCGGCCGGTCGGTGTCACAGATGCTACCGAACTGGTCGAACAGGTAGTTCCGGGCCTTGTTGTCGTGGCCCTTCTCGACGAAGCCCGCGGCCTCGCGGACGTGCTCTGCGACCTCCGTCGGCAGGTCGACGTCGCCGAACAGCTCGTCGGTGATATCCGTCACGTCGGAGAAGCGCGTCGACCGACCGAGCAGCTCGCGGGCGTGGTCCGTGAGCGATCGGTCCGCACGGGTCCGCTCGCGGATGACCTCCCGGAACACCTCGACACGCTGCCAGACGTCGTCGTCGACGTGCTGGTACTCGTCGGGTCGGATCTTCACCGGACAGCGCGTGCTGAACGGACAGCCGGTCGGCGGGTCGCGCGGGCTCGGCGGCGTCCCGCGCAGGGTGATTCGGTCCTTGGAGGCGGACGGGTCCGGCTCCGGAATCGCCGACAGCAGCGAGTGCGTGTACGGGTTCCCGGGGTTCTCGAACAGCCCGTCCGTCGGGCCGATCTCCATCAGGTTGCCGAGGTACATCACTGCGACCCGGTCGCAGATGTGCCGGACGACGCTCAGGTCGTGCGCGATGAACAGGTACGTCAGCCCGAACTCCTCCTGGAGGTCCTCCAGCAGGTTCAGGATCTTCGCCTGCACGGAGACGTCCAGCGCCGACACCGGCTCGTCGAGCACCAGGAAGTCCGGCTCGAGCGCGAGCGAGCGGGCGATGCCCACGCGCTGGCGCTGCCCACCGGAGAACTGGTGCGGGTAGCGGTAGTAGTGCTCCGGACGCAGTCCGACGGTCTCGAGCAGTTCGCGGACGCGCTCGCGGCGCTCCCGGGGCGTCCCCCAGCTGTGGACGTCGAGCGGCTCGCGGATGATCTCGCCGACGGTCATCCGGTCGTTCAGGCTCGATTCGGGGTCCTGGAAGACGATTCCCAGCTGCCGACCGCGGAGCCGTTTCAGTGCGCGGGCCGGCGCGGCGGTCACGTCGATGTAGCCGCGGTCGACCTCGTAGACGCCGTTCTCGATGCGGCCCTCCTCGACGAAGACGAAGTCCTTCTCGCCGAACAGCCCGAGCTTCGGGCCGAAGCCCTGGTCGATGACGTCCGAGACGTCCATGCCGGTCTGCTGGACGAAGTCCGCAGCGTCGATCTCGTCCGGGCTGACGTCCTCCCAGCCGCGGTCCGGGGCGACGGCCTTCGGCTGGACGCCGTCGGCGAACAGCTTCGTCACCAGCTCGACCGTGTCGTTGTCGGCGTACACCTCGCGGAGGTCGACGGTACGACGCCCGTAGGTGTTCGCCATCTGCTCGACGACGTCCGGCTTCTGGAAACGACTCGTGCCGGCCGTGGCGTCCTCGAGCTGGACGAGCGTGCGCCCGAGCGTCGACTTGCCACAGCCCGACTCGCCGACGAGGCCGAGCGTCTCGCCCTTCTTGATGTCGAAGCTCACGCCGTCGACCGCCTTGACGGGTTCGTCGGCGATGAGCCCGCCACCCGGGTAGTACGTCTTCAGGTTCCGCACCTGGATCATCGGCTCTGACTGGACTGTCGACTGCGACTCGGACATCGCTTGCTTGCTCATTCAGGTCCACCTCCGTTACCGCCTTTCGCTCTGTGGATCTCCAGCGCCTCGGCCTGCGGGACGTCCTCGGGGTAGAGCAGACACGACGCCGTGTGGGTGGTGTCGCTCTGCCCGACGGAGACGGATTCGGGGTGTACCGACTGACACTCGTCGAACGCCTCGGGACAGCGCGGCGCGAAGCGGCAGTACGTCGCCTCCTCGTTCGGCGTCGGGACGTCACCCTCGATGGTGACGAGCCGGTCGCCCTCCTGTCGGCCGGGGATGGAGGAGAGCAGCCCCTGCGTGTAGGGGTGCTTCGGCCGGTCGAACAGCGACTCCGCGTCGGCGGTCTCGACGATCTCGCCGGCGTACATCACGTTCACGCGGTCGGAGATGTCGGCGATGACACCCATGTCGTGCGTGATGAACATGATGGACAGGCCGCGGTCCTCCTGGATCTCCTCCAGCAGCTCCAGGATCTGCGCCTGGATGGTCACGTCGAGCGCCGTCGTCGGCTCGTCGCAGATGAGCAGCTCGGGTTCGCACGCGAGCGCCATCGCGATGACCGCACGCTGGCGCATCCCACCGGAGAACTGGTGGGGGTACTCGCGGACCCGACGCCGGGCGTCGGGGATCCCGACCGCCTCGAGCAGGTTGACCGCCTCCTGGGTCGCCGCCTGGCCCTGGAGTCCCTGGTGGAGGCTCAACGCCTCCTCGATCTGGTTCCCGACCGTGTACACCGGGTTCAGCGAGGAGAGCGGGTCCTGGAACACCATCGCGATGTTCCCGCCGCGCAGCCGTCGGAGCTCGCGCTCGCTCGCACGTGTGACGTCGAGGTAGCCGCGGTCGACGCGGACGCCGTCACCGGAGGTCCGCCCCTCCTCGACGAAGATGAAGTCGTCGCTGTCGATGAGGTTGAGCTCGTCGGCGTAGCCGGCGGCGATGACGTCGTCCCAGCCGACAGCGCCGTCGGCGACCATCTGGCGCGCGTTCACCTGCTCCGGAGGGAGGTCGGCGTACTTCTCGTGGTCGGTGAGCTCGTGCGGCTGTGCGCCGTGCTGGTCCATCGCGTCCTGGACCACGTTCGCGAGGTCGGCCTGCTCCTCGAGCTTCCCGATGTCGACCGTCTTCCCCGTGTACGTGTTCGCGAAGCGCTCGACGGTCTCCGCGTCCCGGAACTGGATGGAGCTCCCGCGGAGCGTCCGTCCGGGGCTCTCGACGAGACCCATGATCGAGCGCGCCGTCACCGACTTACCCGATCCGGACTCGCCGACGATACCGACCGTCTCTGCCTGGCCGATGTCGAAGCTGATGCCGTCGACCGCGCGGATGACCTCCTTGTCCGTGAAGAAGGAGGTCTGGAGGTTCTTGATACGGAGGATGGGCTCCTCCTCGTGGGTCTGCATCGACATCACCCACCACCCCCTGCGGCGGCGGTCTCACCAGCACCGCTGCCCTCGGACTGCGGGTCGATGGCGTCGCGGATGCCGTCACCCAGCGCGTTGAAGCCGGTGACGACGAAGACGACCATCAGGCCCGGAATCGTGGCGATGTGCCACGAGACGGTGGTGACGTACGGCCGACCGATGTTGACCGCACGCCCCCACTCCGGCGTCGGTGCCTGCACACCGAGGCCGAGGAACGACAGTGCGGCGACGCTGATGATGATTCCCCCGATGGTGAGCGACCCGTAGATGAGCAGGTAGCCCGCCACGTAGGGGAGCATGTGCTTGCGCATCGTGGCCGACGGTCGCTGACCGTAGGACTTGGCTGCGTCGATCCACTCCTCCTCGGACACCTGGAACGCGGGTCCACGGATGGCGCGCCACAGCGCCGGCCAGCCGGTGGCCGCGAAGATGAGCGCCAACAGGAACCCACCGCTGTAGATGTTCGAGATGGGGTGACTCGAGAACACGACCGAGAGCAGGATGTAGATCAACAGCCCCGGCAGTGCCTGGACCGAGTCACTGGTGACGACGACGATGAGGTCCGCGAGCCCCTTGTAGTACGCCGTCACCATCGCGAGCGCGGTCGCGATGAATCCGCCCAGCGCGATGGACAGCAAGCCGATGAACAGCGACACACGTGCGCCGTCGGCCATGAACGTGAACAGGTCCTTGCCGTTGGCGCGTTCAGACAGCGTCCCGATGGGGTGGAACCGCCCGTAGTCGTCGTAGCTCATCACCCCGACGTTGCTGTCGGGCGTTCCCTGGGAGGCGGAGTTGAGGTTCGCGGTCCCGTGGGTGATCGTCTCCACCTCGCCGTCCTCGACGTGCTGGAACTCGTGTCCGTACGGGTTGTAGATGTTCTGTGCGGTGGTGGTCGGTCCCAGCGCGGGGGCGAACATCGCCATCACGAGGAACAGGAACACCATCACGAAGCCGAACTGGCCCCAGCGGTGGGTGCGCAGCCGGTCGACCATGTCGTCTCGCGGCGTCCAGTCGGCGAAGCGGTAGTGCCGTCGGAACGTCTTGTAGCCCTGCCAGACCCAGGCGAGCCAGATGAAGGCGTACAGGTAGATCGCGACCACGCGGATGGCCCACGCGACGGCGGGCGAGAGCCCGAGGAACGTCCCGTGGAACGGGCCGATTGCGATGCGCGCACCGAGAATCTCACTGCCAGCAGGGTACTCGGAGGCGGCGCCCTCCGGCGGTAGGAAGCCCTGGTTCGGCATCAGGTCCCGGGAGAGCAGCGTCGGGATGTTGGCGACGATCCAGTCGGCGGCCTTCGCACTCGTCTGTGCGAAGCCGTGTATCAGCTGTGCGAGCGTCGGTTCGCCGATGAGCGGGAGTGCGGGCAGGAACGCGAGCGGCTCGTACAGCAGGACGAGCCACAGCACCGCGAGGAAGGCCCCGACGATGGCACGTTCGAGGAAGTCCGTCGAGATCGGCAGGTCCTCGAGGCCGAGCGTCTCGACGATGTTGAACGGGATGAACGCCGCCTTGACGAAGACGGCGAACACCGCGAGCACGACGAGTGCTCCCAGGGCGGACATCACGGTCCCGCCGGCGACGCCGAGCGTGTCGTACATCGTGTTGACGTACCAGCCACCGATGTCCTTGCTGCCGTTGACGAGCGGGTTGATCTGCTCGCCGAACAGGATCAGCGCGTCGACGAAGGCGCTGAACTCCACTGCGAGGAGGAGCAACGCGCCGCCGAGCCAGACGAGTGCCGGTGTCGGGTTCGCCGCGATTCGACCGAAGAACGTCCTGTTTTCACGTACCTGACTCATGTTATTCGTACCCCACTCGCGGGTCGATGATCGTATAGAGGAAGTCCTGGAAGATGTTCATGAAGACGATGATGAGGATGAAGATGTACATCAGCGAGCCGACCAGCGGCATGTCGCCCTGAAGGGCTGCCTGGAAGAACAGGTAGCCGATCCCGTTGATGGCGAAGATCTGCTCCATGATGACGGAGCCGCCGATGAGCAGGAACGCCTCGTTCAGGATGATCGGCACCAGCGGAATCAGCGCGTTGCGGAACACGTGCTTCCAGACGATCTTCTGTCGGGACAGGCCCTTCGCGCGGGCGGTCTCGACGTACTTCGAGTTGATGGTCTCGAGCACGGCCGTCCGTCCCAGACGCATCTCGTTACCCATGGAAGCGGACCCGAGGACGATGGCCGGCGGGAGGACCATCTTCACCGCGCGGACGAAGACCTCCCAGTCGAAGCTGAACAGGGAGATGGTGGTGCCGCCGATGGTGAACAGCTCGGTGCCGTTCGGGTCGTAGAAGTTCAGCGGCGGCGGCGTCCCGATGTTGTTGGTGACGATCCAGGCGTCCCACTGGAACTGGACCACGCCGAAGGTCAGCATCTCGGAGTAGGTGACGGACTGGCTCAGCACCGAGTAGAGGATGACGCCGAGCCAGAAGTTCGGCATCGCTCTCCAGATGATACCGCCGAAGGAGGCGAAGTAGTCACCCATCGTGTTCGGGTTGAGCCCGGCGTAGAAGCCGAGCGGGATACCGATGAACAGCGGGATCAGCACCGACCAGAAGCCCAGCCAGAGCGTACGCGGTGCGTGGCCGACGATGAGCGTCATCGCCTTGGTGTTGTCCTGGATGACGTAGGAGTTCCCGAGGTCGAACGTCAACAGGCCGACCATGTATTCGATGTACTGTTCCCATAGCGGCCGGTTCAACCCGAGCTGCGCTTCGACCCGCGCGTACTGCGACGGCGGGGTGTTCGGACCGAGGATGGCCGCGACCGGGTCGAGGGGGCCCAGTCGAATGATTGCGAACGTGATTGTCACGCCGAACAGCACCACAGGGACTGCCAGGAGGAGTCTGCGGGCGAAGTACCCCCAGCGACTCATGGTATGTCCCTCCGGTGAGCCACTTCCATCACCATTGTTCTACTGGGAGTATATTTCGCACCCATGGTTATGTCTTGCGTTCCTCAGCGGCCGTATTTCGGGACGTACCAGGGGCTACGCGCCCGAAAAATGAAAAATCCGATACGGGACCGAAACCCGATTTAGCTGCGGTCGTTCAGGTAGACGTTGTTGTGCTTCTGGCGGCTGCCGCCACCGGCACCCACGCGCGGCATGTCCACCCAGTTGTAGGCCATGCGCTCGTCGGCACGGTGGTAGGCGGGCAGCAGGATCATGTCGTCCCACATCGCCTCCTCCATCTCGACGTAGGCCTCGTTGCGGATCTGCTGGGCCTCCTCGGTCGGGGCCGGGTTGTTGCTGATGCGGTCCCAGGCGTCGGACGCGCGCTGCGGCGCGTCGGTGTCGGAGTCGTCCCAGTCCAGGTAGAAGCCCTGTGCACCGCCTTCCTGGTCGGTGTTCGTGAGCTCCGGCACGACCTGCCCGAGGAAGTTGTCCGGCGCGGGCCAGTCCATGATCCACCCGAGCGAGTAGGCGGCGAGGTTGCCGTTGCGGCCGCGGTTGAGCAGCGTCGAGAACGGCGCCTCCTCCAGCTGGAGGTTGACGTGGGCGTTCGCGAGCTTGTCGCGAAGGATGGTGCCCAGCCCCTGCCAGGTGTCGGACTCGTAGGTGGTCAGCGTGACCTCGTACTGGTTGTTCGGACCGTAGCCGGCGTCCTCCATCACCTGACGGGCCTCGCCGAGGAGCGTCTCACCGTAGCCGTACGGGTAGTTCTCCTCTGCGTGCGTGTCGTACGCCGGACCCTGGCCGGGGTAGATGCCCGGCGGGGTGAGGTGGTACGCGGGCGTGCCGCGGCCCTTGAAGACCTCGTCGACACCCTCGTGCTGGTCCATCGCGTAGGCCATCGCCTTCCGGGCGGGGGCCTCGACGTTCTTGGCGTTCAGGCCGATGTAGAACGAGTTGATGGTCGAGTACTTGAGGTACTGGACCGTCTCGCCGTTCCGCATCGGACCGTAGGTACCGATCTCGCGACCCTTGGAGTCCGTCTGCTCGATGGAGATCAGGCTCGGGTCGTACTGCGACGTCGGCATCGAGACCAGGTCGGAGTTCTTGTTCTGCCCGTAGTTGTACGCAGCGTCGGGGTCCGTGATGACCTGCCAGTGGACGCCGGCGACGTGCGGGACCGGGCCGTGGTAGTCCTCGTTGCGGACGATGTCACAGGAGGTGTTGGTCTCCCAGCTCTCGAACACGAACGGACCCGCGCCGATCGGGTTGTTGCGTGCGAAGTCATCGTAGGCCATCTCGCCGTCGTAGTCCCCGTGGTCGCCGACGATGCCTTCCGGCACGGCGGAGAACGAGGTGTAGGCGAGCATCTCCAGCGTGGACGCGAACGGCTGCTCCAGGCTGAGCTCGAGGGTCTTGTCGTCGACTGCCGTCGCACCGAGCGAGCCCCACTCGTAGTTGCCCTCGTCGTCGGTCGTCTGCTCGATGCCCATCGCGTAGGACGTCGTGAAGTACCGACGGCGGCTGTTGGACGAGCCCGCGAGGCGCTCGAAGGAGTAGACGAAGTCCTGTGCGGTGACCTCGTCACCGTTGTGGAACTGGACGTCCTCCTTGATGTTGAACGTGTACGTCGTGAAGTCGTCGGAGACCTCGTAGTCGGCGGCGATGAGCGGCTCGACCTCGATCTCGCCGTTCGGATAGTTCATCAGCGCGTCGAAGACGTTCTGAATAACGGTCCCGGACGCGGTGTCCGTCGCGGCCACCGGGTCGAGGGTGCTCATCGTCGCGTTGATGAGCTGGAACGTCTTGTCGAGGAGCTCTCGGTCCTCGCCCGTCTCTCGGGTGGTCTGCTCGGTCGCGGTCTCCTGTGGTTCGGTCTCGGTGTCTTCGGGGGTATCGGTATCCCCACCGTCACCGTTACCACCGAGACATCCCGCGACTGCGACTGCAGAAGCTGTGCCACCGGTCGCCTTCAGGAAGCGACGGCGGTCAATGCTGGTATTGTCTGTCATCCCACGCACCCCTTTTGGGACGATATGGTTAAAATTACCGTTATGGTCTGTGGCTGTTTTACATACCCTAACATTTAAACCGGGTCTCCGTAGTCACCTGGTTTTTCTGCGAAATCATGTCAACGAGTAACGTGGCAATGTTGCTGGTAGGGGTGCATTAAAATACGGCATGGTGTTGCATGACCTGTCAAGCCAGCCCACGGTCGGCCCGCTATCGAACATACTTTATCGCGTGCCCTGCGTGCGTGAAACAGTAAACTGAAATGTCGATTCGACGCGTTTATGAGTGGCCATGAGAGAGAGACTCATATGGCAGCATCCGAGTCAGGCTCGTCGGAGTTCCCCGACGAGCGCGACGTCGTAGCGTCTGTCGATGGTGAAGGCTCCGCCCAGGAGTACGTCATCGCAGACATCACAGAGGATGGAGCCTGGCTCTCCATGCAGGCGGAGGACGCACCGGACCTTCCAGCCTGGCGATAACGCCGGCCGACTTCTCTCGCGACGCCACGCCGACCAGCCCTGGCTCCGGTCGCGGGTGATGACACTACCTTTTTGCCGTCGACCCACCTTCACGGGGATATGCACTACCGGGAGGTCACCACCGAACAGGAGTTCTGCTGTCGGCTGGAGACCGGCGGGGACTGGCGCGCACAGCTCGAGGAGCTGGCCGCCGACGAGGGGATCGAGGCCGCCTGGTTCACCGGGCTCGGCGCGGTCCAGGACGCCGAGGTGTGGTTCTACGACCAGGAGACCTGCGAGTACGACGCCGTTACCTTCGACGAACCGCTGGAGGTCGCCGCCTGCGTCGGTAACATCGCGGACCTCGACGGCGAACCGTTCGCGCACACCCACGCCGTGCTCTCGCGACCCAGCGGCGGCGCGCTCGCCGGCCACCTGGACGCCGCGACGGTCTGGGCCGGCGAGCTGTACGTCCGTGCGTTCGAGGAACCCCTCGTCCGCGAGCACGACGAGACCACCGACCTGGACCTCTGGTTATAGATGCGGGAGGCAGACGAGCGGTACTTCGAACGGATCGAATCGCGGCTCGACGAGGCGTTCGACCTCGCACAGCGCGCCAAGGCGACGGGAGGCGACCCCGAACCCGAGGTCGAGATTCCGACCGCCCGGGACATGGCCGACCGCGTCGAGAACATCCTCGGCATCGACGGCGTCGCCGAGCGGGTGCGCGAACTCGAGGGCGAGATGTCCCGCGAGGAGGCCGCGCTCGAACTCGTCGAGGACTTCGTCGAGGGGACCGTCGGCGACTACGACTCACGCGAGGGGAAGGTCGAGGGCGCGGTCCGGACCGCCGTCGCCCTGCTGACCGAGGGTGTCGTCGCGGCCCCCATCGAGGGTATCGACCGCGTCGAGCTGCTGAAGAACGACGACGGCACCGAGTTCATCAACGTCTACTACGCCGGGCCCATCCGCTCCGCGGGTGGGACCGCACAGGCGCTCTCCGTCCTGGTCGCGGACTACGCCCGTGCGCTGCTCGACATCGACCAGTTCAAAGCCCGCGGCGACGAGATCGAGCGCTACGCCGAGGAGGTCGCGCTGTACGACAAGGAGACGGGGCTCCAGTACTCGCCGAAGGACAAGGAAACGAAGTTCATCGCGAAGAACATGCCCATCATGCTCGACGGCGAGGCGACCGGCGACGAGGAGGTGTCGGGCTTCCGCGACCTCGAACGCGTCGACACCAACTCCGCCCGCGGCGGGATGTGCCTCGTCCTCGCGGAGGGTATCGCGCTGAAGGCCCCGAAGATCCAGCGCTACACGAAGAACCTCGACGAGGTCGACTGGCCGTGGCTGCAGGACCTCATCGACGGTACGTACTACGACGACGCGGCCGCCGAGGGCGACGACGAATCCGAGGACGAGGGAGACGGCGACGACGAAGCCAACGCCGGCGACGACCCGAGCGAGGCGGACGACGGCCCGACCGGGCCGCCCCGCGTGGAGAAGAGCCAGAAGTTCCTGCGCGACCTCATCGCCGGCCGCCCCGTCTTCAGCCACCCCTGCGAGTCGGGCGGCTTCCGGCTGCGCTACGGCCGGGCGCGCAACCACGGCTTCGCGACCGCCGGCGTCCACCCCGCCACGATGCACCTCGTCGACGACTTCCTCGCGACGGGCACCCAGATCAAGACCGAACGCCCCGGCAAGGCCGCCGGCGTCGTCCCCGTCGACTCCATCGAGGGGCCGACGGTCCGGCTCGCCAACGGCGACGTACGCCGCGTCGACGACCCCGAGGAGGCCCTCGAGATATGCAACGGCGTCGAGCGCATCCTCGACCTCGGCGAGTACCTCGTCAACTACGGCGAGTTCGTCGAGAACAACCACCCCCTCGCCCCCGCCTCCTACACCGTCGAGTGGTGGCGCGGCGAGTTCGACGACGCCGGCGCGGACGTCCAGGCTCTCCGTGACTCCCCGCACGTCGACCTCGACGACCCGACCGCCGAGGAGGCCATCGAGTGGGCCACCGAGTACGACGCACCGCTGCACCCCGCGTACACCTACGTCTGGCACGACGTCTCCGTCGCCGCCTTCGACGAGCTCGCAGCGGCCGTCGCCGACGGCTACGTCGAGGACGGCACCCTGCACGTCCCCCGGCGTGGCGAGGTACGCGAGACGGTCGAGACGCTGCTCAAACCCCACCACCAGACCGACGACGAGCTGCTGATCCGTGACTACGTCCCCTTCCTCAGGTGCCTCGGCATCGACGGCGACCTCGAACGCACCTGGACCCTCGACGACCTCTCCGAGCGCGCGCTGACCTGGGGAACCAGCGACGACACGGTCGACGCCGGGAAGGACGCCGAGCCGACCGACCACGACGACGACCGGCCGCCCGGCACCAACGCCATCGAGGCCGTCAACGAGGTCGCGCCGTTCACCGTCCGCGAGCGCGCCCCGACCCGCATCGGGAACCGGATGGGCCGCCCCGAGAAGTCCGAGTCCCGCGACCTCTCGCCCGCGGTCCACACCCTGTTCCCCGTCGGCGAGGCCGGCGGCAGCCAGCGCTCCGTCGCCGAAGGGGCGAAGCACGCCCCCGACATGCGCTCGACCCCGGGCCGCATCGAGGCGCAGGTCGGCACCCGCGAGTGCACCGGCTGCGGCGAGCAGACGTTCGAGACGCGCTGTCCCGACTGCGGGGAGCGCACCGAGCCGTACTACTTCTGCCCCGACTGCGAGCAGGAGCTCGAACCGGACGACGCGGGCCGCGTCCACTGCGACCACTGCGAGGTCGACGGCACCAGCGTCGAGTTCCACGAGATCGACCTCAAGGAGCAGTACTGGAGCGCCATGGACGAGGTCGGCGAGCGCGAGAACTCCTTCGAGATACTCAAAGGCGTCAAGGGGCTCTCCTCGACGAACAAGACGCCCGAACCCATGGCCAAGGGCGTCCTCCGCGCGAAACACGGCGTCACCGCGTTCAAGGACGGCACCGTCCGCTACGACATGACCGACCTGCCGGTCACCGCCGTCCGGGCGACCGAGCTCGACGTGACCGCCGACCAGCTCCGCGCGCTGGGCTACGAGACCGACGTCCACGGCGACGAGCTCCGCCACGACGACCAGCTCGTCGAGCTGAAGGTGCAGGACGTGGTCCTCTCCGACGGCGCGGCCGAGCACATGCTCAAGACCGCCGACTTCGTCGACGACCTCCTCGAATCCTACTACGGCCTCGAACCGTTCTACGAGATGGACGACCGCGAGGAGCTCGTCGGCGAACTCGTCTTCGGGATGGCTCCCCACACCTCCGCCGCGACGGTCGGGCGTGTGGTGGGCTTTACGAGTGCTGCGGTCGGGTACGCGCACCCGTACTTCCACGCGGCGAAGCGCCGGAACTGCGACGGCGACGAGGACTGCGTCATGCTCCTGCTCGACGGCCTGCTCAACTTCTCGAAGGCGTTCCTCCCGGACCAGCGGGGCGGGAAGATGGACGCGCCGCTCGTGATGTCCAGCCGCATCGACCCCTCGGAGATCGACGACGAGGCGCACAACATGGACATCATGTGGGAGTACCCGACGGAGTTCTACGAGGCGGCCCGGGAGATGGCGGACCCCGAGGAGGTCGAGGACATCATGAAGATCGCCGAGGCGACGCTGGGAACGGAGCGCGAGTACACCGACTTCGCGCACACGCACGACACCACGGACATCCACATGGGGCCGGCGCTGTCGGCGTACAAGACGCTGGGGTCGATGCAGGACAAGATGGACGCCCAGTTGCACCTCTCGCGGAAGCTCCGGGCGGTCGACGAGACCGACGTGGCGGAGCGCATCATCGAGTACCACTTCCTGCCGGACCTCATCGGCAACCTGCGGGCGTTCTCCAGACAGGAGACGCGCTGTCTGGACTGCGGGGAGAAGTACCGCCGGATGCCGCTGACCGGCGACTGCCGGGAGTGCGGCGGCCGGGTGAACCTGACCGTCCACCAGGGGTCGGTGAACAAGTACATGCAGACGGCGCTGATAGTGGCCGAGGAGTTCGGCTGTCGTCCCTACACGGTCCAGCGGCTGGAGAAGCTGGAGAAGGCGCTCTCGTCGGTGTTCGAGGACGACACGAACCGCCAGACCGGCATCGCCGACTTCATGTGAGTTCATGACATGCTCTGGGGCCGTGTGACGCCCCACCGAAGAAACAGGGCCTTTAAGCGGCTTTTGCACGTATCCGGCGGGTATGAAAGTTGCCGACGCGATGACGCCCCGCTCAGAGTTGGTCACCGTCGAGCTGCCGGGCACCCGCGACGACGTGCTCGAGTATCTCCAGGAGTACGGCTTCTCATCTGTCCCGGTGGTCAAAGAGACGGACGGCGTCGAGGCGTACCGCGGTCTCGTCTCGCGCGCCCTGCTCATCGAGCGTCCCGACGAGGACCAGCTGGCGCTGCTGATGGACGAGGAGGTGCCGACGACGACGCAGGACACGGACCTCACCGAGGTCGCGCGCGTCATGGTCGAGGAGGGCGCGCGCCGCGTCCCGGTCGTCGACGGCGAGCTCGAAGGCATCGTCACCATCACCGACGTCATCCGCGCCATCGCACGCGAGAAGGTCGAGACGGACGCGGTCGTCGGCGACGTGGCGACCCGGGACGTGAACACGACCTACAGCGGCACGCCGCTGCCCGTCGTCGAGCGCGAGCTCTACTACGCGAACGTCCCCTACGCCGTCGTGCTCGACGACGAGGCCGACCCCGCGGGCATGGTCACCGTGGTCGACATCGTCGAGGTCGCCCGCATCGTCGAGGGCGAGGAGGACACCGGTGACTCCATCGCGAGCCAGGACGACGAGTGGGCCTGGGAGGGAATCAAGGCCGTCGGCGGCCGCTACCTGCCGACCCGGAACGTCGAGGTCCCCGCGACGGCGGTCTCCGAGTTCATGACCGAGGACCTCATCACGGTCTCCGCGAAGAAGACGGTCGTCGAGGCGGCCCAGCTGATGATCCGACACGACATCGAGCAGATCCCGATGGTGTCCGGCGAGCCCCTCGTCGGCATCGTCCGGGACATCGACCTGCTGGAGGCGCTGTATGACTGAGACGGCGGACGTCGTCGAGCTCGCGAAGCGCCGGGGCTACTTCTTCCAGGCCAGCGGCGCGTACGGCGGTGTCTCGGGCTTCTACACGTTCGGCCCGCAGGGCGCGGCGCTCAAGCGCAACATCGAGGACACCTGGCGCGACCGCTTCACCATCCAGGAGGGCAACCTGGAGGTCGACGCGCCGACCATCGCCCCCGAGTCGGTGTTCGAGGCGTCGGGCCACCTCGACGGCTTCGACGACATGCTCGTCGAGTGCCCCGACTGCGGCGAGAGCCACCGTGCGGACCACATCATCGAGGACAACACCGACATCGAGGAGGCCGAGAGCTACCCCATCCCCGAGGTCGAGGAGCTCATCGCGGAGTTCGAGCTCGTCTGCCCGAGCTGTGGTGCCGGCCTCGCGGGCCGGACCGTGACGGCGTTCAACCTGATGTTCGAGACGAACATCGGCCCCGGCTCCTCGCAGCCGGGCTACCTCCGGCCGGAGACGGCACAGGGCATCTTCGTGGAGTTCCCGCAGCTGAAGGAGTACGCCCGCAACCAGCTCCCCTTCGGCGTCACGCAGATCGGTCGCGCGTACCGCAACGAGATCTCGCCCCGGAGGTCGCTGCTCCGGGTGCGCGAGTTCACGCAGGCCGAGCTCGAGCTGTTCGTCGACCCCGAGGAGGACGAGCCGGACCTCGATGCGGTGCGCGACGTGACCGCGCCGCTGTACTCGGCGGAGATGCAGGACGACCCGGACGCCGCGGCGGCCGAGTGGACCATCGGCGAGGCGGTCGACGAGGGCGTCATCGGCGACGAGTGGGTCGCGTACTACCTCGGTATCGCCAAGGAGTGGTACGACCGCGTCGGCGTCGACATGGAGCGGTTCAGGTTCCGCCAGCACCTCCCGGGCGAGCTGGCGCACTACGCGGCGGACTGCTGGGACGCCGAGGCCGAGGTCGACGGCGACTGGATCGAGCTCGCGGGCTTCGCCTACCGCAGCGACTACGACCTCTCGAAGCACGCAGATCACTCCGACGACGACTTCACGCTGTTCACGCAGTACGACGAGCCGCAGACGGTCGAGCGCGCGACGGTCGACCCGGACATGAGCTACCTCGGTCCGGAGTTCGGTGGCGCGGCCGCCGGCATCGCCGAGGCGCTCCAGACGCTCGCCGACCGGGACCGCACGGCCTTCGACGGTGATTCGGTGACGGTCGAGGTCGACGGCGAGAGCTACGACATCCCGACCGAGCACGTGAACTTCAGCGTCGACGAGGTGACCGAGTCCGGCGAGCACATCACACCGCACGTCGTCGAGCCGTCGTTCGGCGTCGACCGCGCGCTGTACACCGTCGTCCACCACGCCTTCAGCGAGGACGAGGTCGAGGGCGAGCACCGGAACTACCTCGCGCTCGAACCCGAGGTCGCCCCGACGTTCGTCGGCGTCTTCCCGCTGACGGACCAGGACGGCTTGCCCGAGCGCGCACGCGAGGTGGCACAGGACCTGCGAGACGCGGGCCTGTCGGTCACCTACGACGACTCCGGCTCCATCGGCCGGCGCTACCGCCGGCAGGACGAGGTCGGCACGCCGTTCTGTGTCACCCTCGACGGCGACCCGCAAGGCACCGCGACGATCCGCGAGCGCGACTCCACGGCCCAGGCCCGGGTCGACCTCGCGGACCTCGTCGACGTCCTGACCGCGCTTCGAACCGGCGACGCGACGTTCGACGACTACTGAGATGAACGACGAGGTCGCCAGACGGCTGGTCCACGCGAGCGGGGCGATACTGCCGACCGCGTGGGTCGTCGGCCAGCTCGACGCCGTTCCGGAGCTCCCCTGGCAGGTGGTCCGCTACGTGCTCGTCCTGGGGACCGTCGTCGCCCTCGGGCTGGAGGTCGTCCGGCTGTTCGTCGGCCTCGACTGGGCCATCTTCGAGAAGCTCACCCGCGAGTACGAGCAGGAGAACCTCGCGGGCTACGCGCTCTACATCATCGGCGGGACGTTCGCCGGGCTGCTGTTCACTCCGGTGGTCGCGGTGCCGGCGATGTACATGCTGACCATCGGCGACCCCATCAGCGGCCTGCTCGGTTCCGACGAGCTCCGGCGGGTCAAGCCGGCCCGCGTGCTCGGGACGATGTTCGTCGTCTCCTTCGCGTTCGCGCTGCCGTTCCTCCCCCTGACGGCGGCGGTCGCGGCGGCGGTCGCGGCGACGCTGGCCGACGGCGTCAAGCCGGTCGTGGCGACGTACGTCATCGACGACAACATCACCATCCCTATCCTCGCGTCGGTGACCGCCGCCGTGGTGCTCGTCGCCACCGGCGAGCCCGTCGAGGCGGTCGTCACGGCGGTCGCGTGACGCGGTTGCGGGGGCCCGACCCCGCCCGCGGGACCGCCTAGGTGCGTAGGTCCAGGCTACATCGGCGAGGCGTGGACACAGTTCGGGTGAACGATGACCACACTCGAACTCGTCATCGCGGCAGCGGTCGTCCTGCTCGTGCTCGCCGTCGTCGTCGCCGTCGTCGGCGACGAGGAGCTGCTCATCGAGCTCGTCGGCGAACTCATCGACTGAGGAAGCGACCGACGGCGCGGCCACGCGGACCCGTCGTTTCACTTTCACCGCGTTCGGCGAACCCTTAACCGGGACGACGCCCAACCCCGCGGTAGATGGCGACGACGGACAGCGACGGGGAGTCCATCGAGCACCCCTTGCTCACGCCCGGATTCCTCGAACGACGGCTCTACCAGCTCAGACTGGCCGGCACCGCGACCGAGGACCACACCCTCGTCTGTCTGCCGACCGGCCTCGGGAAGACGACGGTCAGCCTGCTGGTCACCGCCCGCCGGCTCGACGAGGTCGGCGGGAAGTCGCTGCTGCTCGCGCCGACGAAGCCCCTCGTCCAGCAGCACGCCGAGTTCTACCGCGAGGCCCTCACGATTCCGGACGACGAGATCGTGGTGTTCACCGGCGACGTGAGCCCGGACGACCGCGCAGCACTCTGGGAGGACGCGACCATCGTCATCGCGACGCCGCAGGTCGTCGAGAACGACCTCGTCGGCGGCCGCATCTCCCTGCGGGACGTGACCCACATCACGTTCGACGAGTGCCACCGCGCGACCGGCGACTACGCCTACAACTTCATCGCCGAGCGCTACCACGGCGACGCCACCGACCCGCTCGTCACCGGCATGAGCGCCTCGCCCGGCGGCGACGCCGAGGAGATCGGGGAGGTCTGTGAGAACCTCGGCATCCGCGCGGTCGAGGTGATGACCGAGGAGGACGCCGACGTCGACGAGTACACCCACGACACCGAGGTCGAGTGGCAGAAGATCCAGCTGCCGGAGGAGGTCATCGAGATACGCGACGCGCTCAACGACGTCATCTCGGACCGACTGGGCAAGCTCAAGGAGCTCGGGGTCACCCGGAAGACCTCGCCGGACCTCTCCGAGCGCGAGATACACGAGATCCAGTCCCAGCTCCGCCAGATGATGGACAACGACCAGTCCGCGGGCTACGAGGGGATGAGCTTCCTCGCGGAGATACGCAAGCTCCGGACCGCCGTCACGTACGTCGAGACGCAGTCGGTCGAGGCGACCTGCCGGTACTTCGAGCGCCAGCAGAACGCCGCCAGGTCGTCGGGTGCGTCGAAGGCCAGCCAGCGAATGATATCCGAGCCGAAGGTCGAGGAGGCCATCCGCCGCGCGCACTCGTTCGACGACATCCACCCGAAGTACCGGAAGGCGCGCATCCTGCTCGCGGAGACGCTCGGCATCGAGGACGGCGAGCGCGTCATCGTCTTCACCGAGTCCCGGGACACCGCCGAGGCGCTCACCGACTTCCTCTCGAACCACTTCGAGACGCGCCGGTTCGTCGGCCAGGGCGACAAGGAGGGCTCCGACGGGATGACCCAGAAACAGCAACAGGAGACCCTCTCGGCGTTCAAGGACGGCGAGTTCGAGGTGCTCGTCTCGACCAGCGTCGCCGAGGAGGGACTGGACGTGCCCGAGGTCGACCTCGTGCTGTTCTACGAACCCGTGCCGACGGCCATCCGGTCCATCCAGCGCAAGGGTCGGACCGGCCGCCAGACCGAGGGCCGCGTCGTCGTCCTCATGGCCGAGGACACCCGCGACGAGGCGTACTTCTGGATATCGCGGCGCAAGGAGAAGCAGATGGAGTCCGAGCTGCGCGAGCTGAAGGGCGTCGCCGACGAGGTGGCCGCGGACCTCGACGACGGCCAGACCAGCCTCGGCGAGTTCGACGACGGTGAGGGCGAGTCGGAGATGCAGCCCGGGCTGCAGGAGTTCGGTGGCGACGACGAGCCCGGGACCACCGACGACGAGAGCGAGGGAACCGCCGACGAAACCGAGTCCGCGACCGGGGCCGCCGCCAGCGACGGCGTGGTCGCCACGCCGGACTCCGACCCCGACGAGGACCTCGCCGAGATCGTCGTCGACCAGCGCGAGATGGACTCCGCCATCCCTCGCGAGCTCTCGACCCGGGACGACGTGACGACCCGGCTGGAGACGCTGGAGGTGGGCGACTACGTGCTCTCGGACCGGGTCGCCGTCGAGCGAAAGTCGGTCTCGGACTTCCTCGACACGCTCACCGGCAGCGACCGCTCGCTGTTCGAACAGCTCAGGGACCTCTCGGGGCACTACGCCCGGCCCGTGCTCATCATCGAGGGGACGGACAGCCTCGTCGGCACGCGCGACATCCACCCGAACGCGGTCCGGGGCGCGCTGGCGTCGCTCGCGGTCGACTTCGGCGTGAGCGTCCTCCGCACCGAGAGCGAGGCCGATACCCGTGACCTGCTCGCGGTCATCGCGGGGCGCGAGCAGACGAAGAACGACCGCGAGGTGTCGGTCCACGGTGAGAAGGCGAAGAAGACCCTCACCGAGCAGCAGGAGTACGTCGTCGGGGCCATCGCGGACATCGGCCCGGTGACGGCACGGTCGCTGCTCGCGCACTTCGGGACGGTCGAGGACGCGCTGTCGGCGACGGAGGAGGAGCTGCTGGAGGTCGACGGCGTCGGGTCGGTCACCGCAGAACGCATCCGCGAGGTCGTCGGAAGCCAGTACGAGCCAGGGCGGTAGCGACGGCGGACGGTTCTCGTTTCAGCGACTCTGGAGCGCCGCCAGCGTCTCGGTCGCCTCGCGGACGGTCTTCAGGTACTCCCGTGCGCGCTCGGGGTCGTCGGTGTTCGCGGCGGCCGCGCTGAACCGGCGGATGGTCTCCTCGACTGCCGCGACAGCGTCGTCGAACTCGCCGGTGGGCTCGACCGACTCCGGTCCCCGTCCACCGGTGTCCGCCCCGTGGGCCGGCGCGTCGCGGCTTCTGGACGAGGGGACACGGCGGCCGTGGCCGCTGTTCGGCGGGGCTGGCTGTGCAGGCGTCGTCGGCGTCCCGTCGTCGTCCTGCTCTGGTGCGGTGTCGGCCACCGGCTCCGTCCCCTCGTCGGCCTCGGCGGGCCGCTGCTCTCGCTGCTGTTGCTGCTGTTGTGCGGCCGCCTGCCCGCGACCCTGACACGAGGGACAGAACTCCTGGCCGTTCTGTCGGAAGATGGGGTCGCCACAGCGGTCGCAGTGCCTGTTCGTCATCGTCGCGCCCTTCAGCAGGAGTTCGCTCATGCGGCGTGTCTGTTCGCGCTCCTGCTCCTCCGATGCGAACTGCTCGCGCAACTTCTCTCGTTCGGCTTCCTTGTCGAACTCCTCGCTCATGTGGGGGAGAACGTGTGCGAGGTCGAAAAGGGTACTGCCATCGACTCGTCGCCGTGGCTCGGGCCAGCGGTGTAGCGGGCCTTCGTCGCCAGCAATGCCGACTTCGACACGTTTAACCGAGAATCGAGAGCAGTTTCGAGTGTTATGGCGAAAGTTAGCGTAGTCGGTGCGGCCGGCACCGTTGGGGCCGCCGCAGGCTACAACCTCGCGCTTCGTGACGTGGTCGACGAGCTCGTCTTCGTGGACATCCCGGACCAGGAGGACGTGACGGTGGGCCAGGCAGCGGACACCAACCACGGTATCGCGTACGACTCGAACACGTCGGTCCGGCAGGGCACGTACGCGGACACTGCTGGCTCGGACGTCGTCGTCATCACGGCGGGCATCCCGCGCCAGCCCGGCCAGACCCGCATCGACCTCGCGGGCGACAACGCGCCCATCATGGAGGACATCGGCTCGTCGCTCGCCGAGCACAACGACGACTTCATCACCGTGACGACGTCGAACCCGGTCGACCTGCTCAACCGCCACCTGTACGAGGTGGGCGACCGCGACCGGAACGAGGTCATCGGCTTCGGTGGCCGACTCGACTCCGCACGGTTCCGCTACGTGCTCTCGGAGCGCTTCGACACGGAGGTCCAGAACGTCGAGGCGACCATCCTGGGCGAGCACGGCGACGCGCAGGTCCCCGTCTTCTCGAAGGTCCGCGTCGACGGCGCGGACCCCGAGTTCAGCGACGACGAGAAGGAGGAGATCCTCGGCGACCTGAAGGAGTCCGCGATGAACGTCATCGAGCGCAAGGGCGCGACCGAGTGGGGCCCGGCGACGGGCGTCGCCCACATGGTCGAGGCCATCCTGCGCGACACCGGCGAGGTGCTCCCGGCGTCGGTCAAGCTCCAGGGCGAGTTCGGCCACGACGACGTGGGTCTCGGCGTCCCCGTCAAGCTCGGCAGTGACGGCGTCGAGGAGATCGTGGAGTGGGACCTCTCCGAGTTCGAGCGCGACCAGCTCGGCGAGGCCGCCGACAAGCTCTCCGAACAGTACGACAAGATCGCGTAGGTCGGTTCCTACGTCGGTTCGTCGCCGTCACGCTGCGACGGCGGCCCGGCGACCTCGACGCGCGCGGAACGTGCCTGTGCCTCGGATACTCGAACGTCGAGCAGTTCCGCCCACTCGCGGAGACGAGCGGTGTAGTCGTCGGTCGACATGGTTATGAGATGCATCGACAGCGATTATCATAACTGTTGTCCCGGACCTGTCAGTCCGTCCGCTGGTGGCGCTCAGGGCCGGTCGAAGAACTCGCCGACCAGTTTGCGCTCGGCCGCCCGCAGGTGCTGGTGGTACGTCGAGCGGGCGATGCCCATCGACTCCGCGAGGTCGTCGCCGCTCGTCGGGCGCGGCCACTCGAAGAAGTCACCGAAGTACGCCCGCTGGAGCGCGGTCAGCTGCCGGTCGGTCAGCTCCTCCTCCAGCGCGGCGATGAACTCCTGTTTCGTCGTCGCGGCACGCTGGCGCTCGCGGTACGCGCCGAGACTGACGCCGTCGAACGCCTGCTCGACGTTGTCGACGACGGTCCGGGCGTTGGCCTCCCGGGGGAGCTCCACCTCGACGGTCGTCGTCTCCGGCGACGCCTCGATGCCGGTCACGTCGCCGCCGTACTCCGCGAGCGTCGAGAGCAGCCCCGAACTGCCGATGCTGAACTCGACGAGCGAGATGCCTCCGTTCCGGGTGATGACCTTCGCCGAGGCCACGTCGTCGTGCTCCTCGGCGATCTCGACGACGCTGTCGGGGTCGTCCGACTCCACGGTGAAGAACATCCCGAGCGTGTCGTCGTCCCGGTACACGGACCCCGCGTACGAGAGCGTCGCGTCCGCACGCTGGGCAACGTCCACGAAGAACACCGACCGGTCGTCGACGTGGAACGAGAGCTCGACGATGTCGTCCGCGGTCAGCGTGCGCCGCGTCTCCGCCGCCGACACCGCCGTCGCGACCATCCGGCCGAGTGCGGCGAGGATGGCCACCTCGCGCTCGTCCAGCGCCTCCGCGTCCGAGGTGTACACCGTCAGCACACCGTAGCGGGCGTCCCGGTACACCAGCGGGATGGCAGCCAGCATCTCGCATTGCTCGTCGGTCCGGGCCGCGTGCCACGCCGCTGTCGGGATGTCGTCGACCGAGGCGACCTGCACCTCGCCCGTCTCGATTGCGCGGGCCACCGGGCCGTCGCTCCGGCCGAGTTCGAGAGCGTCACCCTCCGCGCTCCCGCCGACGATGGCGCTCGGTCGGATGCTGTCGTCGGCCAGGTCCGGTTCGCCGATCCACGCGCAGGTGTACGGGTCGGTGTCCGCGAGCAGTTCGGTGACGTTCCGCTCGATGGCCGCCCGGGTCGTCGACTCGACCAGCGCCCGGGTCGTCTCCTGGACGACGCCGTTCACCCGGTCGAGCAGGTGTTCGAGCCCGGCGCGCTCGGTGTCCAGCATCGCGGCGCGGTGCTCGGCCGTGCGCTCGGCCTCCACGCGGTCGGTCACGTCCGTCTGGAAGCCCACGAAGTGTGTCACCTCGCCCGCGCTGTCCCGGACCGGCGCGATGTCCACACGGTTCCAGAAACGTTCGCCGTCTTCCGTGTAGTTCACCAGTTCGACCGACTCCGAATCCTGGGCCTCGATGGCGTCGCGGAGCGCCTTGATCGCCGCGGGGTCGGAGTCCTCGCCCTGGAGGAACCGACAGTTCTTGCCGATCGCGTCCTCGCGCTCGTACCCCGTCAGCCGCACGAACGACTCGTTGACGTACACCAGCGGAATGTCCGGCGCGTTCGCGTCCGCGATGGTGATGCCGACGGGTGCCTCGTCCAGCGCCCGTTCCTTCAGCCGGTCGGTCCCGGTCCCGGCGTCGAGACACGCGCTGACGCGCTCGCACAGCCGGTCCTCCCAGTTGCCGGTCTTCCGCCGCACGTAGCCGTCCACGCCCGCCGCGACTGCCTGCTCGGCCACCCGTTCGCTCCCGACCGCCGTACACAGCACGACCGGCACCTGCCCGTGGACCGTCCGAACCGTCTCGAGCAGCTCCACCCCGGTCGCCTCGCCCAGGTCCTGCTCGGTCACGACACAGTCCGGCACCGCCCGTCCGATGGCCGAGAGCGCCTCGTCGTCGCTCCCGGCGATCTCGAGGTCCACCTCGTCCCCGACCGCCGCCAGTACAGTCGCCGTCTCCCCGGCCCGGTCCTCGTCGCCGTCGACGACGAGGATCCGGGGCATCGCACTCATGTATACTCGTATCGAACTCCCACCCTAAAGCAGTTGTCAGTCGTTCGCACGCTACGGGACGAGCTGCTCGCCGTCGTCGTCGTACACGACGATGGCGTCGACCGGACACGACCGCGCCGCGAACTTCGCGTCCAGCTCCTGACCCTCCGGAACCTCGCGGACGAAGACGTCGTCCTCGACCTCCTCACCCCCCACGAGGTCCGCCTTCCCGTCGTCGGTGTCCTTCTCGAAGCCCTCGCCCCACTCCGCCACGCACTGGAACATCCCGATACAGGTGTCCCGGTCAAACTCGACTCGCATGGGCTGGGCTTCGTCCGAGCCGGGTATATGGTTGACGGGCCCCGGTCCCGGACACCTGCCCCTACTTCTCGACGACGAGCAGCGACACCCGCTCGCGGACGAGTTCGGAGAGCGAGGCGGCGGTCGCGGTGCGTTCGGCGTCTGTAATCCCGAAGAACTCGCAGATGCGTGCCTCGTCGGTCGCCGTCCCGAGCACCGCGTCGTCGGTCCACTCGGCGGCGAGTGCGTCCGCCGCGGCGGCCTCACGGTCGTCCGTCTCGAACGGGTCGCCCGGGAACGCGCCGACGACCACGGCGACGACCGGCACAGCCTCGCCCTCGCTCACCCCGAGTTCGAGTGCGCGGGAGATCTGCCGGCGGCCCGCGGCGTACAGCAACATCTCGACGCCGGGGTCCCGGGCGATGGCGTCGTCGCGCCGCCACGCTCTGGCCGCGCGGTCGACCGCGGTGCGGAGGTGGGCCTCGTCGACGACGTATCTGGCGTCGAACGCCTGGACGACGCAGTCGTGCTCGTCGGCGACCGAATCGAGGAACGCGAGGAACTCGTCGACGTCGGCGACCGTCGTCCGGCCCTGGATCACCCGCATCAGAAGTCACCCAGGCTGGTCTGGCTCTGCGGTTCCTCGTCCTGGTCCTCCGTACCGGTCGCGTCGCCACCGTCGCCACCGTCGCCGTCGGCGACCACCTCGCTCGCCGGGTCGACGCCCTCGACGGAGGGGTCCTCGCGGCCGGCGTTCTGCATGATGGTCTCGGCGGTCTTCGGCCGGTCGCCGAGCGCGGCGAGCACGACCGACTTGTCGACGGTGCGGAGGGCCTCCCGGTCCTCGATGCCGGCGTCGTAGAGCCGCCGGGCGCGCTTCCGGCCGACCTCGCGGACGGAGACGAGTTCGAGCAGCTCCTCGCGGACGCCGTCCTGCACCCGTTTCTTCGCCTCGCGGACGCCGACCGTGACCGGACCGGGGAGGTCGAGCTCGCCCGCGATGCGCTCGGTCGCGCCGAGCAGCCACTCCGCCGTCTCGACCTTCCCGCGCAGGTCGCCCGGACCCACGTCGTAGCGCTCGGTGATGCGGTCCTCGTCGACCTCGTCCGCCCAGTCCTCCAGCATCCGGGCGGTCTTGAGTGCGGAGAGCCAGTCCTCGAAGCGGTCCTCCTCGTACTCCGTCGGCGCGGGGCCGAGCAGCTCCGCCTCGCGCTCGTAGAACACCTCCGTGTACTCCTCCCGGTCGCCGGATTTCAGGTAGAGCTCGTACATGTCCGGCGTGCGCGAGAGCAGCTGGTAGAGCCCGAGCGGCGTCGGCTTCTCGACGCCGGCGTCCGCGGCTGCCGGCGCTTCGCCATCGCCGTCGTCGGCCACACCATCCTCGTCGCTCCGGGTGAACGTCTGGAAGCCCGCCGTCGTCTCCTCGGCCTCGAACTCGGTCGTCGGCTCGCTCGCGCCCGCGATGGACTCCAGCCCGTCGATGATGGTCGCCGCGCTCATCGGGTCGAGGTAGAGCATCGAGACGGTGTAGCCGACGTTCGTCGCCGCGAGTTCGTCGCCGTCGCGCTCGACGAAGCCGTTCTGGACGAGGTAGTCGACGACGCTGTCGGCCACCCGCTCCAGCCGGCCCTCCTCCGTTGACTGGCTGGCGTAGAGCGTCTGTTCGAGGAACGAAAGCAGCCCCTCGCGGGTCCGGGCGAAGCCGGACGCGATGGTCGCGAGCACGTGGGTCCGCATCGCCGGCTCGACCGCCAGCTTCGACCGGACGTCCTCGGGCTCGGCGTCGACGTACCGCTCCTGGAGCTCCTCGATGTCCTCGTGGCTGTTCGCGAGCAGCACCGCCTCGCCGTAGGGGTCACGGCCGGGGCGGCCCGCCCGACCCATCATCTGGTGGACCTCGAGCACCGACAGGGGCTGCATCCCGGTGCCGTCGTAGCGTCGCCAGTCCCGCACGACGACGCGTCGGCTCGGTGTGTTCACGCCCGCGGCGAGCGTCGGTGTGGCCGAGACGACCTTCAGTTTGCGCTCGCGGAACGCGTCCTCGACGAGCTGGCGGTGCTCGCGGGCGAGCCCGGCGTGGTGGAACGCCGCACCCTTCGCAACCGCGTCGGCGAGGTCGTCGCTCGTCTCCGCGTCGCTCACGCCACGGATCTCGTCGGCGAGGTCGGCGAGGGTCTCCTTCGTCTCGCTATCGAGGAACGGCTCGACCACGTCCCCGAGCCGACGGGCCGACGCCTCCGCGTTCCGGCGGGAGTTGACGAACACCAGCGTCGAGCCGCCCTCCGAGAGCGTGTCCCGGACGAGGCCGGCGGTCTGCTTCTCGCCGTTTCGCACCGGCACCTCCCGCTTGCTGTCGTTCTCGAAGTGCAGCGCCTGTCCGTAGTGGACTCCCTTCCGGAGCTCGATGGGTCGCCAATCCGAGTCGACGAGCTCGGCGTCGAGCCACTCCGCGATGTCCTCGGCGTTGCCGACCGTCGCGGAGAGGGCGACGACCTGCAGCCCGGGGTTGGTCTGCCGGAGCTTCGCGAGGGTGACCTCCAGCGTCGGCCCCCGGTTCCGGTCGTCGATGAGGTGGACCTCGTCGGCGACGACGCAGGTCAGGTCCGCCAGCCACGGCGCGCCGTTGCGCACCAGCGAGTCGACCTTCTCGCTGGTCGCCACGACGATGTCCTTCTCGGCGAGCCAGCCGCCGTCGGACTCGTAGTTGCCCGTCGTGACCCCGACGCTCACGCCGAACGCCTCGAACGCCTCGAACTCCGCCTTCTTCTCCGACGCCAGCGCGCGCAACGGGACGATGTAGAGCGCCTTCCCGCCGCGCTGGACCGCCGACAGCATCGCCAGCTGGGCGACGAGCGTCTTCCCAGAGGCGGTGGGGACGGAGGCGACGAGGCTCTGCCCGTCGGTCACTCCCGCTTCGACGGCCTCGGCCTGCGGCGGGTACAGCTCCTCGATGCCCTGCTCGTGGAGCTGGTCGACGAAGGCCGACGGGACTCCCGGCACGTCCGCTGTCTTCATCTACCCTCCCTTGGCTCCTGTCGTGGTTTAAACTGTCGTGTTCGGGTGGTCGGCCGGTGAAGCCGGGTCGTGTGTCGCAGCGTGACACACCGGCCCCAGTTCTTTATACCACACCGTCCACGGTCCACTCGAACCGTTACATGACTCGCCGGCATCTCGGCCGTCCGGTGTTCGACCCCCGCTCGCCGCCTGCTTCCATCGCGGCCCGATAGCTGCAGCACTCGGGTTCGCCTCGCTACGTTCCGTAGCCGCAGTGTCCCACTCGAACACAGACACAGATGCCGACAGCCTCCGAGTCGCCGGCGACGAGCCGCGACTCACACGACGCAGAATCGCAGACAGACGACGCATCGCCGACGCACGAACCATCGACGACCGACCCCGGCTCGTCGACCGACCCAGAACCGCCCGCCGACCGACAGCCGTCGCTCTGGCGCAACCGCGACTTCCGGCGCTTCTTCGCCGGCCAGTTCGTCACCAACGCCGGCGACAGCCTCTACACCGTCGCCGTCCTCTGGCTCGTCTTCGAGCTGAGCGGCTCGACGGTGCTGACCGGTATCGCGAACTCGATGCTGCTGCTGCCGTGGCTCCTCCAGATACTCGCCGGCCCCATCGTGGACCGCCTCCCGCTCAAGCCCGTGCTCGTGGGCTCGCAGCTCGTCCAGGGCGTCGTTGTCCTCGCGCTGCCGCTCGCGGCCGCGACGGGGAACCTCAGTGTCGGGGTCATCCTCGCCGTCGTCCCCCTGCTGGTGCTGTCGACGCTGGTGATGGCACCGATGCAGACGACGCTGCTGCCCCGCATCGTCCCCGAGACGCGGCTCTCGAACGCCAACTCCGCCCTCGCGACGGTCACGCTCGGACTGGACATGGTGTTCGACGCGCTCGGCGGCGCGTTCATCGCCGTCTTCGGCGCGACGACGCTGTTCCTGTTCGACTCGGTGACGTTCGCGCTCGCCGCGCTGCTGTTCGCCGGTATCGGGCTCTCCGGCGACGCGGCGGAGACCGACGATGAGACGACGACGGGCCGTGACGAGTCCGTCCTCGCCGGCTACCTCGACGACCTGCGTGCCGGCATCGACACCCTTCGCGGGACCGTCTTCGTCGAGCTGATACTCATGACCGCCGTCGCGAACTTCGCCATCGGCGTGACGCTCGCCATCCTGCCGTCGTTCGGCAGCGGGCTCGGCGGCCCCGCGATCTACGGCCTGCTGCTCGGCGCGCTCGGCATCGGCCGGCTTATCGGGTCGGTCGTCGCCCCCTACCTGGAGGACGTCCAGTACGGGAGACTGCTGCTCGTCGGCCACTCGCTGGGCGCGTGCTGCTGGCTCGCCGCCGTCTACGCGCCGACGCCCGCGCTCACCGTCGTCCTGTTCGGCCTCTCGTGGGTGCCCGCCGGCGCGAGCGGCGTGCTCACGGCGACGCTGAACCAGACGGTGTTCCCGAAGGACCTGCTCGGCCGCGTCTCCTCGGTCAAGGGGACCGCCTCCGGGGCAACGCTGCCGCTCGGCTCGCTCGTCGGCGGCGTCGTCGCCGCGGTGCTGGGAACGACGACGACCATGGGCCTCGCCGCCGTCGGCTTCGGGTTCACCGGGCTCTACACGCTCTTGCGTCCGCGGATTCGGCGGCTGCCCTCGGTCGCCGACGCCGACCCTCCCGCGTTCGACGTGGCGGTGGCAGGTGACGGCGACGGGGAGTAGTCCCCCGAACTACTCGTAGGTCGACTCGGTCGGCCGGCAGGTGTCCTGCTTCCCGATTCGACTGACGTGACTCTCCCGAATCGTGATGACGGGCCGGGCCTGCCGACAGCCCTCGAAGTCGAACCACGCGTCTGCGGGGACGGCTGTCTCGTCCTCGTCGGAGTACGCGAACACCCGAATCGGACCGGTGTCGACGATATCCTCGCGTTCGAGCCGGCCGTTCGCCGGCACGGTGTACGTCTCCTCGAACAGCGTCGTCCCCTCGGTGTCGGTGACACGCACCCAGAGTGGACGGCTGGCATCGTCCCCGTTGACGACGAGGAGATCGGTCGGGGGATAGGATTCGAAGAAGCCGAAGCAGCCACCGACGCCGACGGCGACGGGCAGCGCGCTGGCCCGGAGGAGGGCACGTCGAGAGAGCTGGACCATACCGACAGCATCGAGATATGTCGAGTTAGTTCTTGGTGCACCACCCCACGGGTTTTCCTCGTTCGCCCCCGAACCTCCACCCATGCCGACGCTGGACGACCCGGTCGACGTCGGGTCGCTGACCCTCCCGAACCGGCTCTACCGCGCGCCGCTGCTGGAGTGCGCGGGCAACGGTGACGGCGCGGTCGACACCCTCATCCAGGATTTAGAGCCGGGAGCGGCGACGGGCGCGGGTCTGCTCTGTCAGGGCGCGACCATCGTCCGGGGCGAGGGCGGCTGTGCCGCGCCGGGGATGACCCGGGTCCACGACCCGGAGTTCGTCGCCGAGCTCGAACGCCTGACGGGGCGAATCCACGAGCATGGGAGCCACATCTTCTGCCAGCTGGAACACGGCGGCCTGCGGAGCATGGAGACGTGGCACGCCGGCTACCGCGCCGAGCATCCAGCCCTCGACCAGCTCGCCGTCTCGCGCCCGCCGTGGCAGCTCCGGCTGCTGGACCGGCTGGGCTTCCTCGACTTCTCGCCGCACGTCCTCTCGACGCGGGAGGTCCGGGAGCTGGCGCGGGACTTCGCCGTCGCGGGGGCGCGGGCCATCGACGCGGGCTACGACGGCGTCCACGTCGCCGGGGCGAACATGGGCATCGTCCAGCAGTTCCTCTCGCCGTTCTACAACCGGCGCGACGACGAGTTTGCGGACGGCGTGCGCTTCCTCGAACTGGTCCACGACGAGTTCCGCGACCGGGCGGGCGACGCGCCGCTGGTGACGAAGGTCCCCGTGGAGACGCCGAGCCCGCCCGTGGTTCGGCGACGTATCGACGGCGACGACGCGGTGGTCATCGCGGAGCGGCTGGCCGAGATCGGCTACGACGCGCTCGCGCCGGTCGAGACCTCGGTCGTCTGGGACATGAGCATCGTCCGGGGGGAGTACCCGGCCCGGGCGTGGGGCGAGTCGTCGCTCCAGCCGGCGTACCACGAGGCGTTTGGGGGGCGATTCCGGACCGAGGCGGTGAAACTCGGGAACAGGGTCGAGTCGCTGTTCTACGGCTTCGAGCCGGCGTGGAACGCGGACGTCGCCCGGCGCATCCGCGACGCCGTGGACGTGCCCGTCATGCTGGAGGGCGGCATCAGGGAGCGTGGACGCATCGACCGCCTGCTCGGGGAGTCGTGCGACCTCGTCGGGATGGCGCGACCGTTCTACGCCGAACCGCGGCTCCCGGCCCGGCTGCTCGGTGACGTGCCCGACACGACCGGTGCGCTCTGTGAGAACTGCAACAACTGCACCGTCCCGCAGGTGACCGACGAGCCGGGCCGGTGTCGCACGCCGAGCGTCGTCCGCGAACGCGCCCGCCGCGAGCGCGACGGCGAGTACGAGACCGGCCGCTGAGGCTTGGCGAGCCGGAATATCCCGGGTCCAGCCGTGCTGTTCGGCTACAAACCTTATGATTGTGCAGTCCGCAACATCGTGTACACCATTCACATGGGGTCGATTTCAGCGGGCGGGCGGCACCATACGGGGGTTCGATAAGCCATGGCACAGTGTAACGTCTGCATGGAGGACATCGACGAGGAAGCAGAGACGCACATCGAGGTCGTGAAACCGATGGAGTACAAGGGCTCGACCCAGCAGATACGCCACTACTACTGCAGCATCTCCTGCCTGCTGGAGCAGGCACAGGGGTAGCGCGGCGGTCCGGATTCAGGGACCGGTGACCAGTCCGTCGGCCAGCCTGCCGAGCGGTGCCTCGACGGTGTACGACGGCGTCGACAGCGTCAGCACCGTCTCCTCGGTGATGTCGGCGAAGCGGACGTGGACGGTGTACGAGCCGTCGTCGGCGATGGGTGCGGCCTCGTCCTGGTCGGACGCGAGGTCGCGGACCCAGGCCATCTCGCCGGCGTCGTTCGGGTCGGTCTCGCCGCTGATCTCGTAGAACGCGGTGCTCGACCGGCCGGTGATGGGGTAGCCGCGGTCCACCCACTCGTAGAACCCCTCGTCGATGACGTGCACGTCCGAGTAGCCGTTCTGCTGGAGGTGTGCGGCCCGCATCGCGGAGAGGTGGTGCGGGCAGCCGCAGTAGCAGACGATGCGGGTGTCGGGGTCCCAGTCCATGACCGGGTCGTCGGGCCCGCCGGGGCTCGACGCCGGACTGCTCACGGCGTCGACGATGTGTGACTGCTCGTACTGCCCGGTCCCGCGTGCGTCGACGAACCTGGCGGACTCCGCCTGGTGCCAGTCGTGGGTCTTGTCGACGGGCTGGAGCGTGATGGTCTCCCCGTCGACGACGGTGACGTTTCCGTTCCCCCCTGCGAGACAGCCCGCGAGGCCGGCCGTGCCGAGGGCGGCCGAGCTCGCGAGGAACGTGCGGCGGCGCATGGGCGGCGCTAGGCACTCGATGCGAATAGCGATGTTGGTCTGCCGCTCCCCCTTTGTTTCCACTGGAGAACGTGGTACGATGAGACGAACTGGGTCCAGTCGAACCAGCAGAAAGTGTCGTTCTGGCCGGTGGGTGGGGCTGCGTGCCGTCGGCCCGCTCGTCGACGGCGGGACACGACTATGTGTCCCGTGAGCAGTCCGCACGACAGCTTGATACGGTGGCCGGGGGAATCGGTGTGGCGTGTCCACGACCGACGGTTCCGACGATGCGGAGACGCCCGACGACACGGCCGGCCCGGGGGACGGCCCGGCCGTCGCCAGCGAGCGCGCTCGCCGGGGACTGCTCCTCGGCGCGAGCGTCATGTCCGTCTCGCTCGGAGCGTACGAGCTCGCGCCGGCGAGCGTGACGACGCTCATCCGGCAGTCCCTCGACATCGGCCCCTCCGCGGCCGGGCTCATCGTCAGCGTGATGTTCGGCACCGCCGTCGTCGCCAGCATCCCCGTCGGCGTCGTCCTCGACCGGACGAACTCCCGGTACGCGGTGGCCGTCGCGGTCGGCCTCCTGCTCGTCGCCGGCGTCTGGGGCTGGTACGCCGCGAGCGCCGGCTCCTTCGCGATGGTGCTCGCCTCGCGCGTCCTCGGCGGGCTCGCATACGTCGTCGTCTGGAACGCCGGCATCGACGTCGTCGGCCGGTCGTTCGAGGCGGAGCGGCAGGCGACCGCCGTCGCGACGTTCACCGCCAGTGGCCCGGTCGGCTTCGCCGTCGGGCAGGCTGCCGCACCGGTCGTCGCCGAGGCGTTCGGCTGGCCCGCCATCTTCCCGGCGTTCACCGCGCTCTCGGTCGTCGGCCTCGCGCTCTTCTGGCCGACCAGCCGGGGGAGCGGCCGCGCGAGGGACACGCGGACGCCGACGTTCGCGGACCTCTCGCGGGTCGTCACCGACCGGCGCGTCTGGCTCGTCGGCGTGCTCGGCTTCCTCGGCTACTCGCTCTACCTGTTCGTCAACAGCTGGGCACCCTCCTATCTGACCGACGAACTCCGGCTCTCGCTCGTGGTCAGCGGCGCGCTCTCGGCGCTGTTCCCCGCGGTCGGCGTCCTCTCGCGCATCAGCGGCGGCGTGCTCTCGGACCGGCTGTTCGACGGCCGCCGCCGCCCGGTCGTGCTGGCCTCCTTCGCGGTCGCGACGCCGGCCGTCGCCACGTTCACCTTCCTGCCGACCGTGCCGCTCGTCGTCGCCGCGCTGTTGGTCGCCGGCTTCGCCATCCAGCTGTGTCTCGGCCTCGTGTTCGCCTACGTCCGCGAGCTCGTCGAGCCCGCGGTCGCCGCCACCGCCGTCGCGTTCCTGACGAGTGTCGGGCTCGCCGGGGCGTTCCTCGCACCCATCGTCGGCGGCGCGCTCATCGACGTGACGAGCTACGATGTCGCGTTCCTCCTCGCGGGACTGCTCGGCCTCGTCGGCGTCGCGGTGGCGTGGCGCGCCCCGGAGCCGTGACCGACGTCGGCACCGCCACCCCTGACCGAGGCACGTACCGCCAAGCTATTTCCCGACGGGTGGCGACCACGCGTCCATGCAACAGCTCTACATCGCCGGTGGCGCAGCAGCCGTCGTGCTCCTCGTCGCCGTCGCGGTCGTACTCCGGCGACGCGGTAGCAGCGACGCCCGTGAGTCAAGGCGTGCCCACGAGTCGGCCCAGCAGCGCGACGCGCCGGTCGACATCGGCGACACCGTCGAGTTCGGCATCACCGAGTTCACCGACCACCACTCCGGCGAGCGCGTCGCCGTCGGCAAGGTCGAGGGGTTCGTCGTCTTCGCCGAGGACGTGCCGTCGGGAGCCGCTGTCGGCGACGTGATTCGGGTGAAGATCACGTCGTTCAACCGCGGCGGCACCTCTGCCGACGGCACCGTCGTCGGGTAGGGCGAGACCGCTTTTCTGTCGACTCGCGAACATCCTGGTCTGTCCACGAACCGCGCCGCGGGCGTCCTCCACCGATTGGCCCGGCGGCGACGCCATCGACGGCTGGGACGGCGTGGACTGACCACCCCTACCGCCGCCCGCCGGCGAGCTTCGAGGCGGCGGCCGACCCGCGGAGCCGGAGCATCGACAGCGTGCCGACGAGGGGCCCGAGCGCGAGCGGTGCGAACGCCCATCGCCAGCCGACCACGCCGACGAGTACGGGAACCAGCTGGATGGAGACGGTGGTCAGCAGGAAGCCGATGGCGGTCTGGAGCGTCAGCGCCGTCCCGACGTAGGACTCCTCGGCGAGCTCCGAGACGGCCGCCGAGAACTGCGCCGAGTCGGCGACGATGGCGACGCCCCAGACGAGTACGAACGGGACCAGCAGGACGAGCGACGAGCCGAACACCAGGCCAGCACCGAGGCAGGCGACCCCGCTGACGACCATGCTCGCGCTGGTGACCGAGGTGCGGCCCAGCCTGTCGGCGGCCGACCCGGCGAGGACGGCACCCAGCCCGCCGACGCCGATCGTCCCGAACGCGAGCAGCGAGGCGAGGCTGGCGGACTCGCTGCTCCCGCCGCCCGCAGCGAGGCTCGCGACGAGGTAGGCCGGAATCCACGTCCAGACGGCGTACAGCTCCCACATGTGGCCGAAGTAGCCGCCGTTGGCCAGCATCGTCTCGCGGTCCCGGAGGATGCGGCCGATGGCTCCCGGGTCGAAGGGGGCCGCCGGGGCCTGGTACGGCCCCGGTTCGACCAGCAGCACGAGGAGGCCACCGACCGTCGCGAGCGCGGCTGCACCGTAGAGGACGACCCGTGGCTCCCCGACGCCGCCGAGGGAACGGAGGAGGTGGGGAAGTGCCGAGCCGACGGTCAGTGCTCCCACCATGGTACCGATGGCGAACCCACGACCCTCCCTGAACCAGCCGGCGAGCAGCTTCATCCCCGGCGGGTAGACGCCGGCGAGTGCGACACCGGTCAGAAACCGCAGGACGATGGCCGGTACCGCGCTGGTGACGACGCCCGCGATGAGTGCCGTACAGGCCGCGCCGCCGACGGCTGAGGCGGCGATGAGGTACCGCGGCCGGACGACGTCGGAGAGCGTGAGGATGGCGGACAGCAGCGCGCCGACGACGAACCCCAGCTGGACCGCGATGGTGAGCCACGCCGTCTCGGTCGCCGTGAGCCCCCACTCGGCGGCCAGTTCGGGGGCAGCGGCGCTCGCACTGAACCACAGCGACATGACCAGGAGCTCTCCCGCCGCCACCACCAGCAGGACGCGGCGTCTGCGAGACAGCATTCAGTTCGGTACGTTGGAGCCGCCGGACTATAGCCTCCACTCACCCGGGGGTGAGTGCCCCACCGCTCGTCGTCCCGGTGACATGACGGTCGCGACCGGTGGCGATGTGTCATCGGGGTGCCAGTCGGCAAGAAACGTTAAGCCCGCACATATCACTCTACAGTCATGGATTTCTCGCGACGGGAGCTGCTCCGGGCCGGCGTCCCCCTCACGATGGTCGGTCTCGCGGGCTGTAGCTCGAACGGTACCGATGGTTCGTCGGGTGCGTCGACGACGGCACCGCCGACGCAGGCATCGACGACGCAACGACAGACCACACAGTCGACGACACAGCAGCAACAGGGAACCGACACCACATCGGACTCGGCCTGCGAGTCGCCCGTCGAGGTCTCGGGCACCATCACCGAGGACACCACCTGGGACTGCGACCGGTACCGCATGAGCGGCGACGTGACCGTCGCGAACGGCGCGACGCTGACGGTCGACAGTACGGTCGTCGATACGGCGGCCGACACGCTGCTGTCGGTCGGTGACGGGGCGACGCTCGTCAGTACCGGCACGGAGGAGTTACCCACCGTGTTCCGCAGCGAGACCCACGAACCGGGGAGCTGGAAGGGTATCGAGGTGACCGCGGGGAGCGTCGAGGCATCGTTCGACAACACCATCATCCGCTTCGGCGGGGCCGGCGGCTGGGCGAACGTCTACCTCCAGAACGGTGCGACGGCGGCGTTCCACAGGTGCATGTTCGACCGCTCGTCGACGTTCGGGGTCCACGCCGAGGCGAACACCGGCTTCACGTCGTTCTCGGACTGCTCGTTCCTCGACAACCCGTCTGGGTCGATGCGCATCCCGGCGACGGCCCTCCCCGACCTCGAACTCTCCACGACGTACACCAACAACCACCTCCCGGGGAAGGTCGTCGTGGACCACGAGACCGTCACGCAGGACTCGGTCTGGCCCGCCATCGACGCGCCGTACGTCTTCCCGGAGGGGGCGACCATCGAGGCCGCGGTGGCGGTCGAGGCGGGTGCGCTCTGTCGGTTCGGGCAGGGAGCGCTGCTGTCGGTCGAGCGGGGCGGTATTCTCGACGTACGCGGGGAGGCAGCGTCGCCGGTCAGGTTCGTGGGCGAGCAGACGGGGACGCCCGGGTTCTGGCGGGGCATCGAGATCGTCTCGAACGACCGGAACAGCCTCTCGAACACCCTGGTCGCCGGCGGCGGTGCCGACGGCTGGGCGAACGTCTACGTCCAGAACGGCGGGCGGGTGTCCATCGACAACGCCAGTCTCGTCGACTCGGCCACCTACGGACTCCACGCGGAGGCGAACACGACCCTGCCCACGTTCGAGGGGGCCGGTTTCACGGGCAACCAGCAGGGCTCGATGCGGATTCCACTCCCCAGCCTCGGCCAGGTCGGCCCGGACACGGTCTTCCTCGACGACGACGGCGAGAACCGCATCGAGGTCGCCGACGAGGCGGTCACCCAGGCCGCCGACTGGAACCTGCCCGACGTCCCGGTTCACTTCCCGGGGAACGGTCGCATCCGGGCCGACGTCACCGTCGACCCCGGCGCGACGTTCACCTTCGCACAGGGCTCACTGCTCTCCGTCGAGGAGGGCGGGAGCCTCGGTGCGGACGGCAACCCAGACGGCCCCATCACCTTCCGGGGTGACGCCGACGTCCCCGGCTTCTGGTCCGGCATCGAGTTCGCTTCGCTGAACCCCGACAACCGGCTGGACAACTGCGAGGTCGCCAACGGTGGCAACGGCGGCTGGGCGAACGTCTACGTCCAGAGCTCCGAGATGGCGACGGTGGAGAACTCGACGCTCCGGGACAGCTCGACGGCGGGCATCATCGCGGAGGACGGCTCCAGCCTGACCGAGTCCGGCAACACGTTCTCCGGGAACGCCGACGGCCCCATCGCGTAGGGTGCCGCGTCGGTCCGGGTCGCTCACCGGGTCCGGTCGGCTGGTAACCACCTGGACGGCATCCAGCAGTCAGTCGGTCGTCACGGCGCATGCTATCTGCTAACAACAGTAATGGTTGCGGCTCGCATCACATCGGATACGTAGCGCATGCCCCAGGTGCCCGAGCACGAGCCACGGGTTCTGGCCGTCGTCACCGCGCCGGCGACGGCCGACCGGACCGTCGAACACGCCCTCCGTGAGGGACGGGACGCCCGCGCGGAGTCGGACGGACCGGTCGCCGTCGAGGTGCTGGTCCTCGCGCCCGACGAGACGACCGGCGAGGCGACTGCGCGTCGCGTCGAGACCGCGGTGTCGGCGTTCGACGGACTGGACGCGCCGGCACCGCAGGTCAGCACGGTGGTGCCGGGTGCGGGGGCGGATTCGACGGACGCACTGCTCGCCCAGCTCGACGGGCGACGGGTCACCAGACTCGTTCTCGCCGCGGACAGCGAGCTCGCGGTCGAGCGGCTCCGGGACCGGCTCGGCGTCGGAGCGGTCGAACTCGTCGGCGGCGAGCCGCCGGGCGGCCGACGTTCGCTGGTCCACGCGGGCGGCTGGCGTCGGTACGCCACCGTGTTCGCGCTCTCGTACCTGTTCTACCTCGCCATCGGTGGGTTCGTCGGCGGACTCGACCTCCTGACCGGCGCGTTCAGCGCGGCCGTCGTCGCCCTCGCGCTGTCGTCGGTCAGCTTCGTCGACGCGCCGACGCGCCGCCGGACCGTCCCGCGCGTGGCACGAACGGTCGCCTTTCTCCCCGTCCTGCTCTGGGAGGTCGCGAAGGCGAACGTCGCCCTCGCGGTCGTCATCCTCCACCCGCGACTGCCGATCGACCCGTCGGTGGACGCGCTGGAGACGGACACCCGGGAGGACCTCGAACGGATGGTGCTCGCGAACAGCATCACGCTCACGCCGGGGACGCTGACGGTCGACGTTCAGGACCGGACGTTCCTCGTCCACTCGCTGACCGCCGAGAGCCGAGAGAGCCTCGAATCGGGGCGGCTCCAGCGGCTCGTCTCGTGGGTGTTCCACGGGCGGGGAGCGGATGCGGAACCGACCGATGACGGAGGGAAGGACCCGTGACGGCCCTCGAAGTCGGCGGCACCATCCCGACGACGCTGCTCGCGACCGCCGTCGCGCTGCTCCTGCTCGCGCTCCTGTTCGCCTACCGGGCCGCGGTCGGGCCGACAACGCCGGACCGGGTCGTCGCTGTCAACGCCATCGGGACGACGACGGTCGTCGTCATCGCGCTGGTCGCCGGCGCGTTCGACCAGCCGGGCGTGCTCGACGTGGCGCTGGTGTACGCGATGCTCAACTTCCTGCTGAGCCTCGGTGTGGCGAAGTTCGCGGCCGAGCGGGGTGGGTCGGTGTGAGGCCGGCCGTCGTCGCCGTCGTCGCGCTGGCCGCCGCGGGCGTGTTCTTCTCGCTCGTCGCCGCCGTCGGCGTGCTCCGGCTGCCCGACGTGTACGCCCGGGCCCACGCCACCTCGAAGAGCGACACGCTGGGTACCGGGCTCGCGCTCGCGGCCGTCGCCGTCGTGCTCGACTCCGGCGTCGCACGGTTCAAGCTCACCCTGCTGGTCGTGTTCGTCCTGCTCACCAACCCGGTGGCCGCCCACGCCATCACCCGAGCCGCGCACGTCCAGGGCATCCCGGCGTGGGAACGGGAGGACGACGGATGACCGACCTCGTCCTCGCCGGCGTGCTCGTCGGCTTCCTCGTCGTCGTTGCCTGCGTCGTCGCGCTCCTGCGGGACACGCTCGCCGCGACGGTCGTCTTCGCCGCGTACAGCCTCGGGATGTCGATCCTCTGGGTCGTCCTCCGTGCCCCGGACGTGGCGCTCACCGAGGCGGCCGTCGGCGCGGGCGTCACGACCTCGCTGTTCCTCGTCGCCATCGTGAAGACCGGCCGGCCGGTCGGCGAGGCGTCGTTCGTTCGCGGCGTCCACCTCCGCTCGCTCGTCGGCGCCGTCGCCGTCGCCGTCGCGCTCGGCCTCACGATCCCGTCACTCCCGGCCGCCGGCGACCTGTCCACGCCCGCGTTCCGGCGCGTCTCGCCGTACTACCTGGACCGTGCCGTCACCGACTTCGGCACCGAGAACGTCGTGACGGCGGTCCTCGCCGGCTACCGCGCGTTCGACACGTTCGGCGAGGTGACCGTCGTCTTCGCCGCCGGCGTCGCGGTGCTCGTCGTCTTCCGGAAGGAGGTGCTCTGAGCGTGGGCGGCGACACCGACGGGACGGTCGGCGGACCCCGCGAGAGCGTCGTCGTCACGAAGGCGGTCCGGCTCGTCGCTCCCTTCGTCTTCACGTTCGGCCTGTTCGTCACCTTCCACGGCGCGAGCAGCGTGGGCGGCGGCTTCCAGGGCGGCGTCGTCGTCGCCTCGGTGGTCGTGACCATCGCCTTCGCCTTCGGCGTCGACCAGACCGCGCGCTGGCTCGACCGGGCGGTCCTGACGACGTGTGGGACCCTCGGCGTCGTCGCCTTCGCCGCCGTCGCCGTCGGTCCGCTCGCGTTCGGAGGGACCCCGTTCGAACTCACCGCCTACCCGGGCGCGAAGGGGCCGCTCTACGCCATCGAGGTCGTCGAGGTCGGCATCGGCGTGACCGTCGCCGCGACCGTCGTCGTGCTGTTCTTCGAGATATCGGGTGGCTTCGACGGTGACGGCGAGGCTGGTTCGGAGGACGGGAGCCCACCCGAAACGGCGGGGGACGGCGGATGATCGACGTCCTCCTCGCCCGGCTCCCCTACGTCGGGTCCGTCGTGCTCGTCGCCGTCGGGCTGTTCGTCCTCGTCGACGACGAGAACCTCGTGAAGAAGGTGCTCGGGCTCAACGTGTTCCAGACCGGGGTCTTCCTCCTGTTCGTCACGGCGGCCTACCGGACCGGTGCGGACCCGCCCATCGTGACCGCCGACGGCGGGCCGTACGCGAACCCGCTCCCGCAGGTGCTCGTGCTCACCGCCATCGTCGTCGGCGTGAGCGTCACCGCGGTCGCACTGGCGCTGACCGTCCGCATTTACCGGGAGTACGGCACGCTCCGCGAGGACGTCCTCCGGGAGGAGCTCGCCGATGAGTGAGCTGCTCGTCGGACTCGTCGTGCTCCCCATCGTCGGGGCCGTGCTCGCCTCGGTTTCCAGCTGGGTCCACCCGCGGAGCGGCTGGCCGCTCGCGGCCGCGACGCTCGCGGTCCAGACCGTGCTCGCGCTCTGGGTGACCGCGCTCGTGCTCGGCCGGGGTCGGCTCGACCACGCGGTCGGGAGGGTCCCGCCCCCGTTCGGCATCGAGTTCGTCGCCGACGGCGTCTCGACACCGTTCGTCGTGCTCGTCGCGGGCGTCTCGCTCGCGCTCGCGGCGTACACCCGCGTCGCCGGGCCGCGCTCCGGGCCGTTCTACGGGCTCTACCTGCTGCTCGTCGCCGGGCTCACCGGTGTCTGCGTCACCGCCGACGTGTTCACGCTCTACGTCTTCCTCGAGATCTCGGGGCTCGCGGCGTACGCGCTCGTCGCCCGCGCCGAGGGTGGACCCGCAGCGCTCGCGGCGCTCCAGTACCTCCTCCTTGGGACCGTCGGCGCGACGTTCTATCTGCTCGGCGTCGGCTACGCCTACGTCGCGACCGGGACGCTGAACATGGCCGACATGGCGACGCAGCTCCCACACGGGTCGCCGCTCGCCGTCGCCGCCTTCGCCGGCATCGGCGTCGGACTCGCGGTGAAGATGGCGCTGTTCCCCCTGCACGTCTGGCAGCCCGACGCCTACGAGCACGCGCCGTGGGCGGTGAGTGCGCTGCTCTCGGCGCTCGTCTCGACCGTCGCGGGGTACGCGCTGCTCCGGCTGACCTACACCGTGTTCACCGTCGGCTTCCTCGCGGCCAACCCGCTCGTCGACGACGCGATTCTGCTCGCCGGCTGCGCAAGCGTCGTCGCCGGCGGCGCGCTCGCCTATCGCGCGTCGTCGGTTCGGCGCGTGTTCGCCTACTCGTCGGTCGCCCAGTTCGGGCTCGCAACGGTCGGCATCGGCCTCGGGACGGTGCCCGCGCTCGTCGGCGCGATCGTCCAGCTGCTCGGGCACGCCGTAATGAAGGGCGGGCTGTTCGTCGCCGCCGGCGTCGTCGCCGCCCGGACCGGCGCGACGAGCGTCGACGAGTACGCCGGCGTCGGCGCGCGGACGCCCTGGGCCGCCGGCTCGCTCGTCGTCCTCGGCCTCGGCATGGTCGGCCTCCCGCCGACGGTCGGGTTCGTGGCGAAGTGGTACCTCGCCGTGGGTGCGGTCGAGGCCGGCTCGTGGCCGGCCCTCACCGTCGTCGTCGGCAGCACGCTGCTGTCGCTCTCGTACTTCGGCCGGCTCCTCCAGCAGCTCTCGCTCGGCGACGGGGAGGAGCGCCCCGGCACGCTCCCGGTCGGCGACGGGGTGGGCGGCGCAGACGCCACGGGCGGGCACGGGTCCGTCTCGACGGACGGTGCCGGGGACGATCCAGCCGCGATATCGCTCGGGATGCGCGCCGTCGCCGTCGGCGCGGCGGTCGCCACCGTCGTCCTCGGCGTCGGTGCCGTCGCCGTCGCCTCGTTCGCGGAGCCGACCGTCGTCTCCCTGCTGGAGCCGTGACTCCCATGACCACCGAATCGCTCCTCCCGGTGCTGGCGGTCGCGGTGTCGGCAGTCGCGGTCGTCCTCGTCCTCCTGAGCGGCGACCGGCCGTCCCTGCGCGAGGCGTGGACGTTCGCTGCGGCGCTGACGAAGTTCGGGGCCGTCCTCGCGCTGGTCCCGGGCGTCCTCCGCGGCGTCACCTACACCAGCCCCGGCCTCGCGTTCGTCCCCGGCGTCCGGCTCGTGCTCCGGGTGGACGCCCTCGGCGCGCTGTTCGCGCTGCTCGCGAGCGGGCTCTGGCTCGTCACCAGCCTCTACAGCGTCGGCTACGTGCGCTCGCTCGACGAGGCCCACCAGACCGGCTACTTCGCCGCGTTCGCCGCGAGCCTGAGCGCGACCGTCGGCGTCGCCTTCGCCGGCAACCTGCTCACGCTGTTCGTCTTCTACGAGCTGCTCACCGTCGCGACGTACCCGCTCGTCGTCCACAAGCGGACCGCCGAGGCGTGGCGGGCGGGCCGGACCTACGTCGTCTACACGCTCGCCGGCGGCGTCGCCATCCTCGCCGGCACGGTGCTCGTCTCCGCCGTCGCCGGGACCACGACGTTCGCGCCGGGTGGGCTGGCGGGCGTGCTGACCGCCGACCCGCTGGTCGCCCGGGCTGCCTTCGCGCTGCTCGTCGCGGGCTTCGGCGTCAAGGCCGCGCTGTTCCCGCTCCACGGCTGGCTGCCCCAGGCAATGGTCGCGCCGACGCCCGTCTCGGGGCTGCTCCACGCCGTCGCCGTCGTCAAGAGCGGCGCGTTCGGCATCGCCCGCGTCGTCCTCTACGTGTTCGGCCCCGACGGCGTCCGGGCGTTCAACGTCGGCGTCCCGCTCGCGGCCGTCGCGGCGGCGACGATGGTGCTCGCGGCCGTCCTCGCGCTGCGCCAGGACCGGCTGAAGCGGGGGCTCGCGTACTCGACGGTGAGCCAGCTCTCCTACATCGTGCTCGGGCTGGCGGTGCTGACGCCGACGGCGGTGCAGGGCGCGCTGTTGCACCTCTCGGCGCACGCCCTGCTGAAGCTCGTCCTGTTCTTCTGTGCCGGCGTCGTCTACTGCGAGACGCACGTCGAACGCATCGACGAGCTGGCCGGCATCGGGCGACGACTCCCGGCGACGATGACGCTGTTCGCGGTCGCCAGCGCCGGGCTCGTCGGCTTCCCGCTGGTCGCCGGCTTCGTCAGCAAGTGGTACCTCCTGACCGGGCTGTTCGCCGGGGGTGACCTCGTCCTCGCCGGCCTGCTGCTGCTCGCCGGCCTGCTCAAGCTGCTGTTCTTCTGGCCCATCGTCTCGGCGGCGTTCTTCGGCGAGTCGGGGGGCGACGGGGCGACGGCAGCGACGGCGACGCTGCACGCGGACGGGGGCCACGAGGGCGACGCCGGGTCCGCCCACGCGCACCGCCACGACTGGGAATCCCGCACCTGGCGCACCGAGACGGACTGGCGGCTGCTGCTCCCGGTGGCCGTCGCGCTCGTGCTCGCCGTCGTCTACGGCATCGCCCCGACCGAGCTGCCGTTCTACGAGCTCGCGACCCGCGCCGCGGAGGTGACGACGGGATGAACCTCCTGACGGCGGTTCCACCGGGCGTCGTGCCCTTCGGCCTCGCCCTCGTCGTTCCGCGGCTCCCCCGGCGCACCGGTACGGCGCTGGCTGTCGTCGCGTCGCTGGCCACCGCGGGCTGGCTCCTGCTCGTCCCGGCGGGCGCGCACGTCCCGGTGGTGCTGTTCGGTTTCGACGCGGTGCTGTTCCACGTGGACCCGTACTCGCGGCTGCTCGGCGCGACGTTCGGACTCGTCGCCGCCGTCGCGGTCGCCTTCACTGTCGCGACCGACGGGGACCGGCGGCAGGTCGCGCTCGCGCTGGCGTACGTCGGCGCGGGGATGGGTGCGACCCTCGCCGGCGACTGGCTCAGCCTCGTCGTCTACTGGGAGCTGATGGCGGTCGCCGCGACCGTGCTCGTCTGGCACCACACGAGCGACCGGCGCGCCGGCTTCCGCTACGCCGTCTACCACGAGGTCGGCGGGCTCGTGCTCGTCGCGGGCGTGCTGCTGCACTACGCCGAGGTGGGGACGTTCCTGTTCGGGGACGGCGTCATCGGCGGGCTACCCGCGCTGCTGGTCGCACTCGGGATCGGGCTGAACGCGGGCTTCCTCGGGCTGCACGTCTGGCTCGTCGACACCTACCCGACGACCCACGTCGCGACGAGCGTCGTGCTCGCGGCTGTGACGACGAAGGTCGGCGCGTACGCCATCGTCCGGGCGTTCCCCGACGGCCACGTCGCGCTCACCTACGTCGGTGCGGCGATGGTGCTGTTCGGCGTCACGTTCGCCATCCTCCAGACGGACGTGCGCCGGCTGCTCAGCTACCACATCGTCTCGCAGGTGGGCTACATGGTCGCGGGCTTCGGGGCCGGCGCGGGCCTCGCCCGGAGCGGTGCGATGGTCCACCTGGTGAACAACATCCTCTACAAGAGCCTCCTGTTCATGGTCGCCGGCGTGCTCGTCCACCGGACCGGCCGCGAGGGCCTGAAGAAGCTCGGCGGACTCGGGCGAGCCATGCCCCTGACCGCCGGCGTCTTCCTCGTCGCGGCGCTCTCGATCTCCGGCCTGCCGGGGTTCAACGGCTTCGTCAGCAAGGGGATGGTCCTCGACGGCGTCGAGGCGACCGGCCCGTCCCTGGTGTGGTACGCGCTGCTGGTCGGCGGGGTCGGGACGGTGATCTCGTTCGCGAAGTTCGGCTACTACGCGTTCCTCCACGGGGACGCTGGGGACGGGGACGCACCCGCCGACCTCGCCCCGGGAGAGCTGGCCACACTCGGCGGGGTGGCCGCGCTCTGCGTGCTGTTCGGCGTCGTCCCGTCGCTACTGCTCGACGTGTTCCCCGCAGCGGTGGTCGCCGACGCGAAGCCGTTCTCGCCCTCGCAGTTCCAGAAGGCCGGCGCGGTGACGGCCGCCGGGCTCGTCGGCTTCGCGGCGCTCCGGCCGCTCCTGGGGCGAACCCCGCCGACACCCGACCTCGACTCGGTGTACCACCCCGCTGGCCGGGCGCTCCAGACCGCGAGCGTCGGTCTCGCGGGCGCCGTCGAGGACGCGACGAACCGGGCCGGCGGCGTCCTCCAGCGCGGACTCTCGTCGCTACTGGCCGGGGAGACCGACGCACCCTCGCCGCCGACGGTCGACCGGGCGAGCCGGACCATCGGCCTCGGCGTGCTCGCCAGTGCCCTCGTTCTGGCGCTCCTGCTCGCGGTACTCGTGCTCTGAGTCCCGTGTACGTGCCGCCTACTTTAGCCTGCTGACAGGGTAGCGCCGCTATGCAGAAGTTCTCCTTCGACCGGCTGGTGACGTTCCTCGACGAGCGGTACGGGGACGACCTCCGCTGGGTCGCCAACTACAACAGCCGGACGTACGAGTACCGGTTCCACCACGTCCGCGACGACCTCACGACCGAGTTCACGGAGAACCAGCTCGACTTCCTCGTCCACCGGTCGCTCGCCGTGTACAACAAGCGCCACGCCGAGGAGGTGTACTTCAACCTCGGCGCGGCCGACTCCCTCGTCGTCGACTACGAGAACGGCACCGCGCTGCACGTCTTCCTCGACGACCGTCGCGGGGTCACCATCGTGGTCGAGCCGACCGTCTCGGTCACCGTTCCGGACCTCGTCGACGAGTGCCGCGAGCACATCGACGTCGCCTGAGATGAAGGTTTACGAGACGGAGCTCCCGGGAACCGGCGTGCGGTACACGCTGCAGTTCGGCGACGACGGCGCGCTCGTCGTGCTGCTCCACAACGATGGCGACCGGGAGCTGTTCTGGCGCGACGCGGCAGACGACGACGCGGACCGGCTGTTCCGGGTCGACGAGGACGACGCCCGCAAGCTCTCGGCCATCCTCGAGGGGACGTACTTCCACCCGGTCGACGAGGGGCTGGAGGACGTCTTCGAGAACGCCCGCATCAGGTGGGTCCACGTCGCCACAGCGGCCCCGGTCGCGGGCCGGACGGTCGGTGAAGCGAGCATCCGGTCCCGGACGGGCGTGACGGTGCTCGGGGTCCGCCGTGGTGACGAGACCATCACAGAGGTCGACGCCGGGACGGCCATCGACCCAGACGACGTGCTCATCTGCGTCGGCAGCGAGGAGGCCCACGACCGCCTCCGGGCACTGCTCGCCGGGGCGTCGTAACGGCAGCGTACCCGCCGTCGCGACGGGGCGTCGTCGATCCGGCCGGCACTCACTCGGCGAATGCGGCCGCGATGGGCAACCCCGCGGCGATTGGCACCCCCACGGTGGCCGCGTCGACGGCCGCCGCCCACTCCCGGTAGCTGTCGCGGGACGGGAACGCCTTCACGTACGGACAGACCTGCCCGTACACCGCCTCGGCGGTCGGGTCGGTGACGGCGGCAGCGTCGGTCGCGATGCCGAAGGACATGACCGCCTCGGGTGGCGAGGTCTCGACCTCGCCGTCGGGCGTCACGCGCAGTTCGATACCGGTCCCGGCCGGACTCTCGGTCCGTATCTCGACGGGTTCGTCCACGAGGTACGCCAGCGCGACCCCGTCGTAGAAGCAGCGGAACCGGTACGTCTCGCCGGCCGCCCGGGCGACGTGGGGCGTCTCCCCGTCGACGTGACAGAGGTCCTCGACGGCGAGTGCGCCACCGGCCCCCTCGCGGGTCGCCGCGACGAAGTCGTCGAACGTCTCGACGGGGCCGGTGCCGAAGAACGCGGTCATCACGCGGCCCACGTCGTCGGGGAGCAGTGCCGACCGTACGGGTCGGTCGTCCACCCACCTGTCGGTCCCTTCGGTCGGTCGTTCGGCTCCCGAACCACCGCAACTGCAGGTTTCGTCGGACATGCACCCTTGCTTCGATATTCAAAGTTAAATACTGTCGAGTCCGAAGTAACGAAGCAGGTGCGACCGATCGAAGCCATGTCAGACCAGGACGAGACGGCGGCCGGAACCGACCGTACCGACACCGAGAGCCCCCGCTGTTACTGTCCGCTCGGGGGTGTGATGGACCTGCTCAGCCGAAAGTACGCGATGCAGCTCGTCTGCGTCGTCGGTGCCCTCGGCCCGGTCCGCTACGGCGAGGTCGCGGACGCCTTCGGCGACGTGAGTAGCTCGACGCTGTCGACGCGGCTCGACGAGCTCGTCGCGGCGGGCTACCTCTCGCGCGAGCAGTACGCCGAGATCCCGCCGCGCGTCGAGTACGAGCTCACGGACGACGGCAGGGAGCTGTGCGAGCGGCTGGAGCCGCTGCTCGAGTGGGCCGAACGCCGGGACCAGCTCCCCTGAGTCAGTCGCGACGACCGGGACTGTCCGCGCCGGTGTTCGGCAACTCGTCGTCCGCAATCCCGAGTCGCTTCGCGGCGGTCTCTCGCGAGCCCTCGGCCGGTTCGAGCGTCCCGGCGGCGCCGAGTCCGAACGCCGGCATGTTGTTGTAGACGGTCTCGCAGTCGTCGGGGTCGACCCGGTACGTCTCGTGGAAGATGCCCACGTCGCCGGTCGACCCGCTCGACTGGTCGTACTCCACCCACGCCGGCAGATGCTCCTGCTCGATGTCGCGGGCGTACTTGCGGAGGTGCTCGAACGAGTCCCAGTACTGAACCATCACGACCGTCCGCGTGTTGACCGTGGTCTCGTAGTGCAGCAGGCCCGAGTCCGCCGTGGATTCGAGCTCCCGGAGCATCCGCGGCATCGCCAGTGCGACCGGCAGCCACCGGTGGAGCTTCCAGCGGCTGTTGATACGCATCCCGATGAGGAACACGACGAACGGTTCGTCCATCTCCGCGGTCATCCGGCGGTCGTGCATATCTCTCACGTCGGAGCCCAACGCCGAGCGCCTTTCACCAACATGTTGGACGGGCGGGTGCTCGGCACCCGTGGACGACGAGCCGCTACGAGTCCCGGAGTGCGGTCGCGACGGCCTCGAGCTCCGCCTTCCGGAACGCGCTGCTCGCCCGGTCCGGGTCGTCGTCGTCCAGCTCGCCGATCTTCCAGAGGATGCCGGCCCGCATCCGGGCTTTGGACGGGAGCGACCCCGTCCCGATGTCGTACTCCACGGCCTCGCAGATGGCAGCGAGCGCCTCCTTGGTGAACGCCGTCGATTCGACCCGTTCGTACCGTCCCACCGCCTCCCTGATCTCGTTCCGGAGGTCGTCGACAGTTCTCGCCATACGTACCACGCACGGCGGAGCGTTCTGTATATTCCGGTGGGCTCGGGCCGGCACGGCCCGAACGACAGTTGCCGGTGCGGGTTCACCACCGCGTCCGCTTCGCGAGCGCGAACGGGTACACCGGCCCGCTGTCGGCGTCTCGGAGCGTCATCCCGGCCTCGGTGAGCGTCCAGCGCGTGTCGACCAGCTCGTCGACCAGCAGGACGGGGCCGTCTCGAACCGGCTCCCGCACCTCGAAGACGCCCTCGACGTCCCAGCGCTTCTGGTACGAGTTCTTCAGCTCCGCGGGGGGCGCGGTCGCCTCGACCTTCGCCAGCGTGGGGACGTAGGGGACCTCCAGCCGCGCCGCGATACGGGCAGCGAGGTCCTCGACCCGTCCCTCCCCGGCGAGCGACGGCACGGCCGTCACCCAGGCAGGTTCGGGATCGGGGTCCCAGACCTCCGTGACGTGCGAGACCGCGGCGTTGACCAGCTCGTCGCCGTAGGCTCCGTCGCGTTCGTACTGCTCGCGGACCGTCGCGCCGAGGCCGGGGTCGCCGTAGTTACAGAGGGCGCGACCGTCCGCTGGCTTGCGTTCTTCGTCTATCTTCGTCTTCCCACCCTCGCGCTGGGGCATGTAGTAGCGCGGGGAGAGCTCGCTCCACGACTCGGCCTCGTAGTGCTCGACCGCGGCCGCGACGAGCGCCTCGTCCCGGGCGGTCCGCGGGAAGAAGTCCCCGGCGCAGTTCGCACACTGGCCACAGGGCTCGTCGAGCGAGCCGTCGAGCACGTCGTCGACGAACCGCGTGAGGCAGTCGTCGGACGCGACGAAGTCCTGTATCTGTCCGAGCTCGCGGTAGCGCTGGGCCGTGATGGACTCGATGCGCTCGTGGTCGTAGGACCACCGCTTGTTGGTGCGCTCGAAGCCGTCGCCGACTCTGAGCACCGCGTTCTCGACCCGGAGGATGTTCAGGCACTTCGAGGCGACCTTCCACGAGACGTTCGCGCGCTGGAGCACCTCGTACCTGTACAGCGGCGCATCGGCCTCCTCGATGGTCCCGAGCACGAGCTCGAAGTCCGCGGGCGAGGGGAACGCGGACTCGATGAAGTACTCCGCGATGTCGTCGTCCTCCTCGCCGGAGAGCAGGACGGCGAACGCCTCGTCGAGCCCGCGGCCCGCGCGGCCGATCTCCTGGTAGTACCGGATGAGGTTCGGCGGCCGCTGGAAGTGGACCACCCAGCCCAGGTCGGGCTTGTTGAACCCCATCCCGAGCGCGTTCGTCGCCACCAGCGCGTCCACCTCGTTGGCGAGCAGCGCGTCCTCGAGGTCGCTCCGTCGGTCGCCGTCCATGCCGCCGTGGTACGGCTCGACGTCGAGGCCCTGCCGGTTCAGCCACGCCGCGACGAGTTCGACCTCGTCCGTCGTCAGGCAGTAGACGATGCCCGACGACGGCAGCTCGCCGCAGTTCTCCGCCAGCCACGCGAGCCGCTCGGCCCGGGAGTCCAGCTCGACGGTCTGGATGCGCAGCGACTCCCGCACGAGGTCGCCCCGGACGACACGCAGGTCGGGCACCTGTCTGGTCACGTCGTCGACGACGCGGTCGTTCGCCGTCGCCGTCGTCGCCGCCACCGGGATGTGGTCCGGCAGCTCCTGCAGGATGCGCCTGATGCGCCGGTAGTCCGGCCGGAAGTCGTGCCCCCAGTCCGAGATGCAGTGGGCCTCGTCGACCACCAGCAGGCCGAACTCCTCGTGCATCTCGGCGAGCACCTCGGCCTGGAACTCCTGGTTCGCGAGGCGTTCCGGCGAGATGAGCAGGACGTCGCAGTCGCCGTCGACGACGCGTCGCTTCGCCTCGTCCCACTCGTCGGTGTTGTTCGAGTGGATGGTGTACGCGTCCAGGTCGAGCTGTGCGCTCGCGTCCTGTATCTGGTTGCGCATCAGCGCGAGCAGCGGGCTGACGATGAGCGTCGGGCCCTCGCCCCGCTCCCTGAGCAGCTTCGTGGCGATGAAGTACACCGTGCTCTTGCCCCAGCCGGTCCGCTGGACGAGCAGGAGCCGCTCCTTCCAGTTCACGAGCCCGTCGATGGCGTCCCACTGCTGGGGCCGGAACTCGGCGTCGGGACCGATGCTCCGTTCGAGCAGCGCCTGGGCCTCCGCCTTCGGAACCTCGGACGGCGTGTTCACACCTCTCATCTGCCGGTCATCGGTGATAAATGGTGCTACGGCGCGAGGCAGATGCGGGGGGAGTCCCCGCGTTCGGGTCCACTCAGTAGCCGCTGAGGTTGAACTCCGCCAGCTGGGTGAACGTCGTGATGCCCGAGCTGTGGGGAACCTCGTCGGTCCGGCCCTCCATCAGGAGCCAGAAGAGGACGGGCTCGCCCTGGATGGACTCGCCGTCGACGTACTGTGCGGGGTGGTAGAAGCCGAGTTCGGCCTGGGCGTTGAGCACGCGCAGGGCCTCGCCGATCTCGTTCTCGTGCGGGCGGACGACGACGGCCTCCTGCGTGTCGTCGAGCGGGACGTCGATGGTCTCGCTCCCGTCGGGGTTGGAGAAGCGGACGACGCTCTCCTCGTCGCCGACGAGGTAGAACTCCGACTCCGGCGTCGTCCAGTCGTCGCCGTCGAACACCTGCGTGGTGACGCCGTCGGTCGTCCCCGGCGTCGGCACGGTGAGCCAGTTCTCCAGATAGTACTGGGCAGGCCCGCTGTGCTCCCGGTCGCGGTAGGAGTAGAACTCGGTGACGTAGCCCGGCCCCTGGCGCATCCACACCGGCATGAACACGCCGTCCTCGTAGAACTGGTAGTTGATGTAGTAGTTGTACGGCGCGAAGCGGTGCCCGGAGTGGAAGTCGCGGGCGTTCTCGACCGCCCCGGTGTGGTAGTGCGTGCGGATGTTGAACCCGCTCGGCCGGCCGTCCTCGGCGGGGTACTCCGTCATCCCGAGGACGCCGGGGCCGCCGAGGCTGAGGCTGTGGATGTCCCAGAACAGCAGTTCGCCGCTGAACACCGGCTCGTCGGTCGGGAACATGAACTCCCGCGTGTTCCGCCCGTTCCGCTCGGGCAGGTCGTAGCCGGTCGACGTGCTGAACGGCGCGGTGAGCGAGAACACCGGCGAGCCGTTGTAGCTCGCGCTCACCTCGGCACCGACGGTCCGGGGGCCGGACCACTCGACGGTCCAGCCGTCCTGCTCGATGGTGTTCGGCGGCTCCTCGATGCGGTGGTAGCCGTTCGGGGCCGTGATCTGCGGGCGTTGCATCATCGGCGGGACGGGGACCTCGCCGAGCACGGACTCGCCGGCCGGGTTCGTGTCCCGGGCGAGCTGCATGATGGGGTGTTCGACGAAGTCCTCGACGACGTGCAGGTCGAGCAGCTCGAGCTCCTCGCCGGCCACGTGGATGAAGCCGCTGACGACGAACAGCTGGTCGCCGTCGTACACGTAGTAGATGACGTTCGAGACCTCGCCGTGGGGGTAGTCCTCGTACGCGGTGATTATCTCGGCGGCCTTCACCATCGGGTACCACTCGTTGCCCTCGAGGTGCTGCCAGACCTCGTCCATGTCGAGGACGAAGTCGTGGCGCGCCCGCTGGGTCTCGTTCCAGCCACCGCGCGGCCACGTCACGTCGGTGGGGTCGGTGATGTGCAGCCCGAGCAGCTCGTCGGTCCGCCGGTCGACGAGCCCGTACGCGACCTGCCGGTCCGTCGCCGTCACGTCGAACTCGCCCGACTCGCGGCCGCCCTCGACGGTCATCCCGGTCGTGCCCTGCACGCTGACGGCGTCGAGCCGGTTCGTCAGCGGGTCGTACGCCTCGAAGGAGGCGACCCAGTCGCTGGCGAGGTCGTTGACCGCCGGGTCGGCGACCAGCGCCTCGACCGCCTGGCGCTTCCGGTAGCTCCACAGCTCCCGGAAGCCGAACTCGCTGACGTCCCGCGGCCCGATTCGACGGGCGGAGGTGATGCGCTCCCCCGGCTCCGGCGGCTCCTCGGGCTCCTCGGGCTGGGTCGTTGTCTGTTCGGCCGTCGTCGTCGGCGGCGTCGTCTGCGTGTCCGTCGGGGTATTCGGGGCGGCGTCCCCCGACGTGTTACACCCCGCGAGCGAGGTGCCCGCGGCGACGCTCATCGCGGCGATGAACCGTCGCCTGCTCGTCTCCCCGATCCGGTCACGGAGCTCCTCGGATGTCATGGATTAACACACTAGGGAGTCGCCTGTCGAGCATAAACCCGGGTGACCTTTGAACCGCGCAGCCGCAGAAATAGGACGCTAGACGTGTCGCTGCGGCAATGAATGGTCCCCGGTGTGCACTCGACGGGCGGCCACGGTCCCCGGTCGTCCCACCCGCCGTCGGCTCGCGCTCGCCGCGCGACCTAGGCGGCGCGTAACCGCCGCGCATGCCCGGCCGAGTCGTCGGGGGACCGGCGATTGCACGCGGTCGAACGGGCGTCCACTGCCGAGACACGTCGCCGGTGGACGCCGGAGTAGTGACCGATTACCGCCTGTACGTTCCCAACTACTATTGCAGTGCTCTCACAGTGTAGGACCGACGATGAGCCGACACTGTAGCCGCCGCACGGCCGTTCGGAGCGCCTGTGTCGTCCTCGCCGGGAGCGTCGCCGGCTGTCTCGGCGGCGACTCGACCGACGCGGGAACGGACCAGCCCGAGCCGACGACCGCGCCCCCGGCGACGACGACCGCGCCGGCGACGACCGCCGCCGGGACCGAGACCGCCAGCCAGCCGACGGTCGAATCGTTCCTCTCGGAGACGAGCAACTTCGACGGTGTCGTCGACCGGACGGGCAGCGACGCCGTCGGCGTCGACGTCGGCGTCGAGGCCAACGGTGCCTTCTACGGGTTCGGCCCGGCCGCCGTCCGTGTCGACCAGGGGACCACCGTCACCTGGACGTGGACCGGACAGGGCAGCACACACAACGTCGTCGCCAGACACGGCGCGACGTTCGCGAGCGAACAGACCAGCGAGGAGGGCCACACCTTCGAGCAGGTCTTCGACGAGTCGGGGACCGTGCTGTACGTCTGTGAGCCCCACGAGGGCGTCGGCATGAAGGGGGCTGTCGTCGTCGAGTGAGCGGCCCGTCGAGTGGCTGACGACCGCCCGCTCGATACTAGGTGTATTATCGGCTTCGGGAGTGGTAATGGGAAGCACTCTTGCGGGGCCCCCGTCGTCTCTCAGGGCGTACCGATGCTGGACGTTCAGCACGACCCGCTGCCGCGACGACGACGGAACCCCACATGACCGAACTCTCGACAGACGCGTTTCCACCCTCCGAGCTGACCGACGTCTTCGAACGACCGCCCGTGCGGACCGAGACGGTGCTGCTCCCCGTGGGCCCGTCCGACGGCCACCGCGTCGCGGACCTCGCGGCCATGGCCGCCGAGGCCGCCGGACTGCTGCAGACGACGGTGCGCATCCTGCACGTCTTCACCGAGTCCCGGTACGAACGAGCGTGCGAGGAACTCGCGCCCGCTGCCGACGCGGAGCTCTCGCCCGACGAGGCGGCGACGCACGTCGAGCCCGTGCGAGGGGTCGCGAGGCAGCTCTCCACGCCCCTGCGGCAGTACGGCACGACGATGGACGTCACGGGCCGGGTCGGCGACGACGTGAGCCAGGAGATCGTGGCCGCCGCCGAGGCGGTCGACGCGAAGCGGGTCTTCGTCGGCGGCCGCAAGCGGAGCCCGGTCGGGAAGGTCCGGAACGGGAGCACGGCACAGCAGGTGCTGCTCGACGCACCCTGTCCGGTGACGTTCGTCCGGGACTTCGAGTGAGTGGGTCGGACGCTGTGGGACGGTGGGATTGACAGCGTCGGGCTGCAGAAATCCCCTCGCACCGCTCGCTCCGACACGGCCATCGTCGTCCGGGGGTCCGGTGCGGATGAACGCCCTCACGGGTCACCGCCGCGTGAGGCGATGATCGACCGACACACGCGGGAGAGCCCCCACGCGAGAAGGACGAGGAAGCCGAGCGCGATGGTGTACGCCCGGAGCCGGGGGGAGAACGACGTATGGACGACGACGATGTCCACACCACCGACACTTTCGGTGACGTGAGCGCTCCCGACGAGCGTCTCGAAGAAGCCCATCACGACCAGCCCGAGCAGGACGAGGGCGAGTCCGGTGGCGAGCGCTGCCTCGTCGAGCCAGCCGTAGTCCGGGTGTGGCGGTGACATCTCTCCCATCACCTCAGCCGAGCAGGTACCGCAGCCATGGTCTGTCCCTCACGGTGCTCGTCGTTTCGAGGTACGAGTCGATGCCCCAGACGCGGCCGGCACCGAAGACGATGATCGTCACGAACAGGACGAGCCCCAGCAGGTCGCCGTTGACGAGGCCGCGCCGCCAGTGTTCGGACCCGAAATAGAAGACGAACATCATGAACGCCCCGAAGAACGCGGCCGTTCGCGTCAGGGCACCCAGTATCAGCCCGACGCCGATCAGCAGCTCGCCGAGCGGGACGAGCGCGTCGATGGCTGCCTCCGTCGTGCCGCCCGCGAACGCGTTGAGAACGGGCGAGACGATCGTGCCCCTCTTCTCGAGGAACCAGCCGGCCCCGAACGACCCCGGCGTGGCGTACTTGTTCAACCCCTCGTGAAGGAACCACCAGCCCACGAGCAACCGGAGGAAGACGAGCCAGTAGCCCGTCAGCTTCCCGGACAGGTCCAGCGTGTACTCCCGGCCGAGCACCGTCATCCGAACCTGTTGTACCATGGGTGGTGGGGTCTCGAGCAGCGACGAGGCGGTTACCGTGTGCCGTTCTGGAATCTCAGCGGGTGCCTACGCTTCGGTGTGGGTGCCGTCGTCGTGGCCGTGGCCGTCGTCCTCGTGGCCCGCACCCATGATCTCCCGGACCATCGTGTTGAGCTCCTCGAGCTTCCCGTGCACCTCCTCGGGCTTGTCGTCCGGCATCATCTGGAGTGCCTGCTGGTCCTCGAGGTGCGGCTCACCCACGATGACGGTCGCCATCATCCCGAACTGTTCGTGGGGCGTACAGAGGTAGTGGTAGACGCCCTCGGTCTCGAAGGTGTGCTCGAACGTCTCGCCCTCCTCCGACATCGTTCCACTGTCCCAGGCCGCCGTCCCCTCGGGGACGAGTCGCGGCTGGTCGTTGCCCGGATGGTACGCGGTCGCGGTGTGCGTGCCGCTCTCGAGGGTCCACGTGACCGTTCCACCGGGCTCGACCCACGTGACGTGCGGGTCGAAGTGGTACTCGGTCGAGCCCTCGGAGCGGGCCGTGTTGACCTCCACCTCGCGCGACGCTCTGGGCTCGCTCACCGTGTCGTGGCCGTGCGCTTCGTCCCCGTGCCCGGGCTGGTCGTCCTCCCCCGCGTGTTCGTCCGACTGCGTCCCTCCAGCTGGCGGGCTGGCTTCGCTCGACGCGCCGAGACAGCCGGCCAGACCGGCAACCGACAGGCCGGCGGTTCCTTCGAGCAGTTTCCGTCGCGTGAGTTGTGGGTGGCTCATAGCACAGGTCACCGTACAGTTCGAGATAGGATGGCCGGGGAAATAGGGGGGGTTCCTGTTTTGCACGTGGCGCAAAACTCTCTCTCTTTTAACCTCCTGCGGGTAACTACCACGTATTGCAAGGAACAGCCGTGTCCAACGACGAACACTCCGACGAGGTCCTGGAGCTGCTCGGGCAACAGCGAGTCCGGCAGATACTGGCCGCGACGAGCAGCGAGCCCCGGTCGGCGAAGGAGCTCGGCGAAGAGTGTGACGTCGCCCTCTCGACGATCTACCGCCGGGTCGAGGACATGATCGAGGGCGACCTGCTCGTCGAGCGGACACGGATCGAATCGGACGGGAGCCATCACAGCGTCTACGAGGCGAACATCGACCACCTCGACGTCGATATCGAGGACGGCATCATCGACGTCCACATCCACGTCCGTGAGGACGCCGCCCAACGGTTCTCGCGCATCTGGAACGACATCCGGGAGAGCTGAATCAACCATGCACATCGAACTCGTCATCGCGAAGCTCGTCACGGTCGGACTGGGGCTGTTGATAACCTACCAGGCGTACAAAGGATACCGAACGTACGGCAGCGAGCCGATGCGCTACGTCGCCATCGGGTTCCTGTTCATCAGTATCGGCTCCGTCATCGAGGGCATCCTGTTCGACGTGTTCGACCTGTCGATATTCCTGGCGGGAACCATCCAGACAGCCATCGTCGCAATCGGCATGCTCGTCATCCTCTACTCGCTGTACGGTGAGATACCCCAGCAGGGGAACGAGGGTGATGGCACGTGACCACCCACTGGGAGCTCGCGCTGGTCGGCGTCCGTCTCCTGCTGCTCGTGATGGGTCTCGCGACGACCGCGATCAGCTTCCGCGCGTACCGCCGAGCAGGCACTCGATACCTCCGTGACGCCACGGTCGGATTCGGACTCATCACGCTCGGTGTTCTCATCGAGGGCTTCCTCTACCAGTTCACCGGACTGACGCTCACGCAGGTCCACGTCGCCGAATCCGTGGCTATCGTCCTCGGACTCGCCGTCCTCCTCCGCTCGTTCCTCGACTGACCCGTGACCCGGCGGACGACGCCGGCTCTTTTGACACGACACCGACGAGGCCCCACCGAGGAGGAGCGGACGGTCGAACCGCTCCAGTCCGTGGGGATGCTGGTCGCGGTGGTGGGTCATCCGCCGCGCATCAGTTCCGGTCCGTGCCGGGCGGTTATGTACGCCAGCGACGTATCGAGGGCCACAGCACACGCATGCACGTCTCCATCCTCGGAAGCACCGTCGAGATAGACGAGACCGCCATCGCCGAACCGGCCGACGCCGTCCGCGAGCAGGTCCGCGAGTACGAGCGGGGCGAGCGCGAGTCGTTCGACCTGACGGTCGCAACGCCCGAGACCATGACCGGCGACGTGATGGCCGCGATGACCGACATCCCCTACGGCGAGACGCGCACGTACGGCGAGCTCGCCGCCGACCTCGACACCGCGCCCGTCGCGGTCGGGCAGGCGTGCGGGCGGAACCCCGTCCCCATCGTCGTCCCCTGCCACCGCGTCGTGGGGAGCGACGGCGGCCTCCGTGGTTACTCGGGCGGCGACGGCGTCGAAACCAAGCGTCAACTCCTCGAGTTCGAGCAGGGGACGACGCAGACACGGTTCTCGACCGAGCCGTAGGTACCGACCCGGCTCTCGCGGTCGTGCCGCCGCGCGTCGAACTGCCGCCGTCAGGATAGATTCGAGGAGTTGCAGTACTCGAGCGCCTCCCGAACGGCCTCCTTTCGTCCGATGAACGTCAGGTGGTCGCCGTGTGTCACGATATCGTCCGCGTGCGGCAGTCGATTGTTCTCGTCTCTCGTGATGAGCGCGAGGTGACAGTCCTCGGGGAGCGCTGCCTGCAGCTCCGAGACCGACATCCCGACGATCCGGTCCGTCGTCACCTCGACCTCCTGGACGTCGCCTTCCCGGTCCAGTTCGGTCATCCAGCGGGCGATGCCGGGCCGCTCGATGACGTTGTCCATCGACCACGCGATGGACATCCCGCTCGAGATCGCTTCGATGTCGAGGTTCTCGAACGCCTCCACGTTGTCGGGGCTGTTGACGCGTGCGACGACGGTGTCGACGTCGAACCTGTTCTTGGCGAGCTGGCCGATGAGCAGGTTGCCTTCGTCGTTCGCCGTCGCTGCCGCGATCACCTTGGCGTTGTCAGCGCCCGCCTTCTCGAGCACCTCCCGCTGTGTTCCGTCTCCATGGCGGACGGAGAACCCATCGCGCCGGAGTCGTTCGACTGCCTCCTCGTCGGTGTCGAGTATCAGGACCTCCTCTCCCCGGTCCTCGAGTCGTTCCGCGAGGGCGCGACCCACACGACCGCCGCCGACGATGATCGCTCGCATCGGAATCACGTTCAGTCTCTGTGCGATATGACGAGCCAGTCCGCCTTCAAACACCACGGTCGCGAAGATCACCAGGAACACCGCCCCGACGAGCGTGGTCGCGGCTTCGGGGTTCTGTGGTCGGAGCTCGAGTGCGAACAGCGTCGCGACGCTCGCGGGAATGATGCCGCGTGGGCCGATCGCACTCAGGTAGAGACGCTCCTCGACGGTGAACCGGTCACCGACCGTACAGAGCAACACGAGTGCGGGCCGGACGACCCCCGCGATGGCGACGACGGCGACGACCCCGCCGAGGCCGAGGGCGAGGAAGTCGTCGAGCGTCAGCAACGACGCCAGCGAGATGAACACGAACGTGAGGACGATGAGCGTGATGTCGCCTTTGAACTGCTCGATCTGTTCTCGATACGGGAGCGGGACGTTCCCGAGGACGAACCCGCCTGCGGCGACGGCTGCGATTCCGGACTCGGAGCCGAGCTCGCCCGCGATACCGACCTCCGTGGCGACGATCTCGGCGAGCCCGTACATCCCTATCGCCGCGATGAGGACGATGAGGCGAGCGTTCTGTGGTGCGTTCTCGACCGAGAGGCTCACGTGGTTGAGGAGGTACCAGACGACGGCAGCGACGGCACAGCCGACGAGGATACCGAGGCCGAGCCGCACCGTGAACTTCTGGACGAGCGTCGGGAGGCCGCTCGACCCGAGGAGCACGTACTCGAACATCACGAGCGCGAGGATGGCGGCGGTCACGTCGTTGACGACTCCTTCGGTCTCCAGCGTGGTCGCGACCCGTTCACGGACCGGAACGACGTCCATGATCGGCGTTATCACGGTGGGGCCGGTCGCGACCAGGAGCGCCCCGACCAGGAGCGCCACGTCCCACGACGTGCTGAGTGCGAACCGAACGATCACCGCCGTCCCGACCAGTGAGAGCAGCGCCCCGAGCGTGACCAGTCGGAGCGTCTCGGTCGGTGCCTCCCGCAGCCGGTTCACGTGCAGATGGAACGCCCCCTCGAAGACGATGATCGCCACGCTCAGGCCGACGATGGCCGGCAGTGCGTCGCCGAAGATGTCGGGGTCGACCAGCCCCAGTCCCTCGGGCCCGACGAGTACCCCGGAGACGATGAGAAAGAGGACACTCGGGACCTGCAGACGGTCCGCGAGCACCTGGGCCGCGACCCCGATACCCATGATGGTGATGACGATCCGGATGATGTCGATGGCCACACTCATGTTCGACCACGACTGGACATCGTTCGGGAACGAGGGGCGTTCATTGGGCGTCGATGTCGGGAACTGACGGCGGTCGAGGTGAAAATTCTTCGTGCCGGGGAAGTCGACGGACGGCTGCCACCCACGGTGGGCCGTCTCGACGGGGAGCTCCGCCCCGCGTCAGTCGGCCAGTCGCTCGACGATGGCGTCGCGCACCGACCGCGGAGCCTCCTCCGCGCCACGGGCCATGACGACCCGGCCGTCGAACTGCTCGCCGATCGCTTCCGGGATCGACCCGAACAGCGCCTGCGAGACAGCACCGGTCCGGGTCGCCCCGACACAGACCGTGTCGTAGGGCTCGATGGCCTCCAGGATGGCGTCCCGGACGTCGTCCTCCGTGACGACCACGTCGGTCACGCACTCGTCGGCCGAGAGCGCGGAGCCCGCGAGGATGTCCTCGATGATAGCCGTCCCCTCCGCTTCGGGGTCGTCGCCTTCCTCGCCCGCACTCTGGACGTTCAGGAGGCTGACCGCTGTGCTTCCCGGTGGGCTCGCCTGGACGTACTCTGCGGCACGCTGTGCGGCGACGGGTGCGTGCGGTCCCGTGCCGGCCAGGACGACGATCTCCTCGGGAGTCCCGTCACCGCTCGCGGTCGCATCCCAGGAGTCGCCCGCCGGCTCGTCGCGACGGCCACTGGCGAGCTTCAGGAGCGTCGTCTCACAGGGGGCGTGCTCGACGATGGGGTCGATGTTCGACCCGAGGATGTGCTCGCGCGTGCTCCGGGACCCGGTCCAGCCGAGGACGACCTGGTCAGCGTTCTCCTCGTCGAGGACGTCGAGGATGGCGTCGCTCGCGCTCCGGGCGACGATGGCGCGGGTCCGGAGTCCGACCTCGAGGTCGGCGGCGATGTCGCGCGCCGTATCGAGCAGCTCCTGCTGCTGGGCGACCCGCTCCTCCTCGAACTGGACGTCCTGTGCCAGCGAGGTCTGTTGTGGGACCTCGATGACGTTCACTGCGATGATCTCCGCGTTCTCGTCCTCGTGAGCGTGGGCGCTCGCCGCCGCCCAGCGCAGGAGGTCGCGCTCGGTGGCCGGGTTCGACAACGGCGCGACGACGCGATAGCGGTCCGCCCCGTCCGACGCAGCAGCCTCCGACGGCGCGATGGCCTCGCCGACGAGGCTCTGACTCGGGGCGCGCTCTTTCGCGTAGACAAAATACCACACGATTCCGACGACGACGATGAGGGTCCCGATCAGCCCGACCAGCGTCGGCGTGACCGGGAGGCTCACTCCGAGGTCGAAGAGCCCCTCGTACGCGAGCGGGAGCGGCTCCCACCGGATCGACATCTGGAAGAGCACGACCAGACAGGCGGCACCACCGACGATGGGCGTGATGGGATAGAGGACACTCGGGATGCGGAACGACGGCTCGTAGGCGTCCGGGTCGGCGCGTCGGAGCACGACGACGCCGACGTGGACGAGCGCGTAGGTGACGAGGTACATGAAGCTCGCCACCTCCGCCAGCGTGTCGATGCCGACGCCGACCGCGATCAACAGCAGCGTGATGATGCCGGTTCCGGTGATCGCCCGATACGGCGTGCGGAACTGGCTGTGGACCTCGTTGAGCCAGTTGGTCAGGATCCGATCGCGGCCCATCGCGAAGTTGACCCGGGCCGCGGAGAGGATGCTCGCGTTCGCACTCGAAACCGTCGCCAGAACCGCACCGACGATCATGAGGAGTGCGCCGAAACTGCCGAGCGCACCCGGCGTCACGCTCACGAACGGGACGGCCGACGCGAACGGGCCGAACGCCTCGCGAGCGACGTCGGCGACGGGGACCTGAGAGTCCTGAAGCGCGGACGGCGTGAGCGTCCCCGTCGAGACGTACATCACACCCACGTACATCAGCGTCGGCGTGACCACGGCGGCGATCATCGCCAGCGGGAGGTTCCGGCTCGGGTTCTTGATCTCCTCTGCGCTGGTCGCTATCACCTCGAACCCGATGAACGTGACGTACACCGTGCCGATGGTCGCCGCGACGCTGGGCCAGCCCTGCGGGTTGAACTCGCCGATGGTCGGATCACTGAGGAAGCCGAGTCCCAGGAACGCGACGATGAGCCCGACGAGCGTGAGCACGATGACGTTCTGGAGCGCGCCGGTCTCCTTCACGCCGTAGTAGTTGACCCCGGTCAGGAACGCCGCCATCACCAGTGCTGCGACGGTGATCCCGAGGTCGCCCCAGCCGGCGAGGAGGCCGATGTAGTCGCCGAGTCCGGGGAGGAGGTACTGCCCGAACCCGATCATGTAGAACGCGGAGGCGAACGTCAGCCCCGCCCACATCCCGAGCCCGACGATGCTCCCGAAGAACGGACCGAGGGCCCGGTTGACGTAGTAGTAGCTGCCGCCGGCTTTCGGCATCCCGGTCGCCAGCTCCGAGAGCGACAGGGCAGCCAGCAACGAGATGATGCCACCGAGGAAGAAGGAGACCATGCTCGCCGGGCCAGCCTGTTCGGCGGCGATGCTCGGGAGCACGAAGATACCCGCCCCGATCATCGTCCCGAGCCCGATGGTGTACGCCTCGAGGAAGCCGAGGTCGCGTGCGAGCTCCTGATCGGTCATGCTTCGTCGGGAAGGACGATTACGGGGCGGTCGCTGTGCTCCACCAGGCCGAGTGCGACGTCACCCGTGAGCAGTTTGACCCACCGGCTACTCCCTCGGGGGGTGAACACGATGGCGCTCGCGTCGAGTTCGTCGCCGGCGTCGATGATGCTCTCGGCGACATCGGTCCCGTAGATGATCTCACGGTGGAGTTCGACGAGCGCGTCGTCCGCTTCCTCCCACGCAGCATCGAATATCTCTGCTGCGTATTCCTCCCGTTGTTCGACCGACGCTTTGTCCGGTGCCCCACCGGCCTTCTCGATGACGTGGACGAGGGTCGCCGTGCCGCCGGCGGCCGCGAGATACGGCAGGGCCGCCCGAATTGAGGCCCTCGCATCGTCCTCCGAGGCGACTGGTACCAATACGTTCGTGAAGAGTTCCTCCCCCATCTCAGCCACCACCTGTTTCCAGTGGAAGCGCCCTCGATAGTACGCCTTGGTCCTCCTGTTCGTGCCCCCGTGGGTCGTCCATATCGGGGCTGTTGTACTCATCGTGTATAAGATGTTTGTATGGGTTCCTACACGACTTCCAAATCCGCACTATCTGTGGCCGTATTGTTCGCAATCCTCATTCAGGGGGCGGATTGTTCGCGGATAGAGAACACGCTCCCCCGGTTGGGTGGGCCGCAACCTCACGACCTGGGGCTTCGCGGAGCGGTGTTCCGTCAGGCTTCTTGCGGAGCGAACACCGATTCGATCCGGTCGCTCTGGCCGTTGTGGACGAAGATGGTGATGAGATCGCCCGGCTCGAGCCGTGTTTCACCGTGTGGCGTGAGGACCTCACCGTCGCGTTCGAGCGCGACGACGAGCAGGCCCTCCTCGAGGAGCCCATCTGAGTTCGCCTCTCGAAGCGTGGTCCCCGTGATCGGGGCCCCCTCGCGCACCGTGAGTTCGACGACCTCGGCGTCCCCGGCGAGGCTCATGAAATCGGTGATCGACGGTGAGTGCCGCGTCTCGACCGGCCCGTACGGCTGGAACGGCCGGAAGTGTTCGCGCTTGATGATGTCCTGGTCCTCGATCTCCACGCCCAGTTCGAGGATCGCATCCCCGATACGTGTGAGGTCCCGGGTGTCGCTGCCGACGGCCTTGATCTCCAGGTCGGCCTTCCCGGTCATGATCTCACGGATGTTCACGACACCTGGAATCTGGAGGATCTGCTTCGCGAGCTTCGCCCGGTCAGCTGCCGCACTCGTACACTTGAAGCGGTTCGTGAGCATCCCCTCTGCCAGTTCGTAGTCGATATCGGCGTGATATCCTCTGATGATTCCCCGCTCCTCTAGCTGGTTGATCCGGTTGCGGATCGTCCCCGCGGACACGTTCACCTCCTCCGCGATGTCCGGCGCAGAGGTGTCTCGTGCCTCGAGAGCCAGATGATAGAGGATTCGCTTGTCGATCTCATCCAGCCGATAGTCCATATCGTACTCGTTGGGAGCGTGCTGCCAAACCATTTCTGATTAGCTTTCCTGCCCGCGGTTACTGAGCCACTTGTACGGGAGGTAGCTGGAGAACACCAGCAGGTACAGGACGGCGAGCCCGACCGAAACCGGTGACCGCCCGGCGAGGGCGAGTATCCCGATGACCAGCGGGCCACTGAGGAGGAGGCCATCGAACACGGGGTCGTCGGGTCCGGATTCGAGGACGTAGTGGACGACCGGAACGTCGTCGAGTTTCATCGGTAGAGCCCTCCGCGGGTGAACAACGCCCTGAGCAGCACGAGCACGGGGATGATCTCCAGCCGACCGATCCACATGTTGAACAGGAAGAAGAGCTTCCCGACGGCCGGCATCCCCGGACCGGTGATGCCGGACGAGAGACCGACGTTCCCCTGGGCGCTTGCGACCTCGAAGACGACGTTCTCCAGCGTGTACTGGCTCTCGGGCAGCACCAGCAGGAGCACGAACGTCGTCAGAGCGAGGAACACGAACCAGAGGACGGCGATGATGGCTGCCTCACCCAGTTCGCGGTTCGCCTCCTCTTCGGTGAGCCGCCTGTCGTCGATCTCGAGCCGCCGAACCGCCGTATCGGGGACGAACACGTCCGTGATCCGGTGGCGAATCCCCTTCACGAGCGTCGCGAGTCGGATGAGTTTGATGCCACCGACGGTCGAGCCAGCGGCCGCCCCGACGACCATTCCGAACGTGACGGTCAACTGTGCCTGGGCCGGCCACTTCCCGAGGGCGACGTTCGTCGAGTCGACCGCGGTCTGGAACCCCGTACAGGACATCGCGGAGACGAACTGGAACAGCCCGTACCGCACGGCGTCGAACCAGGAGTCGTAGGTCCCGCTCGTGTACACCATCGCCGAGAGGAGCACCGAGCCGCCCCCGAAGAAGCCGAACACCCACCGCGTCTGGAGGTCGGTGTAGAGGTTCTTCAGGTCGCCCTGCAGTATCAGATAGTGGATGGGGAAGGCGATACTGCCGAGGATCATCACGGGAATCAGCGCGAAGTCGATCACGGCGCTGTCGTACGTCGCGATGGAGTTGTCCGTGATGGAGAACCCACCGGTGGCGAGGCCGGTCATCGCGTGGTTGATCGCGCCCCACAGCGGCATCCCGGCCAGCCAGAGGACGAGTATCGAGACGAACGTGAACAGCAGGAAGATCCACCAGATGGTCCGGACCGTCGAGACGATGCTCGGGTGGATCTTCTCCGACCGGGCCTCGCTCTCGTAGAGGGTGAGCGAGCCGCTCCCCGGTCGGGCGAGGATCGCGGTCGTCAGGACGATGACGCCGACACCACCGATCCATTCGATGAAGGTTCGCCACCACTGCAGTGTCCGTGGGAGTGCCGACTCGTCGTCGGTCATCGTCAGTCCGGTCCCGGTGAACCCGCTCATCGACTCGAACACCGCGTTGAGCGGGTCTCTGAACGCGCCGACCGTCGACGCGGCGCGGCCGCTCAGTGTCGGCGGATCCAGAAACATCGGGTCGAGAGCGATCGTCCATGCGATCAGGAAGAACGGCAGCGAGCCGAACAGCGCGACGGAGAACCATCCCGCCGCTGCGACCATCATGCCGTGGAGCTTCCCCGGATCCGACGCGTCTCGAAAAACGTGGGTGAGGAGTCGACCGCTCGCGAGCGGGACGAGTGCCGCAACCGTGAGTGCGGGTAGCACGTAGTACTCGCCCCAGACCAGCGAGACGGGGATCGAGGTCAGTACCAGTCCGGCGAGCGCCTGGAGCATACGGCCGATATCACGGCCAACTGGCGCGTACGACCCGTTCATGTATCTGGAACAGAGCGTCGTGTCGTCCGTCTCCCTCGATATCGCCGAGCCCCGATCCACATCACGTCCGGTCCTCGTGGTGGCCGAAGATGTCGGTGATCTCCGGATCGGCCCCGACACCCGAGTACACCGTGAGGAGGTCACCAGCCTCGATCCGGGTGTTCCCCCGTGGAGTGAGTGGGTGACCTTCGCCGTTCCGCTCGATCGCCACGACGAGCATCTCGTCGTCGAGCAGCCCCGAGCTGGCGGCCTCGTTCAGCGTCTTCCCCGCGATGGGGGCCTCCGGCGTCACCGCAATCTCGAACACCTCCGCCTCCTCACCGATCCGCATGAAGTCGACGATCGCTGGCCGGGCGACCGCACGGTACAGGTACTCCGCGATGAGCTGCTGTGGGTTCTGCATCGTGTTCACGCCGATCTGGCGGAACAGGCCCATGTGCTCGGGGTTGTGGACGACGGAGAGGATGGCGGGAATGTCGAACTCTTTGGCGAGGAGACACACCATGATGTTCGTCGCGTCCTGGTCGGTCGTCGAGATGATCGCGTCGGCCTGCTCCCCGCCCGCGTCGCTGATCGTCGCCTTCGTGGTCGCGTCGGCGTTGAGGACGAGGCAGTCGTTCTGGCCCGCGACGCGGTCGGCTTTGTCGGGGTCGCGCTCGATGACGACGACCTCGTTCCCCGACCGGGTCGCGATATCGATCAGTGGTGTTCCGATATCTCCTGCGCCGACGATGATGATGTACATGGCTGGGCTACACCTGCAGCGGGAGCGTTCTGCGGGGGGTTGGTCGTCGGCCGAACGAATCCGGGACAGGCGGGTCGACCGTGCCGGTCGAACGAACGCTGCAGTGCATCTGTCTGTCTCGGTGTGCATCCCGGAGTGACTTAACCTATATGTTTCCAACCCGCCCCTTCTGACGAATGCGAAATATACCGGCCATATCTTGCGCACCTAGAAACAGAGGTAGTACTAAATGCTCGAAGCGGAAATAGGTGGGAAATGAGTGACTCGCCAGACGAGCAGGACCGTCCGTCGATCGGTGGTTCGAAGGGCGCGTCGAAGGCGCGGACGCTGTACCCGATCTTTCAGCGGGAGTCCGACACCGTTCTCGGTATCGCGGGGGCGATTGCGGCGTCCCTGGACACCCAGCTCCTGATCGGTGAGGTCGAGACCGGGACCGACACTGCGTCGTACGAAACGACTCGTGACGTGGCGGAGACGGTCCTTCGTGCGCGGGAACACGTCGCGATAGACGCTGATGTGCTCGGCCATAGCCTCACGGGACCGACCCCCATCGAAGCAATCGATACGGCGGCGACGATGTTCCACGTCAACATCATCGTCCTGGGGAACGACACATCCGAGCAGTTGGAAGGCCTGATAGCCAAGCGTACAGGCTGTGATACGGTCGTCGTCAACGGGCGTTTTCAACGTGAATCGGTCGCCTCGATACTCGTTCCAATCGCTGGTGGCCCGCACTCCGGTGCCGCTGTGAACGTTGCCAGTGCGGTCGCTGCAGCCAACGATGCGCGGCTCGAACTCGTTCACATCCTCGAAACGACCGACTCCGGAGCGGGTCGAGAGGAAGCAGCGGAGCTTCTCGAAACGGGAGCAGCACGGGTTCCTGAGTCGATCGACGTGGATACCCGGATCATCGATGAAGACGATGTCACGTCGGAGATCATCGACGAATCCGATCATCACGATCTGACAGTTATCGGGGCACCACGGAAGGGAACGTTACGGCGGCTGATATTCGGGTCGAAAGCGGCCGAGATCCGTGAGCAGGCACGGAACACGGTCGTGATGGCTCGGAAGGGGTCCGACCCGGAGCGCAGCCTGTTCGCGGGGCCGCTCGACCGGTAGGCATCGCCACCAGGCGTCGGCCCCTCGACTTCGAGCGGGGGACGACGCGGACGCGGCTCTCGACGGACGAACTCGTCGGTGGTTCCTCACGCTCTGTCCCTCCGCCGCTCCGGACGCGGTTTCGAACCGGCGACTCACCCGACCTCCGCCCGGGTCCAGTTCCGCCCCGTGGCGTGCGGCTAAGTACTCGAACGACGTACGACAGCCAACGACGAACCCCACCAGCCCATGCACGTCTCCATCTTCGGAAGCACCGTCGAGATCGACGAGAGCCACATCGAGGAACCACCCGCGGTCGTCCGCGAGCAGGTGCGCGAGTACGTACGAGGCACCCGCCGGACGTTCGACCTGACGGTCACCAGGCCCGAGGGCGTGACCGGCGACGTGATGGCCACGATGACCGACATCCCCTACGGCGAGACGCGCACGTACGGCGAGCTCGCTGCGACGCTCGACACCGCCCCCGTCGCCGTCGGCCAGGCGTGTGGGCGGAACCCCGTGCCGATAGTCGTCCCCTGCCACCGCGTCGTGGGGAGCGACGGCGGGCTCAGGGGCTACTCCGGCGGGGACGGCGTCGCCACCAAGCGTCGGCTGCTGGAGTTCGAGCAGGGAACGACGCAGACGCGGCTCTCGACGGAGTCGTAGGCACGCCCCCGGGTACGTCTCCCCCCGTTCGAACCCTGCGATTCTCGGCGCTGTACAACGCTCTACGGTACGTTCTGTGGCGAGCAGCGCGCGACCCCAACCATTATATTAGTAGACTCTAATATTAGCATGTGCTAAAATGAGCGGACCGACGACGAACGACCGACCAACCGACGCACAGAGCCAGCAGGAGACGGGCTGCTGTTCGGGCAGCCACGCCCACTCCCTGGCGGAGTCGGCGGTCGCCACCGACGTCGAGCTCCTCGCGACGCTCGGGAACGACACCCGCTACGAGGCGCTCCGGGTCATCGCCGAGGCAGCCGACGACGTCTGTGTCTGTGAGATAGAACCCGCACTCGGCGTGAGCCAGGGCGCGGTCAGCCAGGCGCTCTCCCGGCTGTTCAGCGCCGGCCTCGTCGAGCGCCGAAAGGAGGGCCGGTGGCGGTACTACTCGCCGACGCCGCGGGCGGAACGACTGCTCGCCGCACTCGACGACACGAGGTCTCCCGACCATGACTGAGAGCCAATCCACGACCGACGCGGACGACGAACGCCTCGACGCGGAAACACAGCGGACCGCCGTGCGGGAACGCTACGGACGCATCGCCGAGGAATCCGACTCGTGCTGTGACGAGACCGCGTCCTGCTGCGACGGGACGGCCGCCGGCACCGACTCCCGGTCCGAGGCCTCGACGCAGCGCGGCTACTCGGCCGACGACCTCGACGCCGTCGCCGGCGACGCGAACTTGAACCTCGGCTGTGGCAACCCCACCGCCATCGCCAGCCTCGCCGCGGGCGACACCGTGCTCGACCTCGGCTCCGGCGGCGGGTTCGACTGCTTCCTGGCGGCCCGCGAGGTCGGCCCCGACGGCCACGTCATCGGCGTCGACATGACGCCCGAGATGGTCGAGAAGGCACGCGGCAACGTCGCGGCGAACGACGCGGACAACGTCGAGTTCCGACTCGGCGAGATCGAACACCTCCCGGTCGCCGACGAGTCCGTCGACGTGATCCTCTCGAACTGCGTCGTCAACCTCTCCCCGGACAAGTCCCGGGTGTTCCGGGAGGCGTACCGCGTCCTCCGCCCGGGTGGTCGCGTCGCAATCTCCGACGTCGTCCTGACGGCCGACCTCCCGACCGACCTGCGGGCCGACCCGGAGTCGGTCGCGGGCTGTGTCGCCGGCGCGGCGTCGATCCCGGCGCTGGAGTCGATGCTGACCGACGCCGGCTTCGTCGACGTCGCCATCGAGCCGAAGTCCGACAGCGACGAGTTCATCCGCGAGTGGGACGACGCGCTCGACCTCAGCGAGTACATCGTCGCCGCGACCGTCGAGGCCGAACGACCGGGCCCGGAGGTGACCTCGTAGCACGTGGCCGCCGCCCCGCCGCTGCGACGCAGGCGGAACGACAGTCCCGGCCTCCAGCCACCCTCACCACGAGACCATCCCGATGTCCAGACCACCACTCGACCCACGAACCCGCCAGTTCGCCGACCGACCCACGTGGCGACGCATCGCCGCGAGCTACCTGCTGCTCACCGCGATTCCAGTCGCGCTGTTGGCCGTCAGCAACCCGTTCGTCGCCGCGGCGATGCTCGTCGGCGTCGCCGCCCTCGTCACGGCGGGGCGACACACGTACAGACTCGCACAGTGCATCCAGAACTGCCGGCGCCTCACGTTCGACCTGTTCGGCAGCGCCGAGATAACGGTGCGACAGCTCCCCGCAGATGACGTCTGCTGTTGAGCATCGCGTCGGGGCATCCGCCCCGTCCCGTCCTCGCATCGCTGCCGAACCGAGCGCCTCACGGACGACCGGCCCGAGGACATGAGCGACCTCAGCCTGCGACGAGCGGACGAGTCCGAGTACTCCCGCGTCGAGTCCCTGCTGGCGGCGAACGACCTCCCGAACGAGGACGTGCGCGACGGTGCCGCTGAGTTCTTCCTCGCCTCCACCGACGACGAGTGTGTGGGACTCGGCGGCGTCGAACGTCACGGCTCGAACGGCCTGCTCCGCTCGCTCGTCGTCGTCGAACAGTACCGCGGCCAGGGGTACGGTACGGCCCTCTGTGACGCCCTCGAAACGCACGCCCGGGAGAGCGGGGTCGAGACGCTGTACCTGCTCACGACGACCGCCGCGCCGTTCTTCCGACGCCGCGGCTACGAACGCGTCGACCGCGAGGCCGTCCCGGACCGAATCCGGGACACCGCGGAGTTCACCGAGCTCTGTCCGGCGTCCGCGACCTGCATGACGAAGGATATCGCCGAACAGGGCGAGACGGGAGCCGAGCGAGCCGAGCGAGCCGGGGGGACGGATGGGCGACATCCATCGACTTCCGACGGCTCGTAACTTCTCGATGGGAGACACGACCCGGAAATTCCGGGCGTTCACGCCGGATTCCAGCCCCATCGAGGCTTTCCCGCACCAGTCAGCTAGCAGATAGTGTTACGTGGTAGCAGTAGCCAATAAGCGACAGCGATATGAGAGATGGTGAGGGCCCGGCGGCGACGGGTGGAACCGAACCGGGGAACGACGCGTCTGAAGCCGTAGGGCGATGACACCACCAGTCGCAGGTCGTCGGGGCCCCCGACCGGGGGACCGTTCGGCGAGGAACCCGCTGGCGACGCCAGTGGACGACCGGGACCGTGTTCGTCCCGTCGGCTGCCCGCGTCGACCTCGGCTGTCCGAGGCGACCGGACGTCCATCGACGGCGGCGAGGAACCTCAGTCCTCGAACTCGGCGTCGTCGTACTGTTCGTAGGTGATCGTCAGTCGTCCCGGGGTTCGACGCTTCGATGCTTCCCGAAGCGTCCGGAACGCCTGCAGGAGTTCGTCGGCGTCGTCCGTCCCCTCTCGAACGCTCCGCGATTCCTCTCGGACCGCATCGTACGCCTGCTCCAGGATGCGGAGCGCGGCGTACGAATCGGTTTTCGAGTCGATTTCGAACGACGCCTCGTGCGTGGGCATACTCGTCGTTGGTCCCCCGGTCTATTGACACCTCCGCCGCCCGGGGCGCGGTTTCGGACCGACGACTCGCTCTCCTCGGTCTTTGCTCCCCGCCGTGAGCGACTCCCGGAGCAACTGCGCTGCGATGGTGTTCCTTCGTAGCGGCTCGAGGGGATGTGTCACTCGTATACTAAAAAAAAAACTCTGCTGTGAAAACCAGTGTCCTTGATACCTCCACGTGGTCTGTAATAGACTATGACGAACCACAGTCTCGACGGCCGTCTACAGCTCGTCGCCGACCGACACCGACGTCAGGTCATCGACCACCTGCGTCGCGAGGAGAACGGTGCCACGACGTTCGACGACCTCGTCGATCAGTTGCACGGTGGTGGTTCCAGCTCCGGCGACGACCCCCCACGGGACCGGGACGCACTCGCGATCGAACTCCACCACACGCACCTGCCGAAGCTAGCAGCCCACGGCGTCGTCGAGTACGAACACAGGGGCGGAACCGTGCGCTATCAGCCCGACGAACAGGTCGAGACCGTACTCGACTCGCTCGCTGGCGATGCGCAGCTGCCGAACCGCCGACCACTACTCGAATCTCGTCGAGTCGTCGCCGCCGAGTCGCCACGTGAATATCGCCTTCAAGACCACGACCAGACTGTTCATCTCGCCCTCGCCCCAGATCGCGGTCTCCGACCGCGGATCGGTTGGTGCCGCGTCCGTGCCGTTGACGAGCGCACTCACGAGGGTCTTCCGCCCGTCGACCATCATGAGCCGTCCCGCCGGCGTGTCCGACCAGACCCACAGCGACTCGAACATCGTCGCGCCCGGAATCCTGTCCTGGATGTGCTCCTGAACGTCCGGCGACACGCCGCCGAGCTTGATCGAGACGCCGCGGTTTGCGGCCTCACTCAACCCGTCGACCAGGTCGTCGGTGAGCAGGTCCTCGACGGTCATGTAGACGATCTCGTCGTCCGCGTTGGCGAAGAACTCCAGCACCCGTTCCGTGACCGCCGACTGTCCATCGACGGTCCAGACGCCGCGCTGCTCGGCCTGGCGTTCGACCGGTTCGAGCTCGCTCAGCGCCGTCCGGAGCACCTCTGACCGGTGCTGTAGCTCGTGTTCGAACATGCGACTCGCGGTCTCTCCGGAGACCGCCCAGAACTGCTTGGGCGACGACTGGAGGATGTCGACGAGCCCCCTGTCGTGTAGTTCGTCGATCGCGTCGTACACCCGAGTACGTGGCACGTTCGACACCTGACTCACGTCTCTCGCCGTCCCCGTGCCGAGGCTGGCGAGTGCGACGAACGTCCGTGCGGCGTAAGCACTCAGCCCGAACCGTTCGAACTGCTCTATCGCGGCGGCCTGTGGGTCTTCGGTTGGGTCGCTGTCCTTCACTCTGGAGAACCTCTGTCATTCGAAACCCAGTCACGGAGTGTGACCGGGCAAGCACGCACCAGTACGGTGGTTGGGACACAGAACTGGTCTGCGTGCCAGTGGAACCGTTGGTCCCCATCGTATATTTTTGTTGTGATTATATGGGTTACTTCTGCCAGGGCCTGAATACTCACGCTCACCCTCTCGAAATACGGCCGAAAGGTGTTGTAACTGAACTCCTCACAACGGCTCTTGAACGCCCACTCTTGAACAGCCGTATATACGGCGGGGAACCCGGTCGCGCTGCCCGGATTGCCTCCCGCTCGCGGCCACCGTCATGAAGGGAGTGACAATACCTATCCGTCCTGGGAGCGAACAGTTTAGAGAATCACCGGGAACTCTCCCGGTGAGGTTGGGACACATGGATACAACTGACACTCTGGCAGATGCGGTCGAAGTGCTCCAGCAACTCGGCCTGAAGGAGTACGAGGCGCGATGTTTCGTCGGCCTGTCTCGACTCCATACGGGCACGGCGAAGCAGTTGAGTGAGACGACCGAGGTTCCCCGGACACGGGTGTACGACGCGATCCGAGTACTGGAGGCCCAGGGCCTGGTCGAGGTCCAGCACTCGAGCCCGCAGCAGTTCCGGGCGGTTCCGCTCGACGAGGCGACCGAAACCCTCCGCGACCAGTACGAGAACCGGGTCGAGCGACTCCGACGGGCACTGGAGACGGTCGACACCGTCGACGACCCCAGCGAAACCCCCGTCCAGCAGGTGTGGTCGATGTCCGGCCGCGACGCCATCGAGAACCGGGCGGACCAGCTCATCGCGACGGCGACAGACGAGGTCGTCCTCGTCCTCGGCGACGAGTCGCTCCTGACCGACGACCTCGTCGCCCGACTCAACGACGTCGACCCCGAGGTCGACCTCCTCATCGGCGCGCTGACGGAATCCCTCCAGGAACAGATCCAGACGGCCGTGCCAAACGCGACGACGTTCGTCTCCGGTCTGGAGTGGCTCCACGGCGAGGCCGACACCGAAGACGAGACGGCGATCGGCCGGCTGCTCCTGACGGACCGGTCGGCGATCCTCGTGAGTTCCATCATGCCTGACAGCGGGGACGAACAAGCAGTCTTCGGCGAAGGGTTCGGGAACGGCCTTGTCATCATCTCCCGGCGGCTCATGGCCCAGGGGTTGCTGACCGTTCGCGACCCCGGGAACTGACGCCCCTACCGGCTACAGCGCGGTGGGTGGAACTGTCGGGCTCCCCCAGATGCTCCTGTCGGTTCGCGAGAAACGGTCGTCGAACACTCCGTCACCGACGGCTCCCGTCGGAAGTCCTGCGGTCCATTGAGTCTTCGAGCGACCGGAGTGTGAGATACTCGCCGTTGTCGACCGTGATGCGTTGACCGTGGTACACGAACGAGAGACGTCCACCCGTCCGTGGCGTCCCGTCGTGTTGCGGTTCGAACAGCCTGTCTAACGCGTCTGGATCGACGATTTCAGCCAGCGGTCGGAGGGAGCAGGGATCACGGCCTTCGACCGCGCTGACCGCACGTACGACCGCCCTACTTACCGGTTCGTCTCTGTCGATCTCGTACTCCACAGCTCCCGTTCGTGCCGTAGCCGGATAACACGTGATATTTTCACCCACTTAATCAAAACAGGGGCTGGATGTGCGTGCAGGAGCCGTGTTCTGCCAGCCACGGGTGGTGGGCAGGAGTCGACCGGCTCTTCCAGCCCGCCGAGCCACGGTCGTGGGTGGCCGACGCTGTGCCATCGTCGTGGTGTCGCTCGAACCCATCCCGGGACCGTCGATTCCGTTTCGACACGCCCCGGCTGTCCGATAGTCGCCCTCCGCGCACTCTGTCAGAGCAGAGATTGCGTTGAGTGGTGAACACAGTCTCGACCACCTGTGCGGTAGAAGTTTCCGGTCTGCGCAAGAATATACAGCCATGGGCGACCCACCGATAACGAACGACCTCGCAGCCACGTTGGAGAACGGCGACGTTGCGCTCGGCGTGCTCGACAACACGTACAGTCCCACACTCGTGGAGTTCTTCGGTGAACTCGACCTGGATTTCGTCTGGATCGATCTCGAACACGGTGGGCCAGATCCGTGGGACGCGACTCCGATGGAGGACTTACTCCGCGCAGCCGACCGGACGGACCTCGAACTGCTCGTCCGCCTCCCCGACACGGACCCGACGCTAGTCCGGAAGGCCCTCGACCTCGGAGCCAGGAACGTCTTTCTGCCACGCGTGGAGACGGCGGCAGAGGTCCGTGAGGCGGTCAAATCAGCCCGGTTCCGATACGACGGCAGCCCGGGCGACCGGGGACTTGCGTCGCCCCGCGCTCGACGCTGGGGGCTCGCCGACGACTACATCGCCACCGAAGATCGGGAAACGATGATCGGTGTGACCATCGAAACCGAGGCGTCCGTCGAGAATCTCGACGAGATCTTGGCCGTCCCGGACCTGGGATTCGTCTTCATCGGCCCGCTCGACCTCTCCGTATCGCTCGGCTGTCCCGGCGAGATCGACCATCCGGATGTGCAGGAGGCCGTCGAGACCATCCGGTCGAACGCCGTCGATGCAGGTGTCCCCGTCGGTGGTCTCGGATTCGGGATGGACGATGTCAACGAGAAAGCGACGAACGGCTACCAGATGCTGAACCTCGGCAGCACGACTGGGGCGCTCCAGCAGGCCGTCACTGGCTGGTTCGACGCCTACGAGGGTGAACGACCGACGAGCGAGTGAGTGCGTGCAGACCGAGACCAGTCACGATGGACTGACCCGACCTGTCGTTCTCCACTAGTTCGGTCGCTCCTCCGGTAACTCCGCTTCTGGTGCGTTCTTCATCACACGCTGGAGTCCTTTCCAGGCGTGCCCGGCGTGAAGGCCGTGACTCCTCCTCCACGAGACCCACGATGATACGCCAGTCGAGCGACGATTCGAGACGCTCGATTCGATTCCGGAGTTCGTCGACGCCCACCAGCCCTCCACCGACGAACTCGTCGGCTGGCAACGCTGCCGGTTCGACAGCGCGTCGAGCGTCTCTCGTGGCCAGGGACCGTTCAGTCCGTGACCGACGCCGACCATCCCTGGAGAAAACCACGTCGTGCGCACTACTGCAAGAACTTAATGGAATAATTATGATTAAGCGTTACTCCAAGGTATATTACCATTAACCCGAAGCCCCCATTGGAAACTTTATTTATATAATAAAATTATGGTCTCTGATTTGTTTTCTGCTACCAACGGCTTTTCTGGTAAACCTTATTCGCTGACTATGCGACTATCACGCCAGTTTGTACAGTTATCTGTTGGTATACGCTCACCCACATCGTGGGGCAAGATGGGAACGGCTCCGACGTCAGAATATGGGCACAATATAGCTCTCGATGTCGTTAACGCCTGTTTGGAGGATACGATCCCGACCGAATCAATTCTACATGCCGATACCGCAACTACCAAAGTAACTTACTATATGGAAATCTAATGGTTCTGGGTGGTCGAGCGCATCTTCGTCGTACTTCGGTCCAATTCGGCCTCCGTCGGTCTGTCGGGTTTTCCGAGAGCTGGGACGAACGACGGGTCGCCTACAGCAAGACACGTCCGTGTCGCGCTCAGGCCGTGACCCACTCACCACTGTCGCTACTTTTCTCGATCGCGTCGAGGACGCGCTGGACGGTCAGCCCCGCCGCGAAATCGGGGGAGTGCGGGTCTCCGGACGCGGCCGCCGTGAGGAACTCGTAGTTCTCGTGGACGAACGTGTGTTCCCACCCGACGACGTGCCCGGGTGGCCACCAGTGGTCGACGTAGGGGTCGTCGGGGTCGGTGACCAGCACCGTCTGGAAGCCGCGGTCGTCACCGGTGAGGACCGCCAGCTCGTTGAGCCGCTCGAGGTCGAACCGGATGGAGCCGTCCGAGCCGTTGATCTCGATGGTGTTGCCGTTCTTGTGACCGGTGGCGAACCGGGACGCCTCGAACAGCCCCATCGCGCCGCTCTCGAACTCGGCCTGTGCCGTGTAGGCGTCGTCGACCGTGACCGGGCGTGTCTCCGTGCTGGCGTCGCCGGCGGCGTCGAGCGCGTCCCCGGTCTCCCCGGGGACTGGCCGTTCGTCGACGAACGTCTTCAGGTGGCCGGAGACGCGGTCGACCTCCTCGCCGAGCAGGAACTGTGCGAGGTCGATGGAGTGGGCACCGAGGTCGCCGAGGGCACCAGAGCCGGCGACCTCGGCGGAGTTGCGCCAGCTCCACGGCGCCGTCGGGTCGACGAGCCAGTCCTGCAGGTACTCCGCCCGGACGTGGTGGACGTCCCCGATGGCGCCGTCGTCGATGAGGCGCTTCGCGTACTGGACGGCGGGGATGAACCGGTAGTTGAACGCGACGCCGGCGGTGGCGTCGCTCTGCGCCGCGGCGTCGGCCATCCGTTCAGCCGCGTCGAGCGTGTGTGCGAGCGGTTTCTCACAGAACACGTGCGTGCCGGCTTCGAGCGCCGCGATGGACGGCTCCGGGTGGAGGTTGTTCGGCCCGAGGTTGTAGAACACGTCGACCTCGTCGACGACCTCCGTCCAGTCCGTCGCGTACCGTTCGAACCCGAACTGGTCGACGGCCTCCGCCAGCGCGTCCTCGTCACGGCCGACCAGCACGTCGCGTTCGACGTCGGGGGCGTCCGGGAAGAACATCGGGAGTCGGGCGAGCGCGTTCGCGTGGGCCTGCCCCATGAACCGGTAGCCCAGGAAGCCTGCTGAGAGCGTCATCGAATCACGCCCAGTACGCCTCGCCCGGTTGCGTCTCGAACACGGCCCGCTGGAGCACGTCGATGGCCTTCTCCAGCCCTTCCCGGCCGGAGGTCAGCGAGTCCTCGTGTTCGATGCTGAGCGCGCCCTCGTAGCCGACCATCCGGAGCGTCGAGACGACGTCCTTCCAGTGGGCCTCGTCGTGGCCGTAGCCGATGGACCGGAACAGCCACGAGCGGTTGGGTTCGTCGGTGTAGGCGTTCGTGTCGAGGTAGCCCTGCACGCGAGCGTTGTGCTCGTAGAGCCCGGTGTCCTTGGCGTGGAAGTGGTGGATGGCGTCGTGCTCGCCGAGGAACCGGATGGCCTCGGTCGCGTCGATGCCCTGCCAGTAGAGGTGCGACGGGTCGAAGTTCGCGCCGATGTACTCGTTGGTCGCCTCGCGCAGTCGGAGCATGCTCGTGGGCTCGTAGACGAGCATGTTGGGGTGCATCTCGATGCAGACGTTCACGTCGTACTCGGCGGCGTGTTCGGCGAGGTCGGTCCAGCGCGGGATGGCGACCTCCTCCCACTGGTACTCCAGTGCCTCAGCGTGTTCCGGTGGCCACGGAGCCGTGATCCAGTTCGGCACCTCGCCCGCGGGACTGCCGGCCGGCAGTCCCGAGAACGTGTTCACGTTGTCGACGCCGAGCTGGTCGGCCAGACGGACCGTCTCTCGGATCTCCGTCGCGGCGCGCTCCGCCCGGTCCTCGTCCGGGTGGAGCGGGTTGTTGTGTGTCGAGAGCGCGCTGATTCGGAGGTCGTGGTCGGCGACGAGTTCGAGCAGTTCCGCCTGGGCTGCCTCGTCGTCGAGGTACGACTCTCGCGGGAGGTGGTCCTCCCCGACGAAGCCGCCACAGCCGAGTTCGATGGCGTCCACTCCGAGGTCAGACAGGTACTCCACTGCGTCTTCGAGCGGTTCATCCCCGAGTGCTACTGTTAGGACTCCAACGTCCATACAGTCGTCCACACCATCGAATATGATAAATCTATGGCCTGTCTCGACGTTCGACCGAAGGCACGGAACGGACGGGCCGGTGACGGGGTGCGCACTCAGGCCGTCGAGAACCCGAGCGCGACGATGCCGGCGACGACCAGCCACGCCACGAACACCGCCGCGACGACGCCGACCGAACGGCGTCTCGACAGTTCGTGCGTCTCGCTGACGCCGGCGTACATCGTCCACCCGATGAGGAGCAGGATGGGCACCGAGACGGCGAGCGCCGACAGCATCGCGTCCTCGACGAGGAAGAAGATACCGTAGCCCAGCATCACGGCAGGGATGGCGAACAGCGGCGCGGGAGCCATCCCGTAGCAGACGCTCAGGAGCGTATCTTCGTAGTCACCGGGACTATCGAAGAACTGGGCCGACACCTCGATCGCCGCGTAGGCGACCAGCGCCAGCAGCATGAAGAAGAGGTATATCTCGGCCGCGGTCTCGGGCCAGCCGCCCCGCAGGAACAGCTTGAACCCGCCGATGTCCATCCCGATGGCGTTGCTCACGCTGGCGTTGCCGAGGACCCAGGCGACGACGTTCGTCGCGAGCGCGGTGGCCCCGACCGACAGCATCAGGAAGCCGAACATGTCGTCCGTCGTCTTCTGTTCGGCCCGGTTCGCGAAGAACCCACGCGGGGACCCGAGTATCTCCCGCAGCGGCTCGGCGTACCACGACCGAAGGAGGTCGTAGCTGAACCCCTTCAGGATGACGTCGAGACCGATGGCGGCGATGATGAAGCCCCCGGTGATGACGCCCTGCCAGCCGCTGACGTTCAGGCCGGCGAGTGCGAGCACGTTGTTCGCGGTGGCCAGCACGAGCGAGCCGAACAGCACGCCGATCATCGACCCCTCGCCGCCGGTGAGCTTCGTCCCGCCGAGCACGACGGCCGCGATGACGACCAGCGCGAGGCCGTCGCCACTCCCGGACGACACCGAGCCGAACCGGCCGAGGAACGCCAGCCCGGCGAACGCCGCCGTCAGGCTACACAGCCCGAAGCAGCCGAGCTTGACGATCTCGGGGTCGATCCCCGTCGTCTCGACGGAGTCGATGTTGTCGCCGGTCGCACGAGCGTGGAGCCCGAAGCGGGTGTGGTGCAGTATGTAGTGGAACACGACGAGCAGCACGAAGATCCAGACGATGAGGATCGAGAACTGCCCGAACGTCTTCACCTCGTTGTGGACGAACGGGACCTGGTAGAAGATCGGTCCCGTCATGAACGGCAGGTCCGCGATGATGATGGGCCCGCCGAGCCACTTCAGGATGCCAACGTCGCTCGCGGAGGCGGTCGTTCCACCGAGCAGGATGCGGTGGATGCCGCGCAGCAGCGTCAGCGTCCCGATGGTGACGATGAGCGACGGCAGGCCGAGCTTCGTCACGACCAGGCCCTGCGTGATGCCGAAGATGACCGAGAACACGAGGACGACCGCGACGACGAACAGGGGGTGGAACCCGAAGGCATCGCCGCCGATGAGGATGGCGCCCATCCCGGCCGCGACGCCGTACATCGACCCGACCGACAGGTCGAACTCCGCGGTGACCATCAGCAGTGCGACGCCGTAGCCGATGATGGCGGTCGTGGCCGCCGCACGCAGGATGCGTGCCAGGTTGTCCAGCAGGAGGAAGCGGGAGGGTTCGATGTAGACGCCCACCAGGAAGATGGCGATGAGGCCGACCAGCACGCTCCCCTCGCGTCTGTCGAACACCCACGACCGGACCGAGCTGAACCGTCTGCCGACGTTCGTTGATTCGGTTGCCACGGTGGATCAGCGCTCCCGCTCCCGGTGCATGCGTTCGACGATGTCGAGTCGGTCGACGTCGTCCTCGTTCGTGTTCAGTATCTCGACGATCTCGCCGTCTCGCATGACGGCGATCCGGTCCGCGACGTCGACGACGACGTCGATCTTGTGCGAGATGAGGATGACCGACTTCTCGCCGTCCGGAATCCCCCTGACGAGGTCGATGATCTTGTCGGTGCCCGTCGTCGACACCTCCGAGGTGGGTTCGTCGAGGATGATGATCGGCGGGTCGCGGATGAGCGCGCGGGCCACCGCGACCGCCTGCTTCTGGCCACCGGAGAGCTCGTTGACCTTCGACCGCGGGTCGAAGTCGAACCCGATCTCGTTCAGCAGGGAACGGCTCTCCGTTATCATGTGGTCCATGTCGGTCCGGCGGAGCAGCCACCCCTCGGGCCCGTCCTTGAGCGGTTCCATCCCGAGGAAGATGTTGTTGGCGGCGCTGGCGTTCGGACTCAGATGCTGTTCCTGGTAGACCGTCGCGATGCCGGCGTCCATCGCGTCCTTCGACGAGGAGAAGAACTGCTCGACGAGTCGGCCGTCCTCCCGGAGGTAGATCTCCCCGGCGGTCGGCTGGAGGACGCCCGAGAGCATCCGGATGAACGTTGTCTTCCCCGCACCGTTGTCGCCGGCGATGGCGAGGATCTCGTCGGCCTTGACGTCGATGCTGACGTCCTTGACCGCCTCGATGGCCCCAAAGAACTTGCTCAGGTCCTGTGTTTGGAGGACGACCTCGTCGTCACCCGTCTCGTCGGTCCCGCTCTGGTCGGTGCGAGCCGTCGGACCCGAGGCGGGTTCCACCCCGTCGGCAGGCGATGTTCCTTCAGATTCTGACGTTGATTCTGACATACATTGTGTCGTTGTGAGTGTTTGCGTCTCGGTTCGTCCGGTGTGAGCCTCGTTCCGCGCTCACTGGAGGAAGTCGTAGTTGCTCTCCTGCCACTGCAGGAGGCCGTTGTCACCGGCCCACGACCGGCGTTCGAGTGCGAAGTCGACGTTCTCCTGGTCCCAGACCGAGACGCCCCACTCGAGGTCCTTCATCTCGATGCCGCGCTCGATGTACATCCAGGCCAGCGGGACGTTCTGGAACCCCTGACTGTACGGGTCCTGTCCCACGGTGAAGTCGACGGTGCCGGCCTCGATCTGGTTGAGCAGCGGCCGCAGCAGGTCGAAGCCACAGACGACCATCGGCCCCTCCAGCTCGCCGGCTTCGAGCGCCTGTCCAGCCCCGACCGCACCCCAGAACGCCGAACAGACGACCGCGTCGACGTCCTCGCCGGAGATGGTGTTGACGATCTGCGTCTGGGCGTCGGCGATGCTCGCGGGCGGATTGATTATCTGGTCGTTGTAGAGCGTCACCGAGGGGTCGCTCTGTGCCTTGAAGTACCGCTCCGCCGTCCCGAGGTCCGCCGCGTCCTTGCTGACCCGCCGGGTGACCGAGGGGTTGTCCGGGAGCTCGTTCGTGATGAGCACCGTGTACTCGTCCTTGTCGGGCATCTTCTCCTGCATCCGGTCGTACGCCTCGGCGGCCATCGCCGCCCCGCCACGGGCGTCGCGGATGCCGACGTGGGGGACGATCATCGGCTGGTCCCGGTACGAGAAGCCGACGTCGTCCGTCATGTAGTCGTAGTTCCAGTCCTTCGTGGCTGGCGTCGAGTGACCGTTGACGACCACGATGTCGTTGTCGAGGGCGTTCTGGATGGCGTCGTTGTACGCCTCGTTGTTGAGCACCGTCGTCACGAGCACGTCGCCCGGCTCCATGTTCGAGACGTTCTGGTTGATGAGGCTGACCTGGTCCGGAATCCCACCGTTGGCCGGCGGGCCGGTGACCTGTCCGTCCCAGCCGAACATGTTGAGTGCGTCGTGGAAGCCACAGGTCATCGGGATGAAGAAGGGGTTGTCGATGTTCTGCAGCACGAACACCGCCGTCCGCCGGTTCTCTCCCGAGCCCTCCCGTGTCTTCGAGGGGTCCCAGGTCGGTGGCGCGACCGCCGGATGACGGGAGAACTCGAAGTCGGGTTGGTCCTCGCCGCCCCCACCGTCGTTGTCGTCACCACCGCCACCGTTGCCACCACCACCACCGCCATCGGTGTCGGTGTCGGTCGGCTCCTCGTTGGAGGTGGTCCCACACCCGGCCAGCCCCACGGCGGCGCTCGCTGCACCGAGTTGTTTCACGAGTCCTCGACGTGAGACACCCGCCCCCACGTCGATCGAGATACCACGCTCCGCTGGATTGTCATCCGATGACATACCACGTCGTATATTCACAAAGTATAAAAAATTATCCCCGCTCTGGGGGGAAAAACGCCGTCTGGATGGATATCACCGCCCGCTTGCAGGCGTTCGTCTGTCTCGACGGTGGGGAGCGACGCTCGATGCGCGGTCGGCGAACGGCTGGGATCACGGCTCCGGGACGGGTGTCGCGTCGTCCGCCGCCGCCGCGTCGTATATCGCGTCCATGACGAGCATGTCCACGAAGCCGTGCTCGGCATCGGGTGACGGTTCGGTCCCGGTCAACAGGCAGTGAGCGAAGTAGTCGAACTCCTCGGTCATCTGGTCGACCTGCTCGAACGCGACGGTGTACTGTTCGTCGCCGACCGAGAGCCGGAAGCCGCGGTCCTCCCGGTCGAAGAAGACGGGGTCGAGGACGACCTCGCCCTCGGTCCCCGTCACCCGGAGGTGGCTCGACCGGGCGGCGTTCTGACTGGCGGTACAGACGGCGTGGACTCCATCGGCGAACACCAGCGTGAACGACACGTGCTCGTCCGCCACGTCGGCGAACGCGTCGTGCTCGTACGTCGAGTGTGCCTGCACCGCGACGGGGTCGTCGTCGAGGAGGAACCGCGTGGTGTTGATGGGGTACAGCCCGATGTCCATCACGGTCGCGCCACCCGACAGCTCCGGGTCGAGCCGCCACTGGTTCGGGTCGGGGATCACCTCGAGGAGCGGCTGGGACATGCTCGCGTGGACGTGGACCGGCTCGCCGATGATGCCCGCGTCGATGACCTCGCGAGCGCGACGGACGGTCGGTTCGGTCTGCATCCGGTAGGCGATCATCACCGCGACGTCGTCGGCGAACCCGACGATCTCGCGTGCCCGTTCGACCGTCGCCTCCATCGGCTTCTCGCAGAGGACCGCCTTGTCGAGACGTGCCGCTGTCTCGACGAACGGCAGGTGGAGTCCGTTCGGGGTGCAGATGTAGACGGCGTCGTACGCGTCAGCCGCGACGCCCTCGTGGAACTCGTCGTACGTGATGGCGTGCTCGATACTCGCCGCGAGGTCGGTCGCATCGCGGGCTTTCTCGGCCGAGCCGCTGACGACGACGGTGGTCTCCCCGAAGGAGCTCTCCTCGACCGCCGGAATCGCCTGTGCTCGCGTCCACCACCCGAGTCCGATCATCGCGAACCGGACGGTTCCGGGGTCGTCGGCTGTCTGCCAGTCACGGCCGGTGAAGTCGTCGAACGGGAACTCCATAGTCGAGAGGTGACGAGTACCCACATAAAAGTTCACGCCGGCTGCCCGGTGACGGCACGGGTGACTGCCGCTGGCCAGTGCTCGACGGCGCGTTCAGACGCTGACGACGGGGTTCGAGAGGACGCCGATGTCCTCGACCTCGATGTCGACGTGGTCGCCGGCCTGGAGCGTGAACCCCTCCTCGGGGACGAGCGACGTTCCGGTCAGGAGCACGGCGACCTCGGGGAGGACGTTGTGCCGGGTGTAGTACGAGACGAGCTCTTCGCAGGTCCGGACCATCTCCGCGGTGTTGGTCGTCTCCTGGTAGACGGGCTCCTCGTCCCGCGTGATGGTCATCGACATCTCGAGTGCGTGCGGGTCGGCGATGTCCGTCGACACGCAGGGCCCGAGCGAGCAGCACCGTTCGTAGATCTTCGCCTGTGGGAGGTACAGCGGGTTCTCCCCCTCTATCTCGCGACTGCTCACGTCGTTCCCGACCGTGTAGCCGACCGGCTGGCCGCGGTACAGCACGATACCCAGCTCCGGTTCGGGGACGTTCCAGTTCGAATCGGCGCGGACACCGATGGCGTCGTCCGGGCCGACGGTCCGGTCCCCCTGCGCTTTGAAGAACAGTTCGGGCCGCTCGGCGTCGTAGACGTCGATGTACATCTGGGCCATGTTGCTCTCTTCCTTTCGTGCCTCCTCGCTGATCTGGTAGGTGACGCCGGCCGCCCAGACCTCGTCGACGTCGACCGGAAGGGTGCAGTTGGCCTGGACCGCCTCCATCGAGAGCTCCGTCGCATCGTCGAGAAGTGGGGTGACGATCTCGTCGGGCGGCCGGTCGATGATCTCGGCGGTGCTGACGAGGTCCGCGAACGACGCCAGGTCCGGCTTGACCGACGAGAGGTCGTACGCACCCGATTCCGTCACGGCGGCGAGTGTCGACTCTCCGCGTCTGCGGAGTTGGTAATACCGCATATCTGGTCGTCTGTGTGACGCACTATCAAACTTTCGCCGTCGCGCGATTCTGCTTGTTACGCCTGCGTGAGCGGCCGCAACAACGGCTCCGCTCGGGACCGGGGCGTGGCTCACGACTGCACGCGAACGCCGAACTATCGACCGCCGACAGCAGCCTCGCTACGCCGCATCGAACCGCGCGAGACGGTCGCTCACTTCGTTCGCGCTGCGACTCGCTGGCTCGACGAAGCGCGTCACGCTTCGTCGAACAGCTCCTCGCCGTCGACCATCTTCTCGGCGACGGTGTCCATGTCGAGCGTGAGCCCCAGCCCCGGCTCCTCCGGAATCGTCATCCGTCCGCCCTCGATGAGGTCCGACTCCGCGACGAGGTCCTCCCACCAGCCGAGCTGGTAGGAGTGGAACTCGACGGCGAGCGCGTTCGGGATGGCCGCCCCCAGCTGTGCGCTCGCCATCGTCCCGATGGGCGAGGCGACGTTGTGCATCGCGACGGGCACGTAGAACACGTCCGCGAGGTTCGCGATCTTCATCCCCTCGCGGAGGCCGCCCACCTTCGGGATGTCGGGCGCGATGATGTCGACGGCCTCCTCGGTCAACAGCCGGCGCTGACCGTGTGTCCGGAAGACGTTCTCGCCGGTCGCGATGGGGGTCGACGTCGATTCCGTGACGGTGCGCTGCACGTCGTGGTTCTCCGGCGGAATCGGGTCCTCCAGCCACCAGACGTCGTAGGGCTCGAGCGCCTCGGCCAGTCGCTTCGCGCTCCCGGCACCGTACGACCAGTGACAGTCGAACGCGACGTCCGCGCGGTCACCGATGCGCTCGGTGACGGCCTCGACGATCTCGACCTTGTGCTCGATCGCCGGCTGCCGCAGGTGCCGGTGCGCCCGGTCGACCTCGTAGCCGGAGGGGACGTCGAGGTCGAACTTGAGCGCGTCGTAGCCGAGTTCCTCGACCACCCGCTCGGCTTCGTCGGCGTTGGATTCGGGCTCGGCCTCGTCGCCGGCGTGACAGTCGCAGTAGACGCGGACCTCGTCGCGGTACTTGCCCCCCAGCAGCTGGTAGACGGGGACGTCGAGGAGCTTCCCCGCGGCGTCGTGCAGGGCGATCTCGATGCCGGAGATGGCCGAGATGACCTTCCCGGAGACGGAGCCCTCGCCCGACATCTTCTGGACGAGATGTTCGTACAGGCGGTCGACGTCGAGCGGGTTCTCGCCGAGCAGGAAGGGCCGCATCCGGTCGACGATGGCGGTGTCGCCGCCGCCCCAGTAGGACTCGCCGGTTCCGACGATGCCGGCATCCGTGTAGACGCGGACGAGGATCCACGGGTAGTTCCCGTCGACCATCGTCGTCTGGACGTCGGTTATCTCGGCGTCTCGGATCCCCCGGTCCGCGTCGAGGCCGAGTGTCTCGCCCGAGAGGTCGCGCATCGTGTACTCCGCGTTCGGGTCGCTCAATCGGTCGTGATGAACCATTGCGTCCGTTATCTCTGTGGACTGTGATTTATATCTTCCCCGCAGCCGTGACCCCTCGTCCGGCCGCCGTTCCGGAACCGTGGGCCTCGACCGGCGACAGAACTATTCTCCTCGGCGTGCCACGGAACAGCCGTGACTCCGAGTAAGCGAACACGGCTGGACTCCCTGCTCGCCGACCGCGGCCTCGAGGCGGTCTGGTTCGCGCGTCCGAACGCCTTCGCGTGGCTGACCGGTGGCGACAACCTCGTCGACAGGCACGCGCCGGTCGGCACGGCGGCGGCCGGATACGACGGCGACGAGCTGACCGTCGTGACCGACAGTATCGAGGAACCGCGACTGCGGGCCGAGGAGCTTCCCGACGACGTCCGGGTGGTGAGCGTGCCCTGGCACGAATCGTCGCTCGCGGCGGCCGTCGCCGACCACAGTCCGGTGCCCGCGGGCGCTGACTTCGACGTTCCGGGCTTCGAGCGCATCGACGGGAGCGAGCTCCGCCAGCCGCTCACCCCCGACGACCTCACGGCGTATCGGACGCTCGGACGGGAGACGGCGGCCGCCGTCGAGACGGTCTGTCGGACGGTCGACCCGGACGCGACGGAACGCGAGACGGCCACGGAGATTCGCTGTGCGCTGGCCGGACGAGATATCGAAGCGCCCGTCGTGCTCGTCGGTGGTGGCGCCCGTGCACCGAAGTACCGGCACTACACGCCCCAGGACGCACCACTGGGGGACTACGCCCTCGTCTCGGTGACGGCGACCCGTGACGGACTGTACGCGAGCTGTACCCGGACCATCGCCTTCGACCCACCAGCGTGGCTGCAGGACCGCCACGCAATCGCGGCACGCGTCGAAACGACCGCGCTCGCGGCGACCCGCAGCGTCGGCCGAGCAGGTGGGACCGCGGGCGACGTCTTCACGTCCATCCGAGATGCCTACGCCGCGGGCGGCGTCCCGGAGGAATGGCGCGAGCACCACCAGGGCGGGGCCGCCGGCTACGCGGGCCGGGAGTGGATCGCCACCCCCGACTCCGACGCGCCGGTGACGCTCCCGATGGCCTACGCCTGGAACCCGACCGTTCGGGGAGCGAAGAGCGAGGACACCGTGGTCGTCGACGACGGGTTCGAGGTGCTGACGGACACGGGGGAGTGGCCGACCCAGACGGCCGAGGCCGTCGGATTCGACGTCTCGCTCCCGCGACCGGCCGTCCTCGAGCGCTGACCTTCGTCGTCGACGACCGCACCGTCACCCGATCGCCGTGCCACCCAAACAGCAATAAGTCACGACGAAGATAATCGAGACGACGATGCGAGCCAGCGCTTCCTACATCGACGGGCAGTGGCTAGAACCGGACGCGGGGACCACCTTCGAGGTGCGGAACCCGGCGGACACGACCGACCTCGTCGCGACCTGCCGGCAGGCGGACGCCGACGACGCCGACCGGGCGGTCGCAGCCGCCGCGGCGGTGACCGACGACTGGGCCGGGATGTCCGGCGCCGACCGCGGTGCGATCCTGCGACGGACGTCGCAGGAGCTCGGTGCCCGAAAGGACGAACTCACGGACCTGCTCAGTCGAGAGGAGGGGAAGACCCTCGCGGAGGCCGAAGGGGAGGTCCAGCGCGCGGTCGACATCTTCGCCTACTACGCGGAGAAGGCACTCGACGTGGGCGGGACCGTCAAGTCGGCGGGCGGGCCGGACGCGACGCTGTCGACCCGGCGCGAACCCCTCGGGGTCGCCGGGCTGATCACGCCGTGGAACTATCCCATCGCCATCCCCGCGTGGAAGATCGCGCCGGCGCTCGCGGCTGGAAACACGGTCGTGTTCAAACCTGCACTCCAGGCCCCGCTCGTGGGCGGCGCAATCGTCGAGTGCCTCGACGACGCCGGCGTCCCCGACGGCGTGGTCAACTACGTCCTCGGGTCGGGCAGCGAGGTCGGCGACGCCATCGTGACCCACGAGGACGTCGACGCCATCTCGTTCACCGGCAGCGCAGCTGTCGGGACACAGGTGTACGAGGCCGCGACGGCGGACCAGAAGCGCGCGCAATGCGAGATGGGCGGCAAGAACCCGACAATCGTCACCGACAGCGCCGACATCGAGACGGCGGTCGACATCGTCGGTTCCGGTGCGTTCGGTGTCACCGGACAGGCCTGTACCGCCTGTTCGCGGGCCATCGTGACGACCGACCAGTACGACGAGTTCCTCGATGGCATCGTCGAGTACGCCGAGGGGCTGCGTATCGGTGACGGGCGTGCCGGTGCGGACATGGGACCGCACGTCAGCGAGTCCGAACTGGAGGGCACACTGCGGTACGTCGACGTCGGCCGAACGGAGGGGGCGACGCTGGCGACCGGTGGTGGCGTCCCCGACGACGAGGCACACGCGGACGGCCATTTCGTCGAACCGACCGTCTTCGCCGACGTCGATCCCGGGATGCGTATCGCACAGGAGGAGGTGTTCGGCCCGGTGCTCTCGGTCATCGAGGTGGACGACTTCGACGAGGCGATCGCGGTCGCGAACGACGTCGAGTACGGCCTGTCGGCGAGTGTGCTGACGAACGACCTCGACCAGGCCCACCGGTTCGTCGACGAGATCGAGGCCGGCGTCGCGAAGGTCAACGAGAAGACCACGGGTCTCGCACTCCACGTGCCCTTCGGTGGGTACAAACGCTCCTCGACGGACACGTACCGCGAGCAGGGCGACGCCGCACTCGACTTCTACACGTCGACGAAGACGGTGTATCTGAACTACTGAGGTCGCCCGCTCTTCTCTGTCGAACGTATCGCACGCTCCGGCCACTCCGTTCCACATCGTGGAAAGAAGATTTATGATTGCGGACCGTGCACCACTGTGTCATGGGAACGCCAGCCAAGAATCCGATCAAATCCACCGAGACGACGTTCCGGATCGTCGAGGCACTCCACTCGCTCGACGGCGCGGGCGTGTCGGAGCTCGCTGAGCACACCGACCTCCCGCGCAGTACGGTCCACAACTACCTCAGTACGCTCGAACAGGAGGAGTACGTGGTCAACGACGGGGGACAGTACGAGGTCGGCATCCGGTTCCTGGAACTGGGTGCGTACGCGCGGAACCGACGGCAGATATACAACATCGCGGAGCCCGAGGTCGCCCGGCTGGCCGACGAGACGGACGAACTTGCGAACTTCCTCATCGAGGAGCACGGACGAGGGACGTACCTCCAGCGAGCCCGGGGGGAGGCGGCGGTGCAGGTGGAAGCCCACGTCGGGACGCGCGTCTCGCTCCACTCGACGGCGCTCGGGAAGTCGATTCTGGCGCATCTCCCCGAGTCCAGGGTCGACGAGATCATCGAGATGCACGGGCTGGAACAGACGACGCCGAAGACGGTCACGGACCGGGACGAACTATTCGACCAGCTCGCGGACATCCGCGAGCGTGGCTACGCCTTCGACGACGAGGAGCGACTGAAGGGCCTCCGCTGTGTCGCGGCTCCGGTCCTGAGCAACGACAACCGCGTTCTCGGTGCGGTCAGCGTCTCCGGTCCCTCGCATCGCATCCGTGACGACCGGTTCCGGAACACCCTCCCGGAGAAGGTGCTCGAGACCGTCAACGTCATCGAACTCAACGTCACGTACTCGTGATGTGTTGGTTGTCAGCATCCCACATACATGAAACGGACGATAGTTCGATGTCTCGGGTGAGTTTTCGGAACATGTGTGGTAATATCCCCCAGATTAGTTTATTTCTCACTACAAGCCGATAAATTTCCATCGGCGGCTGTTACACCCGTACTCTCTCGAAAAACGGGCGTCCGACATCGTGGAACGGGACATGGTCAGGTCGGAATGCCGGTTGAACGACCCGGACGGGCGTACTGACGCACCCATCCGGAAGCACACGTCTCACGGACCAGCGTCACGGATGCCCGAACGGTGCGTCAGCATCTCGGTCGACCGAGGCGAGCGACGACCCGGCTCGCCACCAGAATAACGAAACTACGCCTGTTATTCTTGGCCGTCCGGTCGTCCCGTCCCCCCGTCCGGACGTGGAACCGTCGTTTTAATACGACAGTCGCGCCAAGCTGACGGAACGAATGCCTTCGAACGCCGACGAGGACGCGGGTGACAGGGTGAACAGCAAGGTTGCACGCCTCATCGAGCAGTACGGCCTCGGCGAGCGGTTCGGCGACCAGCTCGAAGCGCGCTGGACGGCGGACGGCGACCAGCGGGAGAGTCTCCGCGCCCTGGCCGACCGGTTCAACAAGCGACTGCTCGACGCCGCGCTGCACGACGCGGACGTGTCGTCGGTCGACGGCGAGGTCGACAACCTGTACCGGCTGTTGACGAGCGACGACGTCAGCAGCGGGAACCGAACGGAGGCCCAGCAGCGACTCGAGCAGAACGGCGTAGACATCGACCAGCTCGAGCGCGATTTCGTCACGTATCAGGCGGTCCGCTCCTACCTCACGGCGTATCGGGGCGCCGAGTACGACCGAGGCGACGACGACGAGACACGCGTCGACAACGTGATCGAAACCATCCAGCGTCTCACGTCGCGAACCCGCTCGGTCGCCGAGAAGAGCATCGACCAGCTCGATTCGACCGACCGGCTCTCCATCGGGGAGTACCGTCTCTTCATCGACATCAGCGTCCTCTGCGAGGACTGCGACACGCAGTACGGTCTGATCGAACTCCTGCGCGAGGGGAGCTGTGAGTGCCAGTCCGGATAGCGGGGGCGGGAGGGCGTTCCGGCTCTCGTCTCAGATTTCGGTGATTCGGGTGTACGCCGGCGAGAGCGCCTGGGCGTCCTCGGGGAGCAGCGCGACGACGAGGTACGTCGGATACTCCGAGAAGTACGACACGAGGTCGGCGATTCGTTCGGAGTCGATCGCCTCCAGCGAATCCAGCAACATGAACGGGACCGTCTCGTGGAGGTCGTGGACGAGATACCCCGCCAGCGCGAACGTCAACCCCGTCACCTCGCGCTCGCTCTCCGAGAGGTGGTCGACCGTGTCCTCGTAGGTCGCGCCCGACTCGGTCGTCCGGACGATGTGCATCTCGAACACCGTCTTCTCGACGTTGCGTCGTCCCTCTCGAACGGTCCGCTGGACACGCTCGATCCAGATCCGTGCGAGGTTGTCGTAGTCCAGCATCTCCAGGATGTCCGCCATCCGGTCGTTGAACTCTTCGACCGCCTCCTGTTCCATGCGGTCGATTCGGGTCCGCTGGTCTTCGAGTTCCGACTGGAGCGTCTCTCGCTGCCGCTGCAGTTCGGACTCCTCGGCCAGTCGATCCTCGATCTCCGTGATCCGGTCGGTCACGTCGTCGAGGTCCGACTCCAGCCGCCCGAGTTCGAACTCGATCTGATTCGCCTCCTTGTGGCGTTCGAGGATGTCGGAGAACTCCTCCGACTCCAGTTGCCTGACCGCCGACTCGGTGGTCTCTATCTGCTCGTTGAGCTCCTCCCTGCGGGCGCGGAGGTCCGCCAGTCGGGCCTCCCTGTCGTCGAGTTCGTTCTCGATGTCCGTCAACTGCTGCTCGACCTGGTCACGACGCCGTTGCTGTTCCTCCCGTTCGCGCTGTTCGGAGCGTAACTCGTCGAGTTCGGCCTCTCGCTCTCGAATATCGGCGGTGTGCCCCTGCCGAACGTCACGCAGTTGTTCGAGCATCTGCTCGATCCGCTCCTCCGGCACCTCGCTCCCGCAGGTCCAGCAGACGACCTCCTCGTCTTCGAGCAGCCGATCCGTGACAGCACCGGTCGACCCGTCGTTCGGGTCGAGCGCGCCCCCGACGGCCGACTGCTCACCGTCCAGCATCTCCTCGTTGAACTGGATGACGCCCTGGAGATCGCTGACCGTCGCCTCAAGCTGCTGTTTCTCCTCGTGGAGTCGGCTGATGTCCCGCTCGATCTGTTCGTGCTCCCCCATCGGGGCGTCCGGCAACGCCTCCCGTGTCTCCTGTAACTCCGCGCGTTCGCTCCGCAGGGATGCGATGCTCTCCTCCTCGATGTCGATATCGGACCGCACGTCGTCCAGCTGGGACCGGAGCGTCCGGAGTTCGTCGAGCCGTGATTCGAGCTCCTGTTTCTCCGCCCGGGATTCGTCGACGTCGGCGTCCATCGACTCGATCTCGGCTTCGACGTCCTCGAGCTCCGCTCGCTTGGCGTCGATCTCGGACACCAGCTCCGACTTCTGCGCCTCGAGGCCGGGCAGTTCACCCTTCAGCGTCCCGATCGCTTCGAGCTCGGACTCGACCTCGTCCCGTTCGCGTTCGAGGCGGTCGATCTCGGCTTTGATCTCGTCCGTATCGACCGGTCGCATGAGCAACTCCCGGAGGTCGTCGTCGCGAACGACGGCCTGGCGGGCCGCGTTCGACTCGAGCAGGAACGCGAAGAGGTCGGCGACGGACGCGTCGTCGAGATACGGTTCACCTCCGAAGCTGACGGTTCCGTCGGTTCGGCTGAGCGTTCGCCGGTACGTCGTCCCGTCCAGTTCGAGCTCGACCGACCCCTCGTCGGCATCCCCTTTGAGCGAGACGTCGGTGCTGCCCACGCCCGCCATTATCGTCTGGAGGAACGACGTCCGGTTCGTCGCGTTCCGACCCGTGAGCACGGTGACGCCGGGGGGAATCTCGACCTCGGTGCTGGAGATACCGCCGATGTTCTCTGCGACGACTGTCGCGGCTGACCCGGTCGTATCGGCCCGTGACATGTGTCCGGAAAGTCGGGCGACGCGTAAAAATGTAGCTGTTAGCGGCTAGCACAGGAGGGGCTCGCCTCGAAAGCCGTCGGCTCCGACGACCACTACGGGACCTCTCCCGGGGCCGGCGTACGAGCCGGGAGATGGAAGTAACAAACATATGCTTGTTATGGCCGCCTCGCAATGCGGAGCTTCCTCCGGTCGATCCGGGAGTCGCCGACGGTCCACATCCGACATGGTTCGACGTGGTCCGTCGGTCCTGGGGGCTACCGAGGAGGTCGACGGGCCAGAAGACTGACCCACTTATACAAGACTCAGATAATACATTTGAATTTGATGTAAATCGTTCTGCTGCCCTTCCACACTGATTGATATGCGAAGAATACCTACGGGCGACGGGAGTAATATTTCTTATTGGAGAAATATTAGTGCTGCTCGGAGCGGTGCCCCGATTCGAAGCCGACAGCCGGCTGGCTCCGCTCTGCAGCGCCTGTAGTCACTGCAAAACCGCGATTCGGCCCAGTCCGCGAGTCACTCGGGTACTGCTGACGTGCGCCAGTTCGAGGGTCGGACCGATACTGCCACCGAATCTCTCAGGCTACTATACACCGAGGAAGGCCTTACCCGAGGATGTAGCCACTCGTTCCCAATCTAGAGCGATCGGGATCGCGGGGCCAGATAGTATAGCACATTTCCCACACTACTAGGTGCCGGCGCACACACCGCGCCCTCGAATACCAAAACAATCTAGACACTACAAATAGATGTCTAATAGATATAAAAGCTAGAACTCTGATATCTAACCGTGGGTGTGTACCGGACCCTTGCTTCAGCGGGTCCATCGTCGAAATCGTCCGGCCGCTGCTCGGGTCCAAACCAGGGTCCTCTGTGCGTATTCGAGCGGCTTCACCGAGATCAAACGCACGACCCGACTGGACCGGTCCTCTCGAGGGACCTGCTCGGCCAGATGGGCATCCCAGGTGTCCGTCCATCCCGTATGCTGTTGCTGGAACGGACGATTCTGAAACAGGACGGCGAGTGCGTCTGTGTGCCCGATGCAGCTGTGGACGTCGGGTATCTAGAGCAGCACAATGACGAACAGCCGTGGGTGTGAACAACGCAGTCGATCCAGCAAGTACGGAGAAGATGGCGGAATACTCATTGACACTTGGGCCGACAGCAGACCGCTGTCACGAGGTGATGCTCCCCCACCACGACCAGCTGCTCCTCAGTCGTGTCGAGGGCCGCACACTCCCCGGCATTCGACCGAGACGAATGGGGACTGGTCACCGAGATTGAGTTCGAGGAACCCGTGCTGGAGGAGCCGGTTCCACGGACGGTCGGGCGCTGACAGCACTGAATAGTGGCATCGCCACTAGCCACCGAAGCTGGATTCGGTCAGCGCGGCGGCGTGGAAGTGGAGGGCCGAATCGCCTGCGGGTCAGCGGGAACGTCTGGTGGGGTTGTGGTGATAGTCCGCGGAAGGCTCGTCGACGGTGACCTGAACCGTCGGAGAGCCGTCGTCCAGCTGGAAGGTGGCACTGACGAGTCTCGAGCAGTACACCTTTCGGTGGTGACCGCCGTCATCGAACTCGATATCGACGTCGATCAGTCCGTGCTCCTCGAGCCGGTTCAGGCGCCGATACACCGTGGGTTTGGAAGCGTCGCACCGCCGAATCAGCGTCCGGGCGGGCCGGGGAGTTTCGGAGAGTCTCTCCAGGATTCGGCGGGTGTACTCGTCATTCAGCAGATCCAGGATCTCCGACGCAGCGTCGTCGGTCGCGGTGAAACACCATGTATCGGCGTTCTCAGGAGGGTCCGCGGCTGCGGGAGCAGAGTCCCGGCGTTCGCGCCGACGCTGGAGCTGTCCAGCGGCGGTCATGGGCGAACCACCTCGACGATACTGGCGGCGGCTCCGGCGTTCGACTGCCCATCGCAGGGAGGGTGGGATGACAGAGTACGTGCGCTCGTGAACGGTCGGAGTGTCCTGTCCGTCTGGCTCATCGCAACTGTGGGTTCTGCCCCCAGCCACTGATAGCTGCAAGCTACATTGGAAGTCTGCGAAGGAGTGACGAAGCTATACTGATAGATGTGTGGGCCGACCACACGGCAGTTGGTCGCCCTTACACCTCGGTACCGGAGTCGAGCACCTCGAGGACTAGTTCGAGGACCTTCCGCTCGCCGACCCGGAGATGCTTGTTCAGGGTTGGCTGGGTGATGCCCATCTCGTCGGCCACGTCCTCGCCACTGTGGTCCCTCGGCCAGTCGAAGTAGCCCATCCGGAACGCGGTCGCAAGCGCCTCGGCCTGGCGCGGCGAGAGCCGCCGCTCGACGCGCTCCGTCAGTTCACCGGGGACCGGGTCGCTCGCCGCCTGCTGGCGCTGTGCGTGGAGGTGGATTCCCGGTATCGTCTCCTCCAGCCGACGGACGAACCGGCGCGTGTTCGCCTCTGTCGGGAGTTCGAGGACGATGGTCGTCCGGTCGGGGGTCGCGTGCCCCCGCCGAAGCACGCCCCCGTACTCGGAGATGATGGAGCCGAACCAGGTCGTGCCGGTCCGCTCTACGATCGCCGTGTCGTCCTCGTCGGAGAGGACCGTCGTCTCGCCCGGGAGCGTCTCCTCGGCGACGGACTCCACGTCCGACGGCACCTCGCCGACGACCCGGTACACGACCCTGATGGAGCCGTCCTGTCGCCGGACCGTCCGGTCGTGGTGGACCTGACAGCCGGTCTCCTCCGCGAGTCTGGCGAAGGGCAGTGAGGCGTCGTCGTCGCGGAACTCCAGTTCGAACGTCTCGTCCGACTCGAGTGCACGGCGTCGCTCGATTGCGGTCACGGCGTAGCCGATGGAGCTGCCGAGCTGGTCGAGCGTCTCCCGCGTCGGCCCCTCGAAGGCGGCTGGCTCGCTCGCGTGAACCACGAGCACACCTTGGACGATTCCCTCGTACGAGAGCGGCACGGCACAGACCGCTTGCACCCCCCGTCGGAGGAGGTCGCGTCGCCAGTCACCCCTCGTTGTGCCGACGAGGCCCGCTTCGACGGTCACATCGTTCGTTTCCCACGCCTCCCTGGCCGTGTGGCGGTCCTGGTCCCCGTCTAACCCCTGGTGGAGCCACTGGTCGACCGTCTCTCTCGAAAGACCGGCCGTCGCTCTGGGTTCGAGTGGTCCCTCACCCGTCGCTCCCTCCGCCACCCAGGCGTGGACGAATGGCTCGATATCGACGAGACGGTCACACACCGCCCGTTCGACGCCCGCTCGCGTCGACTGGTCCGTGATGGCGGCCTCGATTCGCCGGTTCAACTCGGCGATTCGCTCCAGTTGGTCCGCTCGACGGGTCTGTGCTTCCAGCTCCTCCCGCTGGGACTCCAGCCGGCGCTCGCCGACGACGTGGTTGAGCGCCCCTTCGAGGGTCGCCGCGATGAGGTGGGCGGACTCCACCGCCTCATCCTCGTCCGACCACAGGGTCATCACCCCGTGCCCCGAGAGCGGCACCGCGACGACCTCCTCGCTCGGGCCGAACCCGAACGCGGACTCGGCATCGGGGTCCACACGCAGGACTCGCTCGTCGACGAACGTCTCCCACGGGACGGTGTCCGCCGCCCCCCAGTCGGGGAGGGTGTCGGTCCCACCGAGAGCCGCAGTCCCCGCAGCAGGAACCAGCCGACCCGTCTCCTCGTCGTGCAGGTGCACCGCGACGGAGTCGAGGTCGAACACGTCCGAGGCCGCGTCGACGGCGGTCCGGCAGGCGTCGGCCGCGGACTCGGCCGTCGTCAGCTCCGCAGTCGCCTCCTGGAACGACTCGAGCGTCTGCTGACGCTGCTTCGTCTCCGTCATGTCGCGGTTCACCGACACCAGGCGAATCACCTCACCCTCGTCGTTGCGTATCGGGTAGAGCCGCCCCGATATCCACCTGACCTCGCCGTCGTCACGCTGCACGCGGTAGTCGTAGCTGTACTGGTCGTCCTCCTCGATATCGGGATCCGTGAGCTCCGTCGTCACCCGGTCGAGGAACGAGAGGAACGCCTCACGGTCGTCGGGGTGGACCGTCTCTTCGAACGCGTACGGGTCCTCGTACATCTCGTCGACGGGACGACCCCAGATGTCCTCGTAGGCCGGACTGATGTAGTACGTCTCCGAGAGGTCCGCGTCCGCGAGGTGGATGACCTCGTCGACGGCCTCGGATATCTGCCTGAACTGTCGCTGCGTTCGCCGTAGCTCCTCCTCTCGCTTCTTCCGCTCCGTGACGTCCCGGTCGATGGCGAGGTAGCGCTCCTGCCCGCCGATGACGGCCGGCGTGGCCTTCACCTCGAGCCAGCGGATGTCGCTGTCTACCGTCTCTGCGGCCCACTCCACGACCTCCGCCTCACCTCGGTCCATGACCCGGTCGATGATCTCCTTGCCCCGCTCGTTCGTGTAGCCGGCCTCCACGGGACTGAGGTCCTCGATATCCATCCCGACCATCGCCGACTGGTCGTACCCCACGAGGTCGGCCATCGCCTCGTTCGCGGCCACGATCTCCCCCGTCTCCGGATCGTGGACCGTGATTCCGTCGATGACCGCATCGAAGATCTGCTCGTACTCACGCTCGCGTCGCTTTCGCTCGGTGATGTCCTCGAACACGGCGACACGACCGTACCCCTCGACGTCCGGCATCGGGTACGCGGTCAGGTGAATCCACCGCAGTTCGTCGTCGGGATGGTGATACCTGAACTCGACGTCGTATCTGTCGTCCGGCGTCCCGGCCTCGATGTCGGCAACCATCGACGCGAGCGCGGACTCGTACCCGTTCCGGTCGTCCTCGTGGATGCGCTCGCGGAGGGCTGTCGTATCCGCTGCCAGTTCCTCGTGTGGTAGCCCGAATATCTCCTCGATGACAGGGCTGACGTACTCCGGTCGCCCGATCGTGGCGGCATCCTCGGAGAGCGCCACGGCCTCGTCGATTCGGCCGACGATGAGTTCGAGTTGCCGCCTGCGTCGTCGCCGTTCCGTCACGTCGCGCGACAGCACGAGCACGCGCTGCTCGCCGCCGATGGTCGCCGGAGTGACGTTCGTCTCCAGCACGCGTCGCTCTCCGTCCACCGTCTCGACCCGCCACTCGGCCGTCCTCGGCTCGCCGGTCTCCGCGACCGCCCGCTGGAGCTCGTAGCCACGCTCCTCGGTGAACCCCTGGTCTGCCACCGAAATCCCGTCGATTCCGCGCTCGAGCACGGTCTCCCGGTCGTAGCCGACGAGGTTACAGAGCGTCTGATTCGCGTCCAGCATCTCCTCGGCCCACGGGTCGTGGACCGTGATCGCGTCGTTGACACCGTCGAAAATCTGCTCGTACTCGCGCTCTCGCCGCCTGCGCTCCGTGATGTCCCGATTGATGGTCAAAACGCGGTTCTCGCCGTCGATGGTCGCCGCAGTCGCGTTCACCTCGTACACTCGTTCCTCGCCGTCTGCGTGTTCGACCCGCCACTCGACGGTCTCCGGCTCGCCGGTCTCGTCGACGCGACCGAGGATCTCGTCCCCACGGTCCGCCGTGAAGCCGTCCTCCGTCAGGCTGAGTCCCGCCACACCGAGCTCTCGGATCGTCTCGACATCGTACCCGAACTGTTCGACGTAGGTGTCGTTGACGTCGACGAACTCGCCGGTCTCAGGGTCGTGGACGGCGATGGCGTCGTTCACGTTGTTGAATATCTGCTCGAACTCGCGCTCGCGGCGCTTCCGCCTGGTGATATCACGGACGCTCGCAAGGACACGCTCTCTCCCGCGTATCTCGACCAGCGAAAGGTGGACCTCCACCGGGAACGTGTGCCCGTCGGCGTGTTCGTTGCGCCACTCGAACAGCTGTGGGCCCTCTGCCTCGGCCCGGCCGATGAGCCTCCGGGCGCGTTCGTACGAGTACCCGCTGTCGTTCGCGATGATGACGTCGACGCGCTCCCCCAAGAGGTCGTCGCGCTCGTAGCCCATCATCTCACAGAACCGTCCGTTCACCTCGACGATCTCCCCGGAACCCGGCTCGTGTACGACGAGCCCGTCGCTCACGTTCTCGAACAGCTCCTGGTAGGTCTCCTCGAGCTCCCTCCGTTCGGTCACGTCCGACCACTGGCAGATGACGCATCGTTCGTCGCCCATCACGCCCGGAGTGACGAACACCTGGAACCGGATGGACCGTCCGTCGGCCCCGTCCGTGGCCCAGTCGGTCACCTCCATTCGGGCACTCTCCCCCACCCGCTGGATGATGCCGCGGAGCGACGCCAGCGTCTCCGAGCTGGCGGCTGGCGCGACGGCCCCCAGGCCCGCACCCAGGACGGCGTCGCGGTCCTCGGCCCCGACCAGTTCGGCGAACCGGGTGCTCGCCTCGAGAATCGCGCCCGTCTCCGGGTCGTGAAACGTCGTCGCCGTCGGGGACTCGGCCATGATATCCGCCACCTGGGGTCGCTCCGCGTGTCGTGCGGTCACCTCGCGTGCCGTCGAAACGAGTCGCCGCTCGCCCGCGACCGTCGTCAGATGGACGCTGGATTCGAGCCACCGGCGGTCGCCCCCGTCGGTCTCGACCGGCCACTCGAGACGAACCGGGTCGTTACTCGACACCACCTCGTCGCGAGCCGAAAGCGGCGTCAGCCCGCTTGGCTCTGCGGCGAGCGTTTCGAAGTTCGCACCCAGCAGGTCTTCACGGTCCTGGCCGACGAGACCGGCGTATCGTCGAGTGACGTGGACGAGTTCGCCGGACTCGAGCTCGGCGACGGCGACCGCGTCCGGGACCGTCTCGAAGACGGACTCGAGGTCAGCGTCCCACCCGCCGGCGCTAGTTTCGTCGACAGACCCGGCGGTCCCTGTCGTCCCTGACGGGAGAAGTCGGTCGAGAAACGCCGGCGACGTCTCGACCAGCGTTTGTCGCCCGACGGTGACCGTCGCCCCGGCGTCGAGGATTGCCGACGCGTCGTCGTCATCCCCGACGACGGCGACGACCGGACAGCCCCCGGCCCCCGAGCCGAGCGCCTCGACGCTTTCGACGAAGTCGGTCTCGACTGATCGGTCGACGAACGCGAGCTCGTACCCCCTGGAATCGGCCTCACGTGGGTCAGAGATCTCCCTCCACGACACGTCGCCCCCACACGCCTCGCGGTATCTCGAGAGAAGGGTAACCACCCCCGACCCCCCGCCGACGACCAGGACCGCATGGTCGCTTGCTGGCATACAGCCCCATTCAGACCCCAGCTGCAAAAAATGTCACCTGCTACAGACAGTCGATGTCTCACGGACAGAAACTCTGGCTCGCCACTTTTCTCCCGGGGTACCGAACGCTCCAGTCGCGATGGTACGTCGACTGCCTCCACCACTCGCTGGTTCGCCGCCCATCGACCACGACCCCGCTCCTGACGGCCCTCGCGTCCTCGTGGCAGGTGGCACGGTCGCTGCACTCGCCCTGACGACCTGGCTCGGCCGGACCGGACACCGGGTCACGCACGTGAACGCAACCCGTGAGACCGCCACGCCGAACGGCCCGACACTCCTCCCGCGCCAGACAGTCGAGACGCTGGCGGACTGTATCCCCGGCGGGTCGCTGGACGGACTCACTCGGCCCGTGACCGAGCATCGCATCGACGGCCCCCAGTGCAGCCTGACGCTCGCGTCTGATGCGGACCCCACGCTGTGGCTCGATGTCCCTGACCTCTACCGGCGACTCGACCGGCGTCAGGACGGCGCTACGAGACGAGACGACGCCGTCGACCACCTGCGCGATGTCCCGGACGGCATCGAGGTGACGTTCGCCGACGGCTCCCGGGCGACGTACGATGTCGTCGTCGCGGCAGACGGACAGAACTCCTTCGTCGGCAGCCTCACGGGCGCAGTGCACGAGTTCCAGCGCGGACTCCACGAGTGGTCCACGAGCCTCCCCCGCTCGAGTGCGCTTGTGTCTTCTCCGTGCGAACACTGGGACACGGCAGTCTGCGTGACAGTGGTCCCCTTCGACGACGAACTCGCCATCCAGGTGCGCATGCCACGACGTTCGACGGCCGACCACTCGCCGCGAACCCGTGCAGGTGCAGCCCTCGAACGCCTCGATGTCGGCCTTCCGGAACCCCTCCAGAGCGGCATCCCTCCCGGAAGCAGCTACCGACTGCTGCCCGATCCGACCGCTTGCGGAACGTGGCGGGCAGGGCGGGTCGTTCTCTGTGGCACTGCGGCCAGCCCGCTCTCGGGCTTCCGGGGTCTCCACCCCACACTCCCGGTCGAGGACAGCATCGTCCTCGTCGACTCGCTCGTCGCCGCCGACTCCGTCGACGCCGCGCTCTCCCGGTACGCCGTCGATCGTCGTGCCCGTCAGCACAGCGTATGGAACGCGCTCACCGACTGTCGTCCCGACTGGACCTCGGCGCTTCCTTTCGCCGGTGATGGCCCGCTCTCGCTGGAGATGCGACTCCAGAGTCTCCGGTTCGACGACGAGTTCGAACTGGTCACCAACTGAGTGTCTCGGTCCAGTCGCCACTCGTCCCCGAGTGCCGCGTAACGATTCGGCGAAAGATAGAAGTCATTATCACGGTAATCATTATGTAGATAATGACCTTCGTCGACCGGGCCGATGAGCTCGCTGCGCTCGAGCGGAGCTTCGAGTCACCGGGCCACGGATTCGCCGTCGTCTACGGTCGACGGCGCGTCGGGAAGACGGCGCTGCTCAAGGAGTTCTGTACGGACCACCCACACATCTACTTCCTCGCGGCACAGGAGGCAGAACAGCGCCAGCGCGAGAAGTTCGTCGAACAGGTCGCCAATCACTTCGACGACCGTGTCCCACGCATCGACGGGTGGGACGAGGCGTTCGAGTATCTCGGGGAGCGGCTCGCGACCGAACCAACGGTCGTCGTCATCGACGAGTTCCCGTACCTCGTCGAGGAGAACGACTCGCTTCCCTCGTACGTACAGGCGTTCGTGGACGAACAGATACAGGGGACAGAGTCGATGCTCGTCCTCTGTGGGTCGAGCATCAGCACCATGGAGTCCGAGGTTCTCGGCCACGAGAGCCCGTTGTACGGCCGTCGAACGGGACAGATCGACCTCCAGCCGTTCTCGTTCCAGCAGGCACGGGAGATAATAGGGTACGATATCGCGGACGCGATTCGGTCGTACGCGATCACCGGGGGGACCCCGATGTATCTCACGCTGTTCGACTACGGGCAGCCACTCGGTGAGAACGTCCGAACACAGGTCCTCTCGCCGATGGCCGTCCTGTACAACGAGCCGGAGTTCCTGCTCCGGACCGAGCTGCGATCCCCCGCCCGGTATCTGAGTATCCTCGAGGCGATCGCCACCGGTCGGACGACCCCGAACGAGATCTCGGGTGCGACCGGCATCGACCCTGGGCCGCTCTCGAAGTACCTGCAGACGCTTCGCCGACTCCGGTTCATCGAGCGCGAGGTGCCAGTCACGGCGACCGGGAAGACGTCGAAACGCTCCCGGTATCACGTCGCGGACGAGTTCCTCCGGTTCTGGTTCCGGTTCGTCGAACCGAACCGCTCCAGCATCGAAGAGGCACCCGAGCTGGTGTTCGAGGGGACCATCGAACCGAACCTGCCCGACCACGTCGCGACGACGTTCGAATCCGTCTGTCACGAGGCAGTCTGGGAGGCGATCCGACGTGGGAGACTCGACTCCTACGCCAGCGTCGGCCGATGGTGGTACGGCGAGGACGAGATCGATATCGTCGGCCTCGCCCCCGACGCAGACCGGGTGCTCCTCGCGGAATGCAAGTGGACCACAGAGCCAGTCGGCCACGGGCTCGTCGAGTCGCTCTCGGACAAGGCAGCACGCGTCCGATGGGGGCCAGACGACCGCGACGAACAGTTCGCACTCTTCTCGAAGAGCGGCTTCGTCGACGGCCTCGAGGAGGAACTGGGTGACGACTGGTCGCTGTTCGATCTCGCAGCTATCGACGACCTGCTCTCGGGACCGTCATAGGCTCACCGTCACGGCACGTTCATCGACGCACGACCCGGACTCTCTCTTGTCGGTGGATTCAGGCATTCGAACGTGCCGGGAGGAGTTCCGCCGCATCCGCTGGGAAGAGCGTGCGAATCGGGACGAGGGTTCCGTCTTCGAGTACCAGTTAGCAGAGCGGGACGAGCAGCGTCGCTGACCCGGTGTCTTCGGACGATCGATTCGGGCAGAAGGATCATACGACATCCGCGTGACCACACCGTATGCAGGACACGCGCGTCCGCAGCATCGTCCCCATGTTCGGGGGGGCGACCCGGTACGTCGAGACGCTCGATTCCATCTTGGAATTCGTCGACGCCCATAACCCGTCGACCGACGAACTCGTCGGCTGGCACCGCGGCCAGTTCGACAGCGTGTCGAGCGAAGGCCCCATCATGCGCCGTGTGCGGTACCTCCGGAAGGTCGGCTTCCTCGCGGAGACCGCCGACGGCTGGACGCTCGGGCCGAACGGCGAGGAGTACACCGCAGAGCACGACACGGCGACGCTGCTGCGCATCATGTGCGGCCGCAACGTCGGCCTCCGCAGCCTGCTCTACGCGCTTGCCGTCGCACCGATGACCATCGAGGAGATCGGCGCACAGCAGCTCGACACCCACCCCGAACTCGGCTGGGACCCCGCGGAGACCGATATGCCGAAACAGCGCGCGAACTGGCTCCGCAGCATGGGTTTGGTGGTCATGCACGGCGACGAGTACGCCCTGACCGACGAGGGACGGGAGTTCGTCGAGGGTGCCGTCGAGGACTAGGCCGAGAGCGACTGGACTGTCGAGGGTGAGAGCGATGCGATGACCGCTGGAACGTACGAGACCACCGTCCAGGCCCGGTCGGTCGACCCCGAGTTCCGCGCGACGGCGCTCTCGCGGTACGAGCGGACCTGCCCCGTCTCTGGTGTGGACCACGCCCAACTGCTCGACGTTGCGCACGTACTCCCCTGTAGCGACTACCCCGAGTACCGTGCCGATCTGTCTAACGTCCTCGTGCTCGACAAGACCCACCACGCCGCCTTCGACCGGAACCTGTTCACGCTCGACGAGGAGTACCGGCTCGTCGTCCAGCCCGGCTTCGAGACCGAGAGTGAACTGCTTGAGCGGACGGTCTTGAACCGAGACGGAGAGCGCGTCGGGATGCCCGACGGCTCTCTGGATGCAGAGTATCTACGGCAGCACAACAAGAGGCTGGCGTGGGTGTGAACGGGGTGAACCAGCCTTTTTGATTTAGGGCGTCGTATCTCTCAGCCTCTAGTATCCAATGACCGAGCCCGCTACCTGTCCCGCCGACGGCTGTTCCTACCGCGGTCACGTCGACGCTGTCGTGGATCACGTCGAGACGAGCGAGGACGAAGTCCACGACTGGGAGCTACTGGCGTACGATGATGCGGAAGAGTTCCGTGTCGCACATCACCTCGAACGGGGCGAGCGGCTGGAATCTGACGGGATCGGACGGGCTGACAGCGGGCAGTACGAAGATGCGATCGACCAGCTGGAAGCCGCACTGGAACAGTTCCAGCAGGCGAGAGCGATTCCGCAATCCGACTCGCAACCACTACAGGAACGTTGCCGTAGCGTGCTCGAGACGATTGAACGGGTAGAGGACGAGTGGGAGTCGCAAGAATTCGACGATCGCTTGAACACCGTCGAACGCCATCTCGATGCGGGTGACGACGCCAGACTGAGCGGCGCCTTCGACTCGGCTGCGGAGGAGTACGAGCGGGCACTTGCGATGCTGGAGCAGGCAGAACAGCGTGCACCTGCCGGGCCAGCGGAGAGCAACCGTCGCGTAGTCCAGCTCCGTAATCAGGTCGACGGTCGCCTGGCGAGTCTCGACCCATCGAGTGATCACCGTGAGGTAGTGGCGACGTACGACGACGCGCTACAGCATCGGGAAGCTGGTGACAAGGCGTTCAGGAATTCCGACATCGAGAGGGCCCTTGAGGAGTACCGTGCGGCACGTACGTGTCTGGATCGCGTCATGGAGAAGCTCGACGAGTTCACGTTCGACGTCGCGTCACAGCGATCGTCCGCCTGTGATATCTGCCGCCAAGAATTCGACACCGGTCTGGAAGCTGTCGTACTCGACGATGGAACTGAACGGACCGTGTGTCCTGCCTGTACCATGTTCGCTAAAGGCGACCTCCTCCGGCCTCCCGCGACGGTCGAGACCGAAGAGGGGTACCTCACGGAGAACATCGAGAGTCTTGAGACCGGTGACTACGGGCTCACGTGGTCGTCGAAACCCGACTCTAAGACGGGAGCCGATGCAGAGTCTGGGGCAACCCGCGTCGACGAACAGCAGATGCTTATTCAGTTGATCGGCGTTTACCAGCAAGCCGACGGGCTCCCCTCCCCGGCTGAGCTCGACGAGAAGACCGACTTCGGCTTTCTTGCCTACAGCGAGCAGTTCGGTGACATCGAAGATGCACTTCGCGAAGCCGGGTTCGACGTCTGAGTCCCGTCGTCTGAAAGTGACTGCCCTGAGCCCCTTACTACGAACCGCCTCGCTCAGCGACCGAGAGGTAGAGTGCGTAGTTCTCGGTTTCCTCCCCTGTCTCCTTGTCCTCGGTCTGTTTCAGATTGATTTCGACGCGCCGACTATAGTCTTCCATCTCGACAATCCAGCTGAACAGCCCAGCGACGGTCTCAATGAACGAGGGGTCGCCGGTGACTCGGATCGTCGAGATGTCCGTGGGAAACGTGCTCCCCGAGAAGTCACTCGGCTTCTCGATCGTCGATCGCTTGAGTTCGGCTGACGTTGGCCGGTCGAGCTCCTCCAGCCACTCCATCGCGTCCGCCTTCTTCACGCTCCCCGAGGATGTCGTGGGGAGTGTCTCCAACTTCGTGTGTGTCCTGGCAGTGGTGTTGGTCCCACCATCGGTCACTCCGGACTGGTCAACTGGGGAACCGCACTCTGCACACTTGTCCGAGTCGCGGTCCGGATTGAGCATCGATCCACACTCGCTACAGAACGTCATTTCCAGTAGTCGAAGGTGTCGATTGACAAATAGCTAATTGCTGTAATCATCGTGGAATAGATTGAGTTGTGTTCCCCAAGGCACGTCGTTGTTTTCGGGCCTCCACTGAAGGGGATTCACGAATCCCAGTTGATACCCTACAACAACAGAATAGTTGGAAGATGCAGGTGAACGGACCCTCCACGTCGGCCGAGATTGTCCGATTCGCATCAGTACGGGGCATCTCTGTATTCCTCCGGGAGCGTCGCCGACTCGACGACACACCTCATCCGCCACGGGGGACACAAATCCGGTCCGTTGTCGAGGCCAGCGAGCCAGCCACGATGGAAGTGCACGAGACAGAGCGTCGAGCGGAGGGTTCGCCCAGTCGGGGGTGGAAGACCCGCTCCGTTCCGGGTGTGCTCCCTGACTGTCTGGACCCAGGTTCTTCTGCAGAAAAACGGGTGAGAACCGTTGTATCACGCGTTCAAACAGAGGATAAGACGAGCTGAACCGCTTTCGGTAATAGTATCCCGATTGATATCTGCACCCACATCGTGAATGTCGTCGGGTACTCCTGTGTGTTGTTGATATACTCCATCCGTTGTCTGAGTTCGTCATATTCGGTTTTGTTTCGAATTTCGAAGCGTTCCATGTCGAATGGGTCTTCGACCAGTTCACGAGCTTCCCTGTCGAGACGGGTCAATTCTCTTCGCTTTGCCCTCTTCATGAACCAGTGGATCTGGGAAAGCCCGTAAACCATCGTCCCAATTGCAAGTATCCAGACCAGCGTAAACAGCACATCCTGGATAAGACCGGGAGCCTCGTACGGTGAACTGGTCAGGTTGTTGATTATCGACGGGCCATACAGCATGCTCGCAAATCCGATCAGACCGAAGACCACGAAATAGTACGCCGATTTCATCAGTTCGCCTGCTGGCCGGAGGCCACCGAGTCCTTCGGGATCGAGAAAGTTGATCTTGAAGTCCGTTCGCCTGATCCTTCTCGGAAAGAACACCAGGATTCCGATATACGTGGCGAGGAACTCAGCGAATAGGATGCCATATCCAAGTGGCAACACGACCGTCACACCGATGAGTTCACTGAGTCCCCCTACCTGCGTTACCGTGCCAACTCCGATATTGTAGATGAACTGGTAGAGAGCGTACGACGCGAGGACGGCATACAATCCGAGTCGAATCTTTCTGGGGCATAGACGCTCGAAGAGCTCCGGATCGGAGGTTCGCGACGCCACATCGATATTTTGTAACACTTCATCATAGCGAGTATGGAGGTAAACCACGACGAATGGCGCGAGAAGCCCAAGAACAGGTTGGATGAGCCACGTTGGGTTAACGAAAAACGTCGCCTGATACCCCTCAAATTCCTTGAGTACCTGAAGGACTACTACATCCACGAAAAACACGACTATCCCCCAGGAGATGAGCGGGTGAGGGAGAATCGAGATCTCGTCCTCCAGTTTTCCGTACCCAAGTCGATACGCGATCTCCTCAAAGAGTGTGAAAGTCGAACTCGTTGACGCCACCATCACTCAGGCAATTTGACATCTATAACTTAAATTTTTTCAGTGGACCAATACTGCTCGATCTCGGTCTGGCAGGTATTCTGCGACCTGGAAGGCTCCGAGAGGCAGTTCGAGACGCCCCTCTGCCGGCACGGGGTGGACACACTTGTTCAGCCGTCACGGTCGGTGAGCCAGCCACGATGGGAGTGCACGGGACAGATCGTCGACCGGGAGGTCCGGTCAGTCGATCGGTGGACGACCCGTTTCGATTCCGGAAGCGGTTCGACGATGCCGGCGTCGATGAGCGACGATAACCTATTATGAGTGGATGACAAATGTTAGCACGTCACGTCGTTAGGCGTGACGATTGATATCATGAACGGAATACAGGACGGAGTCGCGGTCGTCACTGGTGGCGGGTCGGGAATCGGTCGACAGTCGTCACTTCGGTTCGCCGAGGCCGGGGCGAAAGTCGTCGTCGCCGATGTCGACGAGGACGGCGGCCACGAGACGATCGAGATGATCGAGAGTAACGGCGGCGAAGCGACGTTCGTCAGGACAGATGTCACCGACTCCGACGATGTAGACGCGATGGTACAGACGGCGCTCGACGAGTACGGTGGACTGGATTTCGCACACAACAACGCTGGTATCGCGGATGAGGGGACCCGTCTCGCCGAGTATGACGAAGCCGAGTGGGACCGGATGATCGACGTGAACCTGAAGGGGGTCTGGCGGTGTCTGAAAGCAGAGATACCGGAGATGATCGAGCGCGGTGGTGGAGCCGTCGTCAACACCTCGTCGGTCGCTGGCGTGAGCGCGAACGGGAGTGCACACTACGCCGCCAGCAAACACGGTGTTATCGGACTGACTCGACGGGCGACGGTTGACTACGCCGAAGACGGAATCCGCTTCAACGCCGTCTGCCCGGGCGTCATCGACACGCCGATGGTCCAACAGGCGGGTGAGGACAACACCGAGGAGATGGACCGCATCACTGCGGCCATCCCAGCAGGACGCCTCGGTGACCCCGAAGAGATAGCCGACGCCGTCGTCTGGCTCTGTTCCGAGGAGGCGTCGTACGTGATGGGACAACCGATAATCATCGACGGCGGATTGCTGGTGCAGTAGCAGCGACCACCAGCACGATTTTCGGTCGGTGCTCCCTTCCCGTTACGGACTCGTACGGAGTGTGCCCATCAGCTGAAAGCGGTTACGCGACCACCAGTTCAATATCGACACACCCTTTGAATACGCGAACTGACTGGTATTTCGGTGCCGCGGACTGTTGTTGAAGTTCAAGAGTAGACCGTATAAGGGACCCGGAGATTCAAGTACCGGTGAATGGGGTGTTTCGACAGATCAGAGTCCTGTTGAGACATCAAGCTCGTACTCTGCGATACGGTCAGAGTCACTATCAAGGTACATGCAGTCGAATTCCCACTCACGCCCAGCCGCGAGATCGGTCACGTTATCGAGTCCTTCACCGATCTGTGTTCCATCACCGTCTAGAAAGATTGCCTCGGCTTGAACGTAGGTGAGTTCGCTGTCGGTGTTGTTCCGAGCGACTCCCCGAACGCCTGCCCCCACCTCTTCCTCGTAGAACTCGTGTTCAAGGATTTCGACATCGGGCCTGTCGTTGTTACCATCACCACCATTGTCGCCGGTTTCGCCACCGTCACTGTCCCCACTGTCGCCTCCGTTGCCACCTCCATCTCCGCCGGCGGTGTCCTGAGGCTCTTCTTCGGTACATCCGGCAAGTGCAAGGACGCTTGCAGTGGTTCCGACGGCTGTCAAATATGTACGTCGGTACATTTCATTCTGATACTAGGATCGCCTTGAGTTTAGATTTTATTACCAACTTATCCAGATAATATGTGGGCATATTAAAGCGGTTAAAGACTGCAGTAAGTCTGTTACCGGAAAACAGAAAATGGTCGGAAGGAGTTTAATACTATACAATTCGAAATTCCGATATGCCATACTGCACGAGCTGCGGTGCTGAAATTAGCCGAGGCGATGCATTTTGTAGTGAGTGTGGTACCGAAATCGGAGATGAGCATGGCGCCGGCCAAGCGCCAGACCAGACTGACGATGAGTCAGCTGTTGACCTCAGAAGCGAGGAACAACTCCATGAGCCACCCGTGTTCGGAACAAATGATGAAGAATCGACAGGGGTGACAAACTGGAACTTCAATGAGAATTCCAACGAAGTACAACGGGAGACAGGGACGGATGGAATCGACTTTGTGCATCTGTTCGTCGCTGCGCTGGCCGCCATGGTTCCTGCCTTCGTCGGGTACGCGATGGCGACAATCGCTACTAACACCCAACTCGTCTGGGTTTTCTTCCTCGCTATACCGGTCTTCACGTATCTACTCTCTCAGCGGCCGACAACGAAGGCAATCGTCGGTGGTGCAGCGTTCTGGCTCGCCATCGAAGCCTTCCTGTCACCGCTCGTGTTTGGAATATACACTGTTGTGTTCGCGAGCACCGAGACGACGACCGGAGCCGAGCAGGCTGGGGCTGCTATCGGGGGCGTGTTCCTCATCGGTCTCGCGTTCGTCATCGGTCTTCCGCTCGGTATCGTTCTATATCTCCTGTCGAGACGCCTCGATCCTGGCGATTCCGAGCGTTGATCTATCGCGGGAATCCAGAACCCGACACCGTCGCGTACGCGAGCTCTACAAGGCGGTCGTCGAGCGACCCCGCGTCGCGAAGGCCCGAGACGTACTCCATGCGAGCCGCGAGCACGTCGGGGTTGTTCGCGACCGCCTACCCTAACAGCGACGGCTCGACGTACGCCCCCACATCGACTGCGAGTAGCTCGCCTGCCCGTTCGTCGTCCGTCGACACGTAGTCCGGGAGCATGCTCCTTTGCCCCCGGCCAGCGTGATAACGATTCCCTGGCCGGGCAGAATGCTCATACGACACCCGCGTGACCACCCCGTATGCAGGGAGCACGCCTCCGCAGCATCGTCCCCATGTTCGGCGGGGCGACCCGGTACGTCGAGACGCTCGACGCCATCCTGGCGTTCGTCGACGCCCATAATCCATCGACGGACGAACTCGTCGGCTGGCACCGCGGCCAGTTCGCGAACGTGTCGAGCGCCGACTCCATCATGCGCCGTGTCCGCTACCTCCGGAAGGTCGGCTTCCTCGCCGAGACGGACGACGGCTGGACCCTCGGGCCGAACGGTGAGCAGTACACCGACGGCCACGACACGGCGACGCTGCTTCGCATCATGTGCGACCGCAACGTCGGCCTCCGCAGCCTGCTCTACGCCCTCGCCGTCGGCCCAATGACCGTCGAAGAAATCGGTAGCCAGCAGCTCGACACCCACCCCGAACTCGGCTGGGACCCCGAGGAGACGGACATGCCGAAACAGCGCGCGAACTGGCTCCGCAGCATGGGTTTGGTGGAGAAACGTAGCGACGAGTACGCCCTGACAGACGAGGGACGCGCGTTCGTCGAGGGTGCCGTCGAGAACTGGGCAGGCAGCGACTGGGCGGTCGAGGGTAGTGAACGGGAGGAGATGACCGCTGGCACGTACGAAACCGTCGTCCAGACCCGCGCGGTCGACCCCGAGTTCCGCGCGACCGCGCTGTCGCGGTACGAACGGACGTGTCCCGTCTCCGGTGTGGACCACGCCGGCCTGCTCGACGTGGCGCACGTGCTCCCGTGGAGTGACTACCCCGAGTATCGGGCGGACCTCTCGAACGTGCTCGTTCTGGACAGGACCCACCACGCCGCCTTCGACCGGAACCTGTTCACGCTGGACGAGGAGTACCGACTCGTCGTGCAGCCCGGCTTCGAGACCGACAGTGAGGTGCTGGAGCGCACGATTCTGAATCGCGACGGCGAGCGTGTTGGGGTGCCCGACGGAGCTGTGGATTCGAAGTATCTCCGGCAGCACAACGAGGGGCTGGCGTGGGTGTGAACGGGGTAAAGCAGCCTTTTTGATTTAGGGGGTTGTATCTGTCACCCTCTGGTGTCCAATGACCGAGCCCGCTACCTGTCCTGTCGACGGCTGTTCCTACCGTGGTCCCGTCGACGCCATCGTGGACCACGTCGAGACGAACGAGGACGAAGTCCACGACTGGGAAGTACTGGCGTACGATGACGCGGACGAGTTCAGAGTCGCGCATCACGTCGACCAGGGAGAGCGGCTGGAATCAGATGGGGTTGAACGGGCTGACAGCGGCCAGTACGAACGTGCGATCGACCAGCTGGAAGCCGCACTGGAACAGTTCCAGAAGGCGAGAGCGATTCCGCAATCGGACTCTCAATCACTGCAGGAGCGTTGCCGTAGCGTGCTCGAGACGATCGAACGGGTAGAGGACGAGTGGGGGTCGCAAGAACTCGATGACCTGCTGAACAGCGTCGAACGCCATCTCGATGCTGGCGACGATGCCAGACTGACCGGCGCGTTCGACTCGGCTGCAGAGGAGTACGAGCAGGCACTTGCGGTGGTGGATCAGGTCGAACAGCGAGCATCCGACGAGCGAGAGGAGGTCCACCGTCGCGTCGTCAAGCTCCGTGACCGGGTCGATGGTCGACTCACGAGCCTCGACCCATCGAGTGACCACCGTGAGGTAGTGGAGACGTACAACGACGCGCTGGAGCATCGGGAAGCCGGTGACGAGGCGTTCAGGAGCTCGGACATCGGGAGGGCCCTTGAGGAGTACCGTGCGGCACGTACGGGTCTGGACCGCGTCATGGAGAAGCTCGACGAGTTCACCTTCGACGCTGTCTCGCCGAACCCATCCGTCTGTGATATCTGCCGCGAAGAGTCCCGCTCGTCACTGGAGACTGTCGTACTCGACCATGGAACTGAACGGACTGTCTGCCCTGCCTGTACCATGTTCGCCAAAGACGATCTCCTCCCAACTCCTGAGACGGTCGAGACCGAACGTGGGTACCTCACGGAGAACACCGAAAGTCTCGAATCCGGTGACTACGGGCTCACGTGGTCGTCGAACCCGGACACCGATACCGTAGACGATGCGGAGTCGGACGCTTCCCGAGTCGACGAACCGCAGATGCTTATCCAGTTGGTGGGCGTCTACCAGCAGGCCGACGGGCTCCCCTCTCCCGCCGATCTCGACGAGAAGACCGACTTCGGCTATCTCGCCTACAGCGAGCAGTTCGGTGGCATCGAAGATGCACTTCGCGAAGCCGGGTTCGACGTTTGAGTCCCGTTGTCTGTAAGTGACTGCCCTGAGTCTCTTACTACGAACCGCCTCGCTCAGCAACTGAAAGGTAGAGCGCGTAGTTCTCTGTTTGGTCTCCGGTCTCCCGGTCCTCGGTTCGTTGCAGATTGATTTCGACGCGTCGGCTGTAGTCCTCCATCTCGACGATCCAGATGAACAGTCCAGCGACGGATTCGATGAACGAGGGGTCTCCCGTGATTCTGATTGTCGAGATATCAGTGGGGTATGTGCTACCCGAGAAGTCACTCGGCTTCTCGATCATCGATTGCTTGAGTTCGGCGGACGTTGGCCGGTTGAGCTCCTCCAGCCACTCCATCGCATTGGCCTTCTTCACGCTCCCCGAAGATGTCGTAGGGAGCGTCTCTAACTCCGTGTGCGTCGTGGCACTCTCGTTGGGCGCACCATCGGTCACTCCCGACTGGTCAGCGGGGGAACCGCATTCCGTACACTTGTCCGAGTCGCGATCAGGGTTGAGCATCGACCCACATTCACTACAGAACGTCATTTCCAGTTGCCGAAGGTATCGATGGACAAATATCTAATTGCTGTAACCATCGTGGAATAGATTGGGCTGTGTTCTCCAAGGTACATCGTTGTTTTCGGGACTCCCCTGAGAGGGTTCGATTCACTGATTCCAGTTGATACCCTACAACAACAGAATATACAGATACTCAGGCCAACCCGAGATCCCCTTCGGGAATCCTCTGAATCCCGGTCAACCTTCCGGGGATTCCGGACGGAACCTACCGTCGGTAGCCTAGTGATGGTTATCAGTATTTGGATAGTAATTGTCTCACCCGTCGCCCAATATAAGGAGCCTCATAGAGTAGGATCATCGGCTGCTCGATGACAGCCTCTGAGGGCATATGTTTTGACACCGGGCCTATCTGAATGCTACCCTGGCACTCTCCCGGTAATACTATATGCATACCTGAAGAACATGCTGTTCATGTCGGTAGAACAGCGCGCCCCCTCGCTGCTGGAAGACGCAGGAGAGCGCACCCTCCACGTCGGGCGGGACCGCCCCATTCGCATCAGTACAGGGCATCGAATCCTCCACCACGACGGGAAGTGCAGTCGCCCTCACGGCCACAACTACGAGATCTCGGTCACGATTACGGGTGAACTGACCAAGGAAGGGTGGGTCGTCGACAAGGGTGATATTACCTCGATAATCGACGAGTGGGATCACCGGTTCCTCCTCGAATCGGGGGACCCGCTCGTGGAGGCGTTCGAAGCGAGCGGCGACAGCGACGGTGTCGTCGTACTCGAGCACCCCCCGACGGCGGAGGTCATGAGTGTCCTGCTGGAGCAGAAGCTCATGGAGCGCTTCGGTGAGACCGTCTCTGATGTCTCCGCTGAGGTGCGCGAAACCGGAGAACTCTGTGCTGGAGCGACCCACTGATGCCCGTCAACTCGACCGTCCAATCGGAAACTGACCGGTCAATCGACGGCGAGGGCCTTCCAATCAACGAGTTATTCTACTCGCTTCAGGGCGAGGGGGAACTCGCAGGCGTGCCGTCGGTCTTCGTCCGGACGAGCGGCTGTAACCTCCGCTGCTGGTTCTGTGACTCGTACCACACGTCGTGGGAGCCCTCGCACACGCAGATGCGCCTCGACGAGATCGTCGACGAGGTCGAGTCGTACGAGCAGGCAAACCACGTCGTCCTCACGGGTGGTGAGCCCCTCATTCACGAGGATGCGGTAACCTTACTGGAGCGACTCGACGAACGGGGCTACCATACGACCGTCGAGACGAACGGAACAATCTACAGAGACGCACCAATCGACCTCGCGAGTATCAGTCCGAAACTCGCCTCGAGCACTCCGACCGCCGAAAAGGACCCCAAAGGCGACGGCGAGTGGGCTGACCGACACGAATCGAGACGGCTCGACATCGAAGCACTCGCGGAACTGGTCGACACGTACGAGAGCCAGCTCAAGTTCGTCGTGACCGACGAGGAGGACATCCCCGAAATCGAATCCATCGTCGAAAAAGTCCGTGATGCAGCGTGGACGACCGTGCGCGATTCGGACGTGTTGCTCATGCCGGAAGGGATGACGCGCGACGATCTCGACGAACGACGGAACGAGGTTGCCGAACTGGCAATCGAACACGGCTATCGGTACACGCCGCGCCTCCACGTCGATCTCTGGAACGACGCACCTGGAACGTAACATGACTCGGAACCACTCTCAGTTTGGGACGACGACGGACGAGACGGACGGAATCGATCACGAGAAGGCACAACGTGGTGTCAGACTGTTGCTCGAAGCTGTTGGTGAGGACCCGGATCGAGCTGGCCTCACCGACACGTGGCAGCGCCGCGTTCCGGAGACCTTCGCGACGTTGACCGACGGCAACAGGGACGTTGCGAAACCGACGATGCGGACCTTCGAGGCGGAGACCGACGACCTGGTCGTGAAGACCGGGATTCCCGTCTACTCGCTCTGTGAGCACCACCTGCTCCCGTTCTTCGGCACCGTACACCTCGCCTACCGACCGGATGGGTCGGTCGTCGGACTGTCGAAGCTCACACGCTACGTCCGCTGGTGCTCGCGCCAGTTGACGATGCAGGAACGGCTTACAAATGACATCGCGTCGGGACTCGCGGACGAACTCGATGCGGAGACGGTACTCATAGAGATGAACGCTACGCACCTCTGTGAAGTGATGCGAGGTATCGAGACAGAAAGCACGACCACGACCAGAGCGACCATCGGATCGCCGACCGACACGGAACTCGAGCGGTTTCGCTCCGGCATCGAACAGACGGAGGCGGGACGATGAGCGAGCAGCGCGCTGTCATTCTGGCCTCCGGTGGCATGGATAGCGCGACGGCTGCCGCGGTCGCACAGAATCGCGGCTACGAACTCTACATGCTCCATACCTCGTACGGACAACGCACGGAGTCCAAGGAGTACGAGTCGGCGAAGGCCCAAGCAGAACGATTCGATGCAGCCGACTTCCTCCACCTCACGACGGACCACCTCTCGAAGATCGGTGACTCGAGTCTCACTGATGACGAGATGGAGGTCGAAGACGCCGACCTCGACAGCGACGAAATCCCCGGTTCGTACGTTCCGTTCCGGAACGCGAACCTCCTCTCGATGGCAACCTCGTACGCCGAGGCGAACGACTGCGATGCCGTCTTCATCGGTGCGCATTCGGAGGACTTCTCCGGGTATCCCGACTGCCGACCGGCGTTCTTCGACGCCTTCCAGACCATCGTCGACGTTGGGACGAAACCGGAAACCGAGATTGATATCGAAGCGCCGTTCGTCGAGTGGTCGAAGACCGACATCGCAGAGCGTGGGATCGAACTCGAAGTGCCGTACAACGTGACCTGGAGCTGCTATCGCGACGAAGCACCTGCCTGTGGGACCTGCGACGCCTGTGCGTTCAGACTCCAGGCGTTCCAGAATCTGGATGAGCGTGATCCGATCCAATATACCGAGCGCCCAGAATACACCAACTAATACCGAGTTCTCCTCACTGACCAGAGGATTCAAAGTACGTCTTAACGCGTTGCCACTGACGCGATAGTGTAACAACGCTCACAAATGCGACGTCAGCCAGGTCCTCCTGGGTCACGGCCTCGCCACAGCTCCGGGCTGCTCCGTATATCACTGCAGCCGCCACGCCAGTCGGACTCTGTCCGACGTGGACACCGTCCCCAACGATGGTTGAGGCGATGTCCGTCGCCAGTCGGCAGACGGACTGTGAGACGCCCACGGCCGAGGCGAATCGGTGAATGAATGCAGTCGGTAACGGTGGTGCCACCGCGGCGTCGAACTCCCGGACGAGCTTACTGTACGCGGACTTGACGGCCTGTCTGTCGACCGGTGACACTGAGACGACGTGTGCTAGCGGGAACGGTTGGCCGTGTTCCCGCGCCACGAGGTATATGGAAGCCGCTGCGACAGACTCCAGCGACTGTCCGACCAAGAGCCCAACGTCCGCCGACCGTCGGAACGCCACACCCGCTGCCTCAGTCATGGACTCCGTGGCTTCCAGTGCCGCAGCCAACGCTCGAACTTCCTTCAGTCCGTGCCGTAGTGTCGACTCGTTGTGAGACAGTCGTCGATTGTACTGCGCCCAGCGGGGTCTCGAACTACCTCCGGCTTCTCCAACCACCGTCCCGATAGCGAGGCGGGACGCACTCCCGATTGGACCTCCTCGTCGGTCCGTCCACGCGGTCCACCCCGGTTCGCTGAACTTCAGCTCCACGCCCGAATGCACCACACCACAGTCGCGACAGTACCATTCTCCGCTATTCCCCCTCGCGAACTTGCTCTCCCCGCACTCGTCACAGTTCGTCTCCGTATCGAATGCAGTCGCGGTCGTCTCACTCTCGTCTTCGCCTGTATCGCTCGTTTTGCTAGCCGCCCTTGGCCGGGCTGGGTTTCCAAGAGCGACCTGGTGGGGTTGCCGCTCGTCAGGAACGTTGGCTGACTCAATCCGTTGTCGCGTGACTGACTGTGTCGATAGTGACGGCTCTGTGCTCCCATCGCGAACAAACTGCTGCTGATTTGACGATGCCAACGAGCCTTGCCGGCGTCAGCCGGTACGAGAGTTATCTTAGAGTTGCTGTTCAAATGCTTTGTACGTTTGGGTGAAACCTCGGAGGGGGTCCCCCTGCCCCCACTCCAAGAGCCAACCCGCCCTATTTAAATCGTTAAATCGCACGCGTATCTGCTGTACAGAGCAAATACGATCTTCCCCTGATACCCAATCCGTTACAAATCTAATTGGTCAACCCTTATTTAGTTCACTGGATGAAATTTATCCCTCCGAACACTCTAACTTTTAAGCGTCGCCAGGTCCCACTTCTAGTGAAGCACCCATACTTCGATCGATGGTCCAGCTCTCAAACGCCGAACGGGCAGTAATCGACGACCTCTTAGCCTGTCTTGCGGAAGCTGTCAACGACGTCGAGAGCGTCGACCCGCAGTACGCAAATAAGACGAAACTTCAGAAACTTCTCTATCTGGCCATACTGGAGTTCGATCTCCCAGTTACGTACAGCTGGTACCTTGCTGGCGCAGTGCTCCCGAACGACCCAGCGACACCCGATCGCCTCGCGAGCGCGCTCGATGAGTTGCCAAGACCGGACGAGCCGAGTATACACGAAAGCGACGCTGACGAACCGATTACGGAAGACTGGGACGCCTCAACCATGGAGCCGGTAGACGATATCATTGAACGCGAGCTCGACGTGTCCACGTCCGAGGACGCTGTGACGTCGGACTCGCCTGAGGTTTCCGGTGACGACGAAGCAGGTGAGGATTCCGAACAAGACCCTCTCGACCCCGTACTCTTCACTGACTCGGCTACCATGGCGCCGTCGGCGACCGACAGAGCTGAGGCGAACATTAGCATAGATGGGGTCAATCGCCGGGAGCTGATCGACTTTTATCGCCGGACACTCCCAGACGTGTGGCACCAGAATACGATGCGATTCCTTCAAAACTTCTACCTCGAACACGCGCCTGAGGCCTACCGCGAGCTCTACGTCCAGAGTACGCACCTGCGGATCAGGCTGCTCGACATTCAGGAAGCAATCGTTGCCCACCTCGACGGCGAAACCCCGCCCACGCCGATTGACGACCTCGTGCACGCAGCGGAACTCGACGTGTCTGATCTGCACCAGTCAATTCGGAAGTCCGAGACACTTCAGGAGACGTTCGGCGGTTTCGTCGATGGAACGGATCTGATCGAAGACGCACTCGTGATGCTCACTCAGCTGTCTCCTGATGAGTACACTGAATCCCACCGTGACGCGATGGGGACACTTCTGGACTACTACTATTATTGCGTTTGGCGCTATCCCTGTCTCTTGATTTCGATCGAGACGGCAACCGGGCAGTCGGCAGCGGAACTGCAGTCGGAACGCCAAACAAGATTCACCGACTTTGAGACGACGCTCCAGGCGCGAGGTCGCGATCTCGAGGTTACTCTCGATGACGCCGGCCTCCTCCCGGGCTACGCGGACTACCCCGTTCCCGACGGTGACGACGTGACCGACAAAATCAGTGACCTCTCTAACGCATATTTTGATTCCTCTTCATGACGCGGGACCGCTCACTCGAGGAGGTGTTCGTGGATACGTGCGTCCTCCTCAACTTCGTACAGCAGGAGTGGGAACGTCCGCACTCGAAAGCACTCGTCGAATCCAATAAAATCGAACTCGTCGTGAGCGACGCGGTCATGGGGGAACTGACAAACGTTTCCGAACGCCGAGCTGATATCTACGAGGACCTTATAGATTTTCTTCTAACTACCGAGGACGCAGCCATCCAAGAGTACGACCCCGAAGACCGACATATATACGTTGGCGGGAACGACGCCGGCCACATTCGAGACATCCAGATGGAATTAGCGTCGCTCGACGACACTGCAGAGGTCCTCCGCCGATTACGACGCTATCTTCGTGCAGTGGACCGACGCTTCGAGTTCCTCGAGTCGAAGTTGAACGGACACGTCGTCGTTCCGAGTGGCTCGCTCACCTTGGAGTTCGCGGTGCAACGGGTAGTCCCCAATCAGGACGATGCTCGAATTGTTACTGACGCAGCCGGCTGGACGGCCGACGGTGGCTCTGGGTATCTGGTCACGCTCGATTCCGAGCATCTCCTTGGTCTTAACGCCGAAGTCGCTGCCGTTCTTCGCGAAAAGGCGGGCGATGACTGGGTTATCACCATTTGCTCACCCGAGACGATCCTTGAGAGAACGCCCTCTGAAGCGAACTAATCTTTCGGTTCGACTAAGCCGTCAATCTAGAGGTCGCTGACCTGAACTGCGAGGCCCATCAACTCAAAGACGGATACGAACGGTTATGCCGACGACGCCATCAGCTGAATCAGGCGGCATCGTGGCTCAGAAGCTTTTGGTATAGAATGATGTCATTGGACGTCGGCGTTATCGACTCACTCAATTCGCTCGCACCGTCACGCAGATGGGGCGATAACAGACGCCCCTGAAGAACATCGACGATGAAGCTGACGCCAATGATCCTTGAACGGAAAAGCTCGAAGAGAAAGTCGCAAAGCAATCAGGTGAATAAGCTTCCGGGTGGCGTCGTTAGCTGTCGTCGGCGTCATCTTGCCGACGTCTATCTGAATCGTGGTAGCCGCTAGTTGTGCCTTCGGAGCGGGCTTCGCTGATCTGGTTCGAGGTTGATTCGTAGGCTGCACGAGCGCCGTCTCCGCTGTGAGACATATTCAACGACCGGTCTTTATCCATCCCCATGCTGCTGGCGGTGAGTGCTGCGTCTTGATTGGCTCCGACGAACAGGAACTCCCAGTCATCCTTCTGCTTGCGTTCGACGACTTCGCGAACCCGCTGTTGGGGTGTCTCGGATGCATTCTCTTTGCCATCCGTGAGCACGACGACGACAACGGCGTCAGGTATTGATGTCGGCGACATCGACCCGATGACGTCCTCGGTACCAGTAATGGCGGTAACGATGGCGTCGTGGAGTGCTGTCTGCCCACCCGGAGAGTAGTTCTCACTTGAGAGTTCGGGTGCAGCGGAAACCGGTCGACCCTCGTAGACGAGTTCGACAGCAGAGTCAAACTCGTAGAGCGAGACCGTTGCTGTTCCAACGCCATCGCGTTGATCTGTGAGGAACGAATTGAATCCACCCGTCGTATCGTCCTCGATCTTGGACATCGACCCCGACGAATCGAGAACAAAGGTCACGTGAGTCTTCATGCGTCACACCTCCAGCCACTTCGAGATACATAAACCTGAAACCGGGCGCATTACCAGCCCCTTCGCTCCTCTATAGTCGGATGTCGAGCTCTTCGTTCAGGTACGTGTCGGTATCACCGTATTCGTTCTCGATGACTTCGCAGATTTCGCGGTTGAGCGTGAGGCCGCCGTGCGTGATATTCGCGGAGCCAAGGTACGCGTACTCGTCGCAGACGACCACCTTGGCGTGCAAGTCGTCGACGGTCAACATCGAAACGTCTTCCGGGAGCCGGTTTTGAACGAAGTCGTTGTGGGACTCGCCCGTGCGAACAATGAACGTCACGTCAGTGTCGGGGAGCGTTTCGATTGCCTCCAGTAGGTTCGTTTGGCGGCTGTCAAGGTGTTCATTCACTGGGAACCGTAGTTCAACGTCGCTCAACCAGGGAGAGACAATGACTGCACGATCTGCGTGGACAAGCGTCCAGCCGATGAAGTAGCTCAGGCTGTCAGAAGTCAAGGAAAACGCTCGTACCATCTAACTCACCTCCTGGGGGTAGTTCTCGGTCGAACATCTCTGTCGCCGCGGTGTTCGCCGGAACCGTCTCGGTCAGGTGTTCTCGAAGCGCCTCGAGCACCACGTAACTCAGGGTATCGCTCTGCTCGCCTGCTGCGATACACTCCATAACTTGGAGGTTCTCGACGCAGCCGTCAATGTCCGGCGAATAAAACGCTGTCTTTACCCGATCGATTCCTGAGACATCGATATCAGCATCTCCAACTGTTGACCGTGGGAACCCATCGCCTTTCACTTGGGACTCGGCGACGACGTGCTTCAATGTGTAGCTCTCGTCCGTCTCGATGCTTTCGTCGGCCGCGAACTGTTGCGCACGATCAATGGTTGAAACGACTTCAGCGGTTATTCGATCTAGAACCTCCTCGAACCGGACCCCGGTGTACTCGCGAACTAGCGGGCGGACCGCCGCTTCGTCGAGGACATCATCGGGGACCTTGTCGACGAACTCTCGATTCGCCCAAAGTCGCTCGTTGATAACCTGTTCGTTATACAACAGCCGATTCATCGAGTCTAATACGCTCCCTGGGTCCTTTTCGATTTCGTCGTATACCAGGTCGATGATACCTTGGCCGCCTTCGGTTCGTTCGAACACGTACACTTCGCCGACATCCTCATCGAAGCCGTAGAACACTCGTTGGTTACTGACGCTGCTCACGTCAGTGACGAGTTGCATGAAGAAGTGCGCGGCAGTATGGTACGTGACGAACTCTAAACTGTGGTCGTCGAAGTCCTTGTATCGGGATGCGTACTCCTCGACAGCGTCATCGAGGTCGTTCATGAATGGGGTGAGGTCGTAGACGAGCCCGCGCGTCCTCGTCGTAAACCCAAGGGGTGGGTCGGGAGATTCTAGCTCCTGAGTGAACCGGTCGGCGTTCGAATCGAACGAGACGCCAATGTTCTCGCCGTAGTACTTCCCTGGCGTTATCTCGAGCGTCACACTCTCCAGAGAGACTTGCGCCTGAAGATCACCGAGCATCAGATCGCCAGTCGATTCGACGGGTGTGCGCTCTGTCACTGTCGTATCGACATGCGGCTGGGAGTGTATCTTTCCATACGCCCGGTGGCCGTGACGCAGACAAGCGTCAATGTCACCTTGAAGGATCTGGAAGCATTCCGGGCAGTACTGGACGATTTCTTGTGCTTTCTCGCCGGAGAGGTCCCGCATTTCAGATAGCTGGAGCGTGTCCGGGACGAGGACGCCGTCCTGTTCCTCGCCGACAACGTCACCAGTATAGTCCATCACAACACCGTCTTCGGTGACTTCTGTCTTCGGTAGGAACGCCTGCATCATATGCGGCTCTGACTGGTACTCTGACCGATACGGTGCGTACGTGCTTACGACCTGATCGATGGACTCCTCGGGACGATCACGGATCGCGTTCTCGTGGTACACCTCAACGAACTGACCGGCACCCCCGTAATAGTCCGGCGGGACGAACCATACCTCCTCGTCGAGCTGTTTACCCTCAGACTGTAGGAACAAGTCAAAATAGTAGGCCCCACGGAGCAGGTCCTTGATCCTATAAAGCGAATTGAATGGCGTACCGCCTTTCAGGTACGACCCGACATTCGATAGGGCGGTCTCGAGGTAGTGGAACTGCTGTTCCTCACGATAATGTTCCTCAAGACGATCGTCTTCGCAGAGCGTCTCGAGCTGATCGACGGTCCGCTTCAGTGAGGATAACCGGTCCTGATTGACCTGTGGGACTGGTTCTTCTGATACTCTATTGACGTGATTCCGGAGCTGCATGAGTGTCCCTGTTAGGCCGAACAGTTCCGCGAGCAGTCCCGAAAAGTGCCTGACTGCATCTGTTGGATTGTCAGGAACCGTCTGTGCCCGGGATTTCGCGTCCGTTAACGCCGTCTCTAGTTCTCTGATGAGGGTGTTGTGTTCGGTAACGTCGTGCCTTTGAAGCTTCTTTTCGAAACCTGAGACTTGTCCTGAGAACGTATTGATAACGCGGAACGTTTGCGACTGTACTTCGAGGACGAAGGTTTCGATCGCGTCCGGCCCCCGAACGACGTCCCCGTTCTCCATGTCAAAGTATGCCTCGATGTCACCGACGTCTTCGTTTGCGTCTGTCTTGTACGCCTCTAAACTTGTTTGGAGGTCCTCGAGCACCTGCGTTGAGAGGACGCGGTCAGCGGTCACTTCGATGCCAAACCAGTCCTCGAAGAATTCCTGGGGTTTGATCAACAGTCGGTAATACTCGTTGTATCCCAGTTCGTCGACAAGGTACTCCTCGAGGAATGTCGCGTGCTTCTCGAGTTCTGAACGGAACTTGCGATCGTTGATGTCCGAAACCCGCTTGTAGTACCTGTGGAACCGCGAGTGCATCCATTCAACGACGCGATTGTTCGGATTCAGCGGCGTCCGAATATCCGACCCGAGGAAGCGGTCCGCTCGATAGAACATATTCGCGTCGCCCGTGAGGCTCGACAGGTAGACCGCAATATGGGAGTCCATCCCCGGTTTCCGGGCAGCACGGCCAGCACGCTGGAGGAACGAGGAGAGGTCCCATGGCGTGCGATGCTGGGTGACAATTTTGATTTCGCCAACGTCGATCCCGACCTCGAGGAAGTTCGTCGAGAGGAGGATGTCGCTCCTCGACGCAGTTTCCTTGTCGAATCCCATCTCCGAGTAGACGGGTGTGAAATCCAGTGGCTCGTCGATGAACCGCTGCCCCATCGCGTTCGCAACGCCGTCCCAGTCCTCGTCAAACTCGTCGTTCCGGTGGTACTCCCAGAGTCGATTGGCACCGTCCGCGTCCTGGAGCTGGACGTGCTGCTGGTTGATTTGGGAGATGCTGTCGATGAATGAGAGTTGTTTGCTCCTCGTGCCGTCCTCGTCTTGGAGCATCGTGTGGCCGAGCAGCATCGACTGCTGGATTGACATTGACGTGACGCCAGGCCCGTCTTCCGGAGCGAGCATGAAGTAGTAGTGCTCGTGGTCGTTGTGGCTCTCGTCAAAATCTGATGTTGGCGGTTCTGTGGTCGAAATGTTCTGGGATGAAAGACCAAAGATTTGCCGTCCGAACCGTGCTGGGTCGTCGATCGTCGCACTTGACCCCAGCCAGAGCAACGGGTCCTCAGAGATCGAGTTGACGTTCTCGATGATCTTCGCCGCGTGCGCACCACGCAGACCTGTGTAGAGGTGGACTTCGTCGAGGACGATTGTGCCGAACTGATCGATGAGGGGATAGTGGGGTTTGTGCGCGAAGTTCTCGAGCGATTCGAGCGTGGTCAGCACGATGTCGGGCTGGGATTCGAACACCAGGTCCGAGCGAGCGAGGATGACCTCCTGATCGGTGAATCGGTGCGACTCGTCGTGCTCGCACTGGAGGACGTACGACTTACTCGTCCCGTGTAGTTCGAATGCGTGCGAGTCCTCGCCCTCGCTACACCAGCAGTTCGAGAGGTTGAACCGCGGGCGACCGTCGGTCTGCTCGAAGAACCCCTTCTGGCCCACGTCCGAGCGCTTCCACGGCATCCCGCCGACGTAACAGCCGACGGAGAGCTGGTCGTCGTGTTCGGTCTTCAGTCCGTGGAGGTGTTCGAGGATGCGCCCGAGCTGGTCCTGGAGGAGTGCACGACTCGGATAGACGATTGCGATGGCGTCCTGGCGGTCCTCGCGGATGAGTTGATATAGCGGTCCGAGGAACGCCTCTGTCTTTCCGAACCCGGTCGGCGCGGAGAAGATACCGGCCTTTGTCTGGTTCTCCGTCCGACACTCGCGAGCGAGCTTGTCGACGGTCTGCCAGCTGTCGACCTGGAAGTCTAGCGGGTCGAACCCGAAGATGTCAATGATGGACTCGACGAACTCGTCGTCGCCCGTGTATGGACTCGTCAGGCGTCGAGCCTGACGCTCCCGCTCGTATTTGACGGCTTCCGTGACGTGCTCGGCGTCGTCGTGGCTCGCGTTCCGTATCTGCTTGTTCGCGAGCATCGCCTGCAGGAGTGGGCCGACGTCGTCCGGGATTCGACCCAGGTTCGTATTCGAGTCTATGTATTGCATTCTGGGATGTGGATACTTCCCCGTTCGACGGAAGCACCTTAACTCATTTCCATGCGTGCACTCGAGTCGGCGCTACGATAGCCGCAACTCCACGTAGTCGGCGAGGTCGGACTCCGCCAACTGCTGACGCTCGGTCGGCGTCAACTGAGCGAGCTCGAATCGCTCGTCGTCGAGTAACCGATCGACGATCGGGCGGAGTTCAGTGCCGTCGTACACGCCGAACAGGTCGTCCTTCAGCATCTCGAACACCATCGACATGTCGCTCCCGTACTGTTCGGCTTCCTTGCGGCGTGACTCGAATGTGTTGTGTTCGTCCAGGTACACCTGTGGTTTCCAGTCCCACTGTTCGAGCAACGACTCCAGAGCCGCTACCTGCGAGCTGTCAACCCGGTCGACGCGCTCGTTCAGCCGCCGCATCGCACGAACGGTGTCCTCGCGAGCGATCCGGAGTTCCTGAATCCGATTCGATACACGCGTCTCGACACCCTGAATGTCTGCCTCCAGCGCGTCGAGTTTCTCATCTACCGCGTCGTACTCTCCGGCTTCCAGTTCGGCGACGGTGGCCTCGACGTCGGATTTCACGTCGTCGTCGATTCGCACTGTCTCGTCGAAGAACGCACTGGCAACCGTCTGCTGGAGGAGCGTCTCCTCCATCGTCTGCGCGAGGACATCGAGTCGCTCGCGGAGGTGCTCGCGACGGTAGCGGTCGTACATCTGGTGCAACTGGGCTTCGAAGGAATCCTTATTCGACATAGTACTCTGCCACCTCCTGGAACTGCTTGCCGAGACCATCGACGTTCCCACCGGACTTCAACGGTACCGCCTGATACCGCTCGTAAACGGTTGCCCGTTCGAGTTTTACGCTCGCGAGCGTCGCCTGAACCGATGCAAACTTCGATCCCGTCCGGAGCGAGTCCGCGAGCTCGGCGGCCGATGTCGCTTCGTCGACCGTCGACTGCGAAACCTCAGAGAATTGCGTGAGCGGTTCCATCACGTCCGGGTCGACGTTGTACGTCTGCAGGTTGGAGACCATCGACTGCAGGTTCGGCATCGAGATTCCTCGCAGGTCAGAGAGCACGTTCTCGACCGTATCGTCGCGATACCGCGGTCGGACTTCGTCGAGCGCACCTCGTACGTCGTATGCCGTGTCCGCGAGGTCACGGAGCTTGGGTCCGCCGTCGAAGCGCACTCGGCTCTCAATATTCTGGATGTACCCACGGCCGAGTTGGTTGAGCACATCGCGCGGCGATTGCTTACGGAACCAGCGTTCGACTCGGAGCTTGTCGAGGTCGGACCCACCGAGACCGAACAGTTCGCCAGCCATCGCCTCGAGGTGTGAGCCAGCGGCGAGGAACGACTCGATGGCGTCGACGGCTTCGCGTTCCAACTCGTCCTCGAGGAACGAACGAACTGACTTATCGAGTTCGTACTCCCCTTCGTCAAAGCGATTACAGACGCGTTCCGCGGTCAGTTCTTCCCATGGGTCGTCCAGCATCACGACGTACGCGTACGCTGCGAGCACGAAGTCGTCAAAGTCGTAGTTCTGGTAGCCCTTGTAGAGGACTTCGTCCCGTTCTAGATTGTGGAACCGTACCTGTTCTCGCCAACTCCGCGCGTACTCCGTGAGTTGCGTGCCGAGTGCTTCGAGAGCGACGTCGTACTTTGCGCTACGGGGCTGCATCTCCCGTTCGATCCCGAAGCGGAGGAGCGTCCGGAGGTTCGAGAGCCGGAACTCTTCTGGGTCGATCAGTATCTGGTCTTCATCCCGCTGGGTCTCCATGATGGAGAACACGAACGGGCGTTTTTGGCTACTCAGCCGGTACTCGAGGTCCGTCCCCTCGTAGAGTGCGTAGTCGTCCGTGAGACGCTTCAACGCGTCTTCGAGTCCGCGCTCGAGGTACTTCGTGGTCTCCCGTGACTTCTCCGGCGCGTTCCGCCACGTGTCGAGCAACGGTGCCAGCTCCTGGAACTCTTGCTCGACAGGGCCGACGTCGCCTCCGGTATCGTTGCCACCACCGTCGTTACCACCATCGCCCCCGTCGTCCTTCCCTGTCCTTGAACCACCGCCCCCGCCGTCGTCTCCTCCGACGGCCGGAACGTAGATGGACGCTTCCGTGACCGTGACCGCGTCCGGGACGTCTTCGACCGGTTCGAGGAGCCCGAACACCTCCCCCAGCCGTTTGTCGATCTCGACGCGGTTCTCGTCGTCGTTCACGACGCCGTACCAGCGAGCGAGGTGCGCGAACGACTCCGCCTGCTCGTACACGGCGTCGGCGACTGACACGCGGTTGACGAGCGATCGGAGTTCCTTCGCGTCCGAGGGTACCGCTACCTTCCCCTCGTAGTACCGACTCAGGACGTCGAACACGGTCATGATGAACTCGCGGGGGGACTGCTTGTCTTCCTCCGCCATCCCCGCGTAGATGCGCTTCAGGAACGGCTTGTTGAACGGGAACAGGTCCCGGAACGATTCGTCGCAGAGTCCACAATCGGCACACCTCGACCCACTCTTTGCGGGCAGCAGTTCGAACGTCCCAGTCTCCGGGTCTCGGTCGTACCGGACGCTCCCGTCGAACGACTTGAAGTAGCCGAGGTAGGGTCGCACGAAATCCACCGCGCTGTCCGTGTCAAGGAACAGCACTTCTTGCGAGTTCCGTTCGTTCGTCTGATAGTACTCGTAGCGGGATTCGGCGGTTCGCGTCCCCAGCGGGGCCGTCGAATCCCGAGTCCCGGCGATGATGAAGTCCCACGGACTCTCGGTCTGATCGCTCTCGATGAACTTCGCGAGCTGCCCGGCTTCCATCGCGGTTATCGAGAAGTCCTCGAACACGATCACTGGCCGCCTGTCAGTGAACTCGGCACCGACCTGTTTCAGGACCTCCGACAGCGACGCCGTCTCGTATCGACCGCGCACGACGCGCCACAGCTCCTCGTTGTACAAATCGACCGCTTCGCTCGCGGGCGTATGGTCGAAAATCTGGAGGAACTCGTTTTGCTTGTACTCCTGATCCGTGATGAACTGAATCTGCTGTGCGTACTCGCCCTTCTCGACGAGTAGCTTCAGCTTTCCTTGAACGAACTCTCGAATCTCGTCTTCCTGACCCGATTCGACGGAGACGCTACCACCGCGCTGTCGCAAGTTCAGAATCGCATTCGACACCGCGCTGTTCGCGACCACCTGCGGCATCGACTCGATGTCGTCGCGTAGCTGCTGGAAGTCGGCCGCGCCCTCCATTTCCTCACCGAATTGCTCCTCGTAGAAGTCCGGGAGCCGATCGCTCAACAGCGTCATCAGGTCGTCTTCCTTGTCGACGTGTAGCAGCGGACGTCCGGCGTCCTTCAGTCGATGCGCGAGATACGCGCACAGCTCCGACTTCCCCGTCCCGACCTCACCTTCGATGACCGTCGCGAAGTTCTCCTTACGTCCCTCTTTGAACTTCTCGAACACCTCGTCCTCGCTGACGACGTCGCTCCCATCTCCGCCTTTCGAGTAGACGTCAATCCTACGATGCGTGAAGTCGAACAGCTCGCGGTTCTGCGATCGAACCGCGGCGACCTTGCTGAACAGCTCCTGGAGTGTGCCATCGTCGACGTCCTGAAGATGTGGACAGTAGAGCGTCTCTGCGGACTCGGAACGACTCATTCCGAAACCACCTCAATCGCGTTCGCGTCCGCGCTGATCCCGGGTCGCCCGGGGGTCCCGGCGAGCGACACGGCGCCGGCGTCGCCGTACTCGACGAGTTCGATCCGTTCGTCTCGAACCAGATTGTAGAGGACCCTTGAGAACGCCGGTGGAATACTCCCGTCGCTACGCAGCGACACCGGAAGCAGTTCCTCGCTGAGCCAGTCGACGTACTGTTTGATCTCGATCCGACCATCCGATCCGCTGTCCTCGATGGCGAGCCGAATCGACGTTTCTACTATCTCAGGGTCTGGGTAGACGGTGTGTTCTCTTCCCCTCGCCTTGTGTGCGAGACCAAGATAGGTGACGATCCGACTCCAGTTCACGAACTTGTTCTTGTTCAAATCGATCTCCCCCTGCTTGGACATCGGCACGTAGTCCTTCTCGGAGCGATGCCAGTCGTTGATCTCCCCGTAGATGACCTGGTCGTCGTTCTGGAAGTACTGGACGTCCTTCTCCAGGAGGTACTGGTAATTTAGTAACACCACCGCTTGCTTCCCCCAGTCGCTGGGATCGCACTCGGCGGCGAGGTTGTGGAGAATTGCCATCCGGAAGGAGAGCTCCTCGTCGCCGGTTTTCCAGGGAAGCGAGCCAGTGTAGTACTCGCCGTCTTCCTTCCCGAGCAAGCGAACGTACCGGAGACCGTCCGTCGCCTGCTTGACGGCGTCCTCGTGCAATCCAGTAGTCGATCGAATCTCGTCTCGAGTCGCGCTGCCTTCCTGAACCGCTTCGTAGACGGGACGGAGGAACCCGGGACTCTGTACTGCGTTCAAGATGTATCCTTCGCTCATAGTTTGTATCGTCGAAGCCACGTCACGTAGCGCTGTTCGATTGGCGATGCGTCAACGTCTAACTCGTCGGCTCGTGCCCGCGCCGTCTTCACGACGGGTGCACGTCGGGCGGCGGCGTGGTCGAACGTCCGTCCGCTGTCGACTACTCGCTCGTTCAGTTCCCCCGCAACCGTTCGAGCCGTCTCGCGGTCCCACTCGATGCGTCGTCGCAGCCAACGCACCAGCTGCGGGAGCCCGGACTCGCCGTCCAGGGGTACGGTCCCCGGCTTGTTCTTCCGGCTGAAGATTGCCGAGATGGCGTCGAACAGCGGGAGGTACGGTTCGTTGGGGAGCTTCTCGAAGAGGTCGACGGTACTGGAGATGTCGTCGCCGGTAACGAACTCGTAGAGGAGTGCGTTGTCCTGCACGAAGAGGTTCTTCGTGTCGGACAGCGGGAGTTCCCAGCCGGCGTCCGCGTACGCCGCCTCGAACACCTCGTACACGTCGCTGTACGATCCGACGACGTCAACGAATGGCTCCTGGTAGAGCGGTCGTTTCGCGCCCTGCGGTTCGAATTCGCGATTGTCGGTCACCACCCACAGCACCGCGTCCGCTGCTGTGTACCGCTTGATCAGGTACCTGATCGTGTACTGAGTCTCCTGTTCGTAGTGCGTGTTCGTGACGACGCCAAACTCCGGATTCGAGTCCGGGATGTCGAGTGCGTTGCTGACGACGTGGTAGTCGTAGTCGAACTCGAGGACACGGGTCCCACGGTCGAACTGACACCACGACGTCGGATACGTGAAGTCCTGTGCCCCCAGGTAACTGATCGCTGGGAGCCCGCGGAGCATCCCCCACCGCGAGTTCTCCCGTTGATCGTATATGTACCCGATGTCCGCGTCTTGGACGCGACTCAACAGTTCGTTCCTGATCATTCGGGGTCACCGAGCACTGTCGCGAGCGTTCGTCGGTCGAGGAGATCGTTCTCAAGGTAGTGCGCTGGCGTCCGCGACAACAGCAGACACTCGTCGCAGTAGTCGCGACAGCGGTCGCAGTCCACGACGTCGTACACGTTCTCCTCGACGACGCCTAGCCGGTCCAGTACCTGCCACGTGATACCGTTCCCGCCCTGTCGCGAGTCCACGACGTACACGCGGAACTCGTCGCCCGTACTCGTCGCTTTCACGCGGAAGTCGCTCCGGTCACACTCCGCGACAATCGAGATTGCCTTCTCGAGGGATTGCTCCAGGCTCACCATCGCTTGCGGCCAGGACGCAGTTTCGTGGGAGACGGTCTCGAATCGCTCGCGGAGGACTGCCTCGTCGAACCGCATGACGAGTCCCTGTGTGAAGTACTGCTGGCCGACTGGCCGATAGATTTCTTCCTGAACGTCGTCCATGCGTTCCCGCCAGGAGCCGCCCGCATTCGCGCTCGCTTCGTCCCGCTCGATGACGGCTTCCGACCGGAGGACGTCCTTACTGTTACCGCGGGAATGCCAGCGTTCGAACGCATAGACGAAGTCGGTGACCTCCAGCTGGCCATAGGTAACGTCGCAGTCGACACCGAACACAGTCTCGGTCGTCGTCCGCTTTATTTCGGCTTCATCGGTCGGTTCCTGGATGAACGTCGACTGGAGGCCTCTCGTCGTGTAGCCCTTCTGGCCGCCTTTCGCTGCCGTGCACTCGACGGAGCTCACCCCGTGGACGTTCGTCTCGATGAGCTCTTCATCGCAGTGTGGACAGTTTTCGAGTTCGGGGTCATAGCTCTGGAACGCACGACCGCAGTCCTCGTTGTCGCATATAGTGACGCCCGTGAGTGCTGTGGCCGTCCCGTGGACTTCGTCGACGATGTAGTCCGTACCGTGCAGTGTCATGACGGCGCCGAGATCATTCTCCTCCCCGGGGAACATGTCGTAGAGACGACCGCTGCTCTCGAACTCGATGCCGTCGTTCGCTCCAGTGAAGCTCACGGGGAACTGCTGGCCGAACGACCGATAGTTCGCCAGGTAGCCGAGTCGCTGCAGCCACTGGTCCAGTCGGTTGTTTTTGTCGGTGAACGCCTTGTTGCGCTCGCCGTCGGCGGCCACACCGGTCAGTTTCGAGAACGTCTTTTCCATCCGGTTGTCGAGCGATATCGGTCCCGTCCCTTCGAGTACCTGTTCGAGCATTTCGACGCCGCGGTCGCCGAAGATGTCGTGGACGTGGTCCGTGACGGCCTCGCGGCGCTCCTGGAGCGTGAACTCGCGGAGGATATCCAGTGACTCCGTGACGGTGTTCACGAAGTTCGTGAGGTTCTCTTTGCGTTCGTCGACGGTGTACATTTTCTCGAAGACGTTCGACTCGTGGGGGTTGCGGGCGAGATACGCGAACACCTCCGTGACGACGTGCCCTGCGAGCAGTTCGTCGAAATCGTATGGGTTAGGAACCCGAACCGGCTCGAACTCGCCGAGGAACGAGTCGAGATCGCTGTAGTAGTGCGTGTCCACGGGGTGATTTCCGCGGATAGCCGTCAGTACGAGCGAAGAACTCCCTCGGGTCCGGCCCGTGCGGCCGCTCCGCTGAACGTAGTTCGTCAGCGTCGGCGGGATACCGACCTGCGCAACGGTGTCGAGGGTCCCGATATCCACGCCGAGTTCCATCGTCGGCGTCGCACTGACGATGTTCACGTCTGGGTCGTCCTTCCGGAACCCCTCCTCGATTGCACCGCGGAGCGTGTGTGGGATGTTCCCCTTATGGATACCGACTGAGATGTACTCCGGGACTGCGCCATCTCGGAGCGGCGTCGTGATGTCGTGCGCCCAGTGGTCGAGCGCGTAATCCCAGTCACCGACGGCTGTCGCGTACCCCGGCGTTGCCATCAGCGAGCTGTCTCGCTCCTCGAAGCGCGTGTAGATGTCGACGCTCGTGCCACAGCTTGGACAGTCGGAGACCGACCGACCGTCTGCGAGAACAGGGTGCGAACTGTAGCACTCGTCGCAGAACGCTACTTCCGGGATCAACACGATTTCGCTGTCGTCGCGCTTGGGTGTTCGGTAGAACACGCCGCTCTCCCCGTCGTCGGTCAGGCCGTGCTCGGTGGCCTCTTCGAGCGCCGCTTCGACGAAGTCGAATACCTCGTTCTTCACGGCTTCGCCTTGCGTGGACGATTGAATCGTGTCCCGGACTTCCTCCCACGGCACTTCGCTGATGACGCCGACGTCGAGTAGCTCTCGGAGCGCGTCGTCGACGTGTTCCTCGATAACCGCTCGAGGCACGCCGACGCGGGACTCCAACCGATCGACGACCTTCCCACGAGTCAGGCCGTTGAATTTTAGGCGCTGCTTCGTGAACGACGCGCTTGAGGAGCCGACGAAGAGCTTATATAGACCGTGGCCGACGAGGAGTTCGTCGACGCTGTCCGCGTCGTACACAGGTGCCGCCGTCATCATCGCGCTATCGAGGAGACGGTCACAGTTCGAGAGCATCGCGTGCCCCTCGATGTCCTCCAGGAGCGTCCGGAGGAAATTGTACGCCGTGCCGTCCTCGTTCATGTCGTTCTGGATTAACGGGTCCCAGTACTCTTCACGGAGCCGGTCAGAGACGGCGCGGAACAGCTCGTAGTTGTCCGCACGGCCGTTGTTCCGCATGAGCTCATCGACGTACAGTGTCTGTGCCATTAGCCCGTACTCGGTTCCGATGATGCGGTCACCGACTGATTCCGCAGTGCTGCGGGAGTCAGAGAACACGAGCGTCTTCTTTGAAGGCGAGACGTGACAGAGCTCTGTCAGCATGTATGATAGCAGTGACGACGTAGGCACCCCTATGTCGTGGAGTTGTGGAGTCCCGCCACAGCCTGGGCAATCACCGCCGGCTACAACATCGCCTGATACGTGCGCGCCAACCGCGAGGTAGGCGTCGTCCTCGCCGTCGCTGGGAGTCTCGACGTGTGGCTGGTGGCAGCGGCGACAGAACTGCATCTCTGGGAGGTCAGCACCACAGGTCCGGCAGCGGCTGTCACGACGGAGCGCTTGGCAGTCCCGACACCAGTACACCTTGTGCGGGGGCTTCAGGAAGGTGTGATGCTTTTCGGTGACGACGCCTGCGAGGCGACCGAACGCCATCGTTGTCTGCAGCGTCCCCTCGGGGTCGTCCACTCCAGTCTCCGCCACCCGCTCGACGAGATCATCGTAGTGTTTGAACTCGACAACGCCTGTCGTTTCCTCACTGAACCACTCCGCCAGTTCGGCGACTTCCGGCACGTCACGGATGACGTAGTCGAACCACGCCGAGTGCGTGCCGCCTTTCTCTAGGATTCGTTCCACGAGCCGTACTCGTCCGCGGTCCGTCTCGACGACGGATCGCTCGGGCGGGAAGGTGTCGGTATCATCGTCGTTCGCATCGAGTGAGGATTCCACCTCAGCGAGGGCATCCCCGATAGCTTCCGAGAGCCATGGTTCGTCCGACGAGATCTCCAGCGGCTCGTCTGTGGTGATGAGCCCGACTGACTGCAGTGTCTCGAGCGCGTTCGTCAGGTCGTGGGTGGAAGCGTCGTTCTTCTGCTCAAAAATGCCGTCGTGGATGAATCCGAGCGTGGTAAGGATATCCTCGAGGTCGGCGGGCTCGAAGCGATCGAATGCCGGAGTCGACGTGACGGGAAACGAGCGCGGTGTGAACTCGATGGAGTTGATGTCCGATTCTGGCGACCCGGTGAGATCCGACGCGAGCTCTGTCGGGTTGTCTACAGTCGCGGACACCATCGTGATCTGTGGATCGTGCTCGTCGAAGTGGTTCTTGAGACGTTCGGAAAGCAACGATATCGCAGCGCCCTGGATGCCACTCCACACGTGGGCTTCGTCGAAGACGATGTGTTCACACGGCGCTTCGCCGGGTTGCTCGCCGAGAATGGAGCGCGTTTCCTCTTTATCACTGACAAACATATAGTCGAGGGCTTCCGGCCCGGTCAACAGGATGTCTACGCCGCGCCGGATGCTCTCACGAGTGACACGCAGCCACGGATACTGGTGGTCATCCGTGCCGACACTCACGTCGCCGAGGATTTTGAGCTTCTCGTCCGTGCTCCGCGGACACTCCAGCCCGCGAACGTAGGAGCCAACCTCGATCTCGTGGTCCCGGGTTCCGACACGTGATGGCGTGTCCGAGTCCCAGATACCGATGGTGATACGTTCCTCGCGGTCGCGACGTCGATTGATCTGATCTAGATAGGAGATGAATCGGTTGAGTTGGTCAACCCCCAGCGTCTTCATTGGGTAGAGTACCAGGGATTTCAGCCCGGGTTCGTCGGTGGAGAGACAGTGATTGAGAATTGGCAGGAAGAACGCTTCTGTCTTGCCCGCCGCTGTTGGGACGGCTAGGATGTTATCGTCAGTGTTCCCCTCGATCGACTTAATCGTCTCCGCCTGGTGCTTGTAGAGCGAGCCTGCCGCGTTGCCGCCGAACAGTTCGGCGGTCATCGCCTGAACGATGTCGTCGCTGTAGTTGAGGTTCCCGAGGAATTCGGCAGCCGTTGCCTCGTGGAACTCCGGTGCGTCGACGAACTCCACGTACGGGCCCTTGCGTTCAATGATGTCGTTTGAGACAAACGACTGCGGATCGGTTACCCCGTCCACCTCGGTGAGTTTGGTCATCTGGCGATTCCACCAGGTCACCTCAGCAGCTCGGTCCACTGCGGCGTCGAGACGTTCGGTTGGTGTGTCCATTTTATGTCGGATTCAAAACTAATTTTGGCAGGCTCGCGGCGTCGAGCCTCTTGTAGCTGGCATCGTCAACGTAGCACCGGGCTTCGGTAGCCTCTGTCCGTATCGCATTTCTCCATTTCCACCATGTATCGTCTCTTTCGACCAACTCGGGGAACGCTCTTGTACGTGGCGGGTGTTTGCTAGCCATGGAGTCGTCTCTCTTTCTCGTTATTCCGATCCTATCTTGGCAATTCATGGGCATCGGACTCAATACTCGTTATCGCATCCCGTTACCCTCGGATGCTCGCCGCAACTTAAATCTACAACTCACACTCAGTTAGCGTAGTGACAATTAGCTCGAATACGATTCGATATCCAACTGGTGCTGGTTCGACGCGAACGGGTAGACACACAACATATATATCACAGTGATCGTTATGACAAGGCATGCCTTCACTGCTGGTGCAGAGTTGTTCTAAATCAAAACAGCAACCGGGTGAGAGCGTGCCCGCGTTGGAATTGTACTCTGGATTCTTCTTCAAAATCATCAAGAAAGCGAAACGAGAGGGTGCGTTTAACGATGGTATCGACTTGTGTATCCTCTCAGCCGAACACGGGCTTATCGACTCGGACGCTGATATCGACTGGTACGACAGACGGATGGACGCCGACCGAGCCAGGTACCTCGCACCGTCCGTGAAATCAGACCTTCGAGAACGCGCCGCCAACGGTTACGACGATGTCATCGTCAACGCCGGGAAGGACTATCATCAAACCATTGATGACATTAGCCCGGATTTCCCGACCACGGTTTACACGATCGACGGTACTGGCATCGGAGACAAGGGCAACACGCTTAAGCGACTCGTCCGTGGTCAGACAACGCCTGCAGCCTGCGACGACATTATTCAAATTCTCCCGTGACTATGACGGAAAACGTCGTCAGGAACCGATTCGATTTCGACGTCACCGCTCGGAACGGGGACGCTAGAACTGGGTCACTCGTTATCAACGGAACCGAACTCGAAACCCCGAATCTGTTCCCGGTTATCAACTTCTACGCTGGTGGCACCGACAATAGCGTCTATGGGGGTGGCATCCATCGGACGCTCAAAGAGTTCATGATCGGCGCGGAACGCGTCGGCGTTGAGCCGATGACCGAGTACTTCGATGCCTCTATGACGTCCGTCGCGTCCCTCACTGACTACAATCTCAACCGGAATCGATACGAATCATACCTCGATACCCCTATCAAACAGCGACCGCTTTTCGAGAACTACAACGGACTCATTTTCGCCGACTCGGGTGGGTTCAAATTCCTTGGGGGGACTGACATCGATGGCAGCGACTTTGAGGTGGAAATGAACCAGGATGCCGTATACGATATCCAAGAAGCCTTCGGGAGCGACATTATCGTCAACCTTGACCACCCGATCGCACCTGATGACTCTCATGCGACGCGCGTCGAGAAAGCTGAGATGACCGCGGAGAACATCCACACGTTCCTCTCGATCTCCCGTGGCTTCGACGGCGCAAAATATCTCACACTCCACGGGTACAACTACTCGATGATGTCCGAATTCCTCGAGGTCATCACCGATAGCGTTCCCGAGGGCGTCCTCAAAGAAGGGTTCGACGGCATCGCGCTCGGCAGCCTGGTCCCAAAGAAAGATGATCGTGACGCTCTCATCCGAGCCGTTACAGATTGCCGAGAAGTCATGAATGAGTGGGGAATCGGTCATTGGCCATTACACGTCCTGGGCATCTCGAGCCGAGCGGTCCCGATTCTCGCCGCGCTTGGGGCTGATTCATTCGACTCTAGCACACACATTCATAACGCTATCAATGGCAAATACAACGAGTCCCTCATGAAACGGGTCGATCTTGATGATGCAGATTTCTCTAATTGCGACTGTCCAGTCTGTAGCTCAGACCTACTCGTCAACCGCATGCGAGGGAACGCAGAATACCAGAAAGACGTCCTCGGCCCGGTCGCGATGCACAACCTCGTCGTCGTCAAAGACGAACTGGCGGAAATAAGACGTCGCATTCAAACCGAAGACGAAGATGCTCTCATCGCGTATTTCGAAGAGACGTTCAGTCACGACAAGACGATGCGCCAGTACGCACACAAAGTCGTCAATCAAACCCTCGGAGGGTACTTCTAATGAAAAAAGCACCCAAAGTCAACGAAGTTAACGAATTTCTAGAAATCGCAAGCGACTTCGAGGACCCGCTCGAAGTTATCCGGGAATCACTCTCCAACGCCTACGACGCCGGCGCGACAACTGTCGAAATCACCATCCTGAATCGCGCTGGTGGCTCGGACATTATCATCGAAGATGATGGCCACGGGATGAACGAACGAGATCTCGAATCGTTTTTCGACCTCGGGAACTCCCGGAAGACTGACTCAATTGGGTATAAAGGCCACGGCACGAAGATTTTCTATAAGAGTGACCGAATCGAGGTCACCACCGTTCACGACGGCACCTCGTATCGAGCCGAAATGGACGAGCCGTGGGAGAAACTCAACAACGAGGTTCTCCCGGAGTACGAACTGACGAAGACTGACGTTCGGAGCGGAAACCCCGGTACGAAAATCAAAATCACCAACTTCCGTTCCGGCCATGGATTCGACGCAGAATCACTCACGTACAACAAGATCAATCATTACCTCAAGTGGAAAACCATCGCTGGCTCGACCGCCCACTACTTCGACGACGATCAGCGCGAGATGGAAATCTCGGTCGTACTCGATGACGAGATCGACGATACACAAGACGGGCTTGTCACCGATAACCGACTCACCTTCCCTGACGAGCAACTCGACCCCGATGACAGCATGTATCCCGCTGAACGGATGTGCAAGCACTATCCCGCTAATGAGATCGCAGTAGAATACGACGGCGGTAAAACCACACTACAAATCGTCGGTATGGTCGGCGGGAAAGCAGCTCGGAACGAGCTCCCGACGTACGGACGGCACTCCGCACAGTTCGGAATCTGGTTCGCAAAAGACCATATCAAGGTAGAACGCCTGAACGAGGCGATCTCACACGACAACGAGTTCATTCACTTCCTTTTCGTTGCGAACTGCCAAGATATCGAACTCTCGGCGAACCGGGAGAGTATCCGGAATAAGGCCAGTTCTGTCTACAAGGCCATCGAAGAGGAGGTCGAGTATTATCTCTCGAAAGTCACGCAGGACCCTTGGTTTAAGTCCTACCTCGAAACACGGAAAGAAGCGGAGTACAACCGGCGCACTGCGAAACAGCAGACATCGCTGAAAGAACGCCGCGAAACAATCGAATCGGATGGCTTCATCCCAAAGAACAAGGCCGAAGTTCTCATCGCATTGGAACGCGCGAGCAGCACCTCTCGGGGCCTGTCCCACACTGTAGAAGATTACGACCCAACCGCGGATATTCACGCCATTCTCCGCCAAAATGGCCGTCTCCGGAACGCGGCTGTCTTTCCCACACTCACTGGACTCTTCGAGAATGACGTTCCGCTCAAAAACACCGATGTCGCGGTCTGTTGGACGCAGGGCGACCCGGCGATCCTCAGCGAATACGAACGGAACGGCTACTATGGCGGTGACCTCAAATTCGATGTCGACGACGGCGGCTTCGAGTATGAGAACGACGGTCGACAGTTCGTCGAAGTTATCGAAGTCAGCGAACTCCTCCAAGGAGCTGCTGTGCCAGCAGCCGACGATTAATCCCGTTCAACCACCATACAACGGTGGTTTCGTGTGTTACTGTTCTGCATGGTGAGTATTGAGGTACGTGATTAGTTCATCTATGTTCGTATTCCGGAAGAATTCGGTGAGTTGGAGTGCTTGTGGGTCACGAGGGAAGACTTCACCGCGGCCGTAGTCCGAAAATGCTTTTTCGATGACCTGCCGATACGTTTTGCTTGTCACGTACCCGATAATCTCGTCGAACTGGGCACCGTGTGTCGCCAGGTAATCGCGGACCCGGTCCGTGACGAGGTCAATCTGGTCAGTATCTTCTTTCGCGAGGACGTAATCGTACTCCAGAATCGGTTGCAGGCGCTCACAATCTTCCGGGACTGGACCGTACATCCCAGAGACTGTGACTTTGTAGATGTTTTCGGTAATTTGCCCTAGTTTGTCGTACAGGATCGAATGCGTTCTGGATTCTGAGTACGGCTTCTTCTGACTGCACGGGATGAAAAGTAAAATCGACTTGCCACTGGGTGGTTCGTGGTCACGCATCCGCACGTCGAAGTCGTTAGGAGTGTGCTTAAGTGAGATGCGTTGGTTGGTGGCTGATTCGTCGACACCGGCACCCCAGTCAGAGAGCTTTGCCTGGTCGCTTTTCAGCGTTGACCCAGGTAGCAAGTCATACGCCCCACGGGCTTCGATCTCGGCGCGGAGCTCTTTATCCCGAATCTGCGCTTCCTTCAGGCCTTTTTTGATGTCATCGTGTTCCCGCGCGAATCCGATGACGTATTCCAGAAGGTTGCCATCCCGAATGGCGTCCCGTACCCGCTGCATCTCCTCGTTATACACCTCGAAGTTGTGACGGGCAAGCAGCGCGTAGTAGTCGCTCTTGATTGGTTCGTCGTTTGCTTTCCGTTCCTGGACTTCCGCGTAATCATAGTCCCGGTTCAACAGTTCGAGGAGCGTCTCGTAATCCAAGTCGCTCTCGTCGTTACAGAGCAAACAATTCGGAAGATTGCAGGGGAAACTCCCATCGGCTTCAAGGAACTCGTCTAGCTCCTCGAGCTTGTGATGTGTCCACGTTGTTGGGTGCAGGTATTTTTTATATCGCGCCGTCTGCATGTGCGTCGAGCAGTCGAATGTATCCACGCCTAAAAGCGAGAGCAACCCGACTTGCTTACCGCCAACCCCGAACACGTGCAGTCCCACTTCGTCCGCTCGTTGCTCGGGAATAGCGTCTTTTGCGCCCTGAACGATATCAACGAGCACGTCGATGCTGTCTCGGAGTGGAACGAGAGATCCGACGGCGAAGCCTTCGAACGAACTCTCGACGTCGAGCTCGCGGACCCGATCGATGAAAGTACCGACATACCAGTTCACTGTCTCGTAGTCGTGGCCGTGCAGTGCGATATAGACGCTTGGCTCCTCACCGTTGGCTTTCTGCTCTCGCAGCCGAGATGCTGCACGCGTGTTGATGTCGAAGTTCTCGTCGAGCAGATCAGGATTATCGATAATCTGGAGACATTCGACGGCACTTTCGATACTCCGGTTCATCCGCTCCATCTTCTCTTCGTCTTTCAGGTTGGGCGGAATCGGATAGTCGAGGGTTGCGACAATGTCTGCGCCAAAGTCGAGTTGGAGGCCGAGGATACTTTTCGGGTCCGTGTAGAGCCCCCATTCGTTCGGCAGGCCACCTTCTTCGGGGGCTTCACCGAACGTATTAGAGTTCATGAGTTTGAAACCGCCGGAGTCAATGAAGACGGGCGCATCGAGTTCGCTGAATCGCTCGTGGAACGTTTGCTGGCGCCAGAACTCGTTCAAATTATCCGGTGAGACACCGTAGTCCGTGAAACTCATCGCCTGAAACATGATCCCTTGCAGGTGATCTTTGTCGATGAGTTTCTCTCGCATCCGTCGCCAGACACCACCGGATTTCTCGGTTGTGCCACCGATCATATTGACGACGGGGAAGAGTGCTGGCGTTTCAACGGGGCCATGAGGGACCTCGAGTTCACCTAGCCGTCCGTAGCCGTCGTCACCGACCGTTTTTACCCGAAACGACGCCATCTAAGTACTGCTGCATACTCGATCGCGATAAATAGGCGCTTCGCTCTCCCGAATGTCTCCCTCTGATCGAATTCCCGCTCCTCCGAGACTGAAAAGACTATTACGGAGTTAGCAGCGTTTCACGGTTCATTGACGGTGTATCGACGGTCAAGGACCACACGAAATTTGTGTGGATCGAGGTTTGACCTCCCAGCGTACTGTTCTTGTAGCAGTCGGATACACACCATAAAAAGGACATCCCGAGGTGGGAACTCATTGAGTGATTTGACACCGATTGCAGCCGCGTGCTGTTCGAGGCTGTCGATTGAACGGCCATATACTGCCACGAGGTTCGTGAGTAGAGTATCGGTGTCGCGACTCACAGAGGTCCCAACGGAGAGCCCTGTCAGTGCTGCAGTCCAGTCACGGACCATCTTTTCTCCCGGAACTGGAGCCAAGATCTCCTCTGGGTTTTCGTACTCTGGATGGGAGTTGATATCGCCGACTGCAGCTTAGATCCCATCATATGCCCCGGGCTGTGCCATGTGCGTAGTGATTCAGCTCATCGGCATAAATGCTGGCGATTGCCCTCACGGTACTTCTTGAATTGACCGGTGGGCTTCGGTAGCAGGCGGCGATAGCAGGGCTACAGCTGCCGGAACACATATTCTGTTCGATGGAGTACAGATACGTAACCTCCACTTCATCAATGTCTACATTCGAGTCTCCTGACTGGATCGAACCACGTGAATATCAACAGCAAGCAATCCAGAGCTGGCTGGATGCGGATGGGCAAGGTATTCTCCACATGGCCACTGGGACAGGCAAGACTGTTACTGCACTTCAAGCGGCGTCCAAGGTTGCTGACTTCGTTGAACAACGATTTCTCCTCGTCATCGCGGTCCCTTACCAGCATCTCGTCGATCAATGGGCAGCTGACCTCAAGGACTTTGGTGTCCAGCCCGTACTCGCATATCAATCCCGCCGGAACTGGCAACCACGACTGGAGCGAGAGTTACTTGAGCTCAACAACGCGGTCCGCGATATTGCCGTCGTTGTGACCACCCATCGAACACTCTCGGGAGCGGCGACGCAGCAAACATTGAAGCGAAGCGTGGGGCAGTCGATGTTAATCGCTGACGAAGTCCATCATATGGGGGCAACAGACGCGCAAAAGGGATTACTGGACGAGTTTCGGTTCCGACTTGGGCTGTCCGCAACGCCGGAGCGATGGTACGACGAAGACGGCACGAGAGTCCTGAATTCGTATTTCGGTGGGACCGTCTTCGACTACGGACTCAAAAATGCAATCGACGGTGGGGCACTCTACGAGTACTACTACATCCCGCATATCGTGGAACTGGAGGCCGATGAGATGGAAGAGTATATGCGGCTCACGCGGAAGATTGGCCGGCTCATGGGGAAGGCCGGTGGGGCAGATGCAGTACTCGAGGACAACCCAGCGTTACAAACGGCATTATTCAAACGTGCTCGTCTCATCGGTACTGCCCGACAAAAGCTGGACCTCCTTGTCGATCTCTTCGCCAAGGTTGATAATCCAGAGCATACGCTGGTGTACTGTAGTGATGGCTCTCTCGGTGTTGATGAAGACGGTGAACGTCATGTCGACGAGACGACGAAGATGCTTCGCGACGTATGTGATCTAACCGTTGATCGGTTCACCGCCCGTGAGAACCAAGCCAAACGCGAAGCGTTGCTCACGGATTTTGAACGGGGAGAAATCGACGTGCTCACCTCTATTCGGTGTCTCGATGAAGGGGTCGATATCCCAGCGACACGGACGGCGTATATTTTGGCGAGTACGTCGAATCCGAGGCAGTATGTACAGCGCCGTGGGAGGATTCTGCGCCAAGACGAAGGGAAACAGTTTGCAGTAATCCACGACTTCATCACGATTCCAGATACGGGTCAGCACCCGGAGATGCTAACCGACGAAGAGTACGCTGCTGAGCGGAAATTAATTGAGAACGAGCTAGATCGCGTGTCGATGTTCGCTGAGTGTGCACGAAATCATCCAGACGCTGACGTTCGAGGGATTCCGACCTCGAATCGCACTCTCCAGTCGGTAAAGCGTCGGTACGAACTCCTCACCTCGTGAAATCACAGCCCTTACTGGGGCCGGAAGATTGAGGTGTTATTGTGATTTATAAATCCCCAACGGACTGATTTAATCGATGGCAGAGTCACTTGCGGAAACAGATGTTACAGTCACCACAGAGAAAATTCGGACAATCCGCGAACGCGTGCTGCAGGCTGAGAAAGACAAACTTCACCTTGACCTCGCGAGAGGTATCAACGACGAGATCGAGGAGATTATTCGCGAAGAGATTAACTAATGGAGTTAATTGAAATCAAGTTAGAGAACTTTCGACAGTTCCGAGACGAGAGTATCACCTTCGCTCGAGGAAACGAGAGCAATATTACGGTCGTGCATGGCTCGAACGGTTCTGGAAAGACCACGTTGTTGAACGCCTTTACCTGGTTGTTCTATGACAAGGTTGATTTCGACACTCGACCAGAACGGTTGGCGAGCGAGGGCGCAATGGCAGACGCAGAAGTGGGTGAGAGCGTTACGGTATCGGTGCGTCTACGGTTTGAACATGAAGGCACCGAGTATGACGCATGCCGAACCGCGGTCTACAAGAAACAGTCAAGTGGCGACTTCGATGGTGAAGTCGACGATATGGATCTTGATGTGAAACTGAAGCGAGGAGACCAATGGCAACCGCGTGGAAATCCAGAAAATACGCTTGATCAGGTTATTCCCGAGCGACTCAGCGGCTTGTTCTTCTTTGATGGCGAGGATATTGACGAGCTCGCAGGCATAGACAATCAGGACCGCATCCAAGAGGCAATCGAGAATATTATGGGGCTCACCATCCTCGAACGTGCGACTCGTCATCTCGATACGGTTGCTGGACGTTTTGAGTCGGAAGTAAGCGAGAACGCGAGTGAGGAACTCTCTGCGTTAATCGAGGAGAAGCAGACGGTCGAAGAGGAGGTGGAGGAACTGAAACGGTCACGAGAGGATACCCAGCGCGCAAAATCTCGAGTGGAGCAAGAGATTCAAGATCTCGAACAGCGTCTAGAGGCATTCGACGACAGTGCTCGATTACAACAACAGCGGAAACAGTACCAAGAGACGATCGATGATCTTGAGGAAGATGTCGAACAGCTGAACGCCGAGATACGTGAGGAGATAAGCAATCATGGCTTCGTGCCGCTTGCGATGCCGTTGATCCGGGATACGGCTGAAGAACTGGATGCAATGCGGGAGGAGGGCGTGATTCCATCCGAACTCAGTAATTCATTCATTGACTCACTTCTCGAAGCGGAGCAATGCATTTGCGGGCGGGCGCTTGAGAGGGGAACTGAGCACTACAAGCAAGTGCAGGCAATGCAAGGCGATACGGTTGCTGACGGTGTCGAGCAGAGTGCCCTTCGAACGATTGGTAACTTGAATCACGTATCCGAGATCGAGAACTCGTTTTTCGATAAAATCGATGAGCGAATCGAGGAACGAAAGGAGTTACACGACGATATCGATGGGTGGGTCGAGAAGGTTGACGATATCAGCTCGGAATTGCAAGACTCTGAAGTCACGACGGAATCTGGACTTTCAATTGGTGACCTAGAGGTGGAACTCCAAGCGAAGAAGGACGAGCGGGACGAACTTATTTCTGAGATTGGTCGAATCGACGAAAAAACCGAACAGCGTAATGAGCGCGTCAACTCGCTTGAAAGAGAAATCGACGAACAGGAAGATGAGCGAGCGGAGGCACGAGTTGCGAAGCAGCGCCAGAAAGCAGCTGAAGAGGTTCGTGATCAGCTCGATGGTTCGTTCACCGACCTCAAGGACAAGGTCCGTAAATGGGCAAACCAGAATATCCAAGAGACGTTCAGTGAGATTGCGAGCAAGGACCTCATCGCCGAAGTGACGGAAGAATTTGAGCTCAAAATTTCACAGGAAGTTGGTGAGGAGCGAGTAGAAGTTGATAAATCTACAGGAGAACGGCAGATTGCGAGTTTAGCATTCATCGGTAGTCTCGTCGATATCGCCCGGAATCGGTATGAATCTGAATCTGAATCTGAGTACTTCCAAGGTGGAATCTATCCAATCGTAATGGACTCACCGTTCGGCGCCCTCGACAAGGACCATCGTCGAGAGGTTAGTCGGGTGATTCCAACACTCGCGAATCAGGTTATCGTCTTTGCCACTGACTCGCAGTGGGAAGGTCCAGTTCAAGAAGAGATGGAACCGATCATCGGTCAGCAGTACTGGCTCGATTTCGACCCGGGTAAACAAGACGGCAAATATCCACAGACAAAAATTCAAACCGATGCGCCCGTTCTCAGGGGTGACTGATCATGGGGAAGCCAATTATCCGTTACCGGAAATCGGACCTCTACACGCAGGTCGTCGACGAGTATGGCGTGTTCAACAGTTCGTATGACTTCTTGATCTTTCTCGCTGTCGTTGGCTACCGCGAAGACCGAATCAACCGAAATAACTACCGTGGCGATCGTGATGCCGGGACTGTGGGAGAGATTGGTCTCCAGAACGTGTTCTCGAATGATCTGTATCGCGTGATTATGAGTTCGCTCGCGTTCCAAGAGGAGAACGATCCCGCTGCACTCGTGGAGACGTCGACACAAATGAAGGTACTCGCGCAGTATGCTGCTGGCGGCTTGGACTTTGCCGAGGAGGAGTTCGGTGATATTGCCGGTGATCCGACGGATGCGATTCTGAATTATATTCGAACGAAACAGCAGGAGGATGATGAGGTCGGTGGTGAGCTTGGTGAGATCGTGGATGCCTTCGACGATGAGATGATGGAGACTGATTCAGATGTATAGTCAACAAAGAGGGTGTCCAGTACATGTGCGTTGTGACCAGCGACGTGTTGATCCCACCGTGATTGTGTGGAGAGCATTCGCCTTGACAGTCACCCAGGTCAGTCAGATACGATGACAGTGTCTCTGGAGCTTAACCAACCGATTAATCTGCAGACAGTGGAGGACAATGAGTTCCTATTCTATCTTGCAGGGCGAGTGCCGGTTTCGCCAGCGAATATTGCAGTTACAGCCGTTCCAAGTGAGGTGTCGCTCGTAGATGTGCTACGGAGTCAGTATCCCGGGATGATTGAAACTGATCCGTCTGGGTATATCCGGTTGACTGCGAAGGCACGGCCTGGTGTTGTTAAGGCTGGTATCAACGTAGTTCGAGATGCGAACGAGGATGTGGCAGCTGGAAAGTCGAATGCGGAGGCCGGGGACTACGAGAGCGCTGTTGATGCGTTTCAATCGGCTGAGGCGAAGGTCGAGGCAGTTGTTGAACGTTTCAACGTGGTGGATTACGAATCGGAGAAGATTCTTGACCTGCTAGAGTATATAAACCGTCGTCAACACGACGCTGGTAAACAGGTCGCCCGAGAGCCAATAGAGGCAACGTTAGAGGAAGCTGAACAGCTGGAGACAACGGGCGAAAAACAATGTGGCGGTAATAGCGCAAACCCGCCTGAGAAGCCGTATCTGTCTAGCAAGTCCGGTGCTGACTCACCGGAACGGACAAAGAGTCCGGGAGCCACCAGTTCAATCGCTACTGCGGAAGCAACTGAAGACGGAGAATCAGATTCGAAAGAGACTGACCGCTCGTCCACGACGTTAGAATCACCGTCCTTAGTATCGTCCACGGATACAGAGGGCTCCGGGTCGACAGAAGCTGAATCTCTCATTACTCAGTCACATACGTTCCGCTCGAACGCGGGAGAGCTGGATGCGGTCAGTGATTCGACAGCAAAGAATTTAGAACGAGCTGGGTTCGAGACTGTTGGAGAGCTGACCGGAGTGTCGAAATCAGTGTTGACCGACGTTGACGGCGTTGGTCCGATGCTCGCGGGTCTTCTTCTGGACATCGTCCGAGAAGCCACTTCTGGAGGGACGACGCCTGCTGCGGGGACTCAGGCCAACGACGATAATGCGTCCAGGCAGGGCGACCGCAGTTCGACAGCGGGTACCGTCCCTACTGTTGAGAGTGATGACACAACCGGTGAGGATGGTGGAATTATGGACGATATCGCGGCAGAGTTCGACGACCTGTGAATACTAACGACCAAAGGAAATTCCAGATATATGACTGCTAATGACTCACGTCCGCCGGTACACGAATCGTTGAGCGTCGTTGAACACGAAACAATATACCAAAACGACGAATGGTGGAAGGCCGTCGTCCAGTATCGCTACGAGGACGCCGCCGATAGCGAAGTCGCGATCTATCTCTGGCATCACGATGATGAGGAGTGGAATCGCAAAAACAAGTACGTCGTTAAAACGCCAGAGGCGTGGCATTCGGACAGCAAGACGGTTGATGCGCTCATAATGGACTCGCCCCCGAGTTCAGATGCGGACCCGGATCTGGAAACGAGAGACTCCGAGTTCCCTGTGAGTGAGTATTATACGGTTGCGGCGGGGAAGACGGTGTTCAAGACTGAGGAGTGGTGGAAAGCCATCGTGAACATCAGTGAGAAAGGGGATTGGGAGACGAACGAGGTAATGATCTACGTTTGGCAACAACGCGACGGTGATTGGCGACGACAGCAAAAGTATACTATTAAAAGCCAGTCAAAGTGGGAGGAAGAGGAAGTGGTGGTCGATTCGATTCTGGAGGGGGAGCCAAAGCGACAGAATTCGACTGTTGGAGACTCAGAGGAACCGGAAGACACTGAGACCGAGGCGTTAGAAACTCTCAGTGACGAGATCGACAAACACCTCAGTGCAGATTTGGAGGGTAGCTGACCGCAAGCTTCAGCTTTTCGTCGTCTGATATCGATTGGACGTGAGAGAATATTCTGGGCTTTAGAGCCTACATTTCGATTTATATGTCTTGAACCATCTTCCAAAGTGTGATGGAGGCGCTTAGAACCCGCCCGAGAAAGCTGGCATGGCGAATAGGATTATGCGTCTGTAGCTCTCACTAGTTTTATACTAACGTTGTCAGTTCCATAGCAATGACGAATATCAACGACATTGCGGACGATCGGGCGTACAACAGGGACAGCCCAGAGGAAGCCCTTCGCAACAAGTTCCTGGAATCCCGTCCAGTGTCCGCGTGGCCATCGTACCTCGACGAAACTGCAATTGACATACAGTCCAACATCGGAATCGGGGACACTGAACTCGATCGGTATAATTTCCCGGAGGAAGTTGGCCCTCTTTATGAGGAGGGAATGCTCGCGACAGTCGGCGATCATTCTGACCTCCCTGCGACATTAAAAAGCGGGATTAGCTCGCGCGAACTGGGTCAGTTGGTCTTTCTTTTGAACCAATTGAACTACAAGATTGAACACGACGAAACCGGTTTAGAAGACGTTCAGCGTGCAATCACCGCCGTGTTGGAAAAACAGCTGACAAGCGCTCACAGTCAAATCAACCCCCACCTTGGAGGCGAGTTGACGTCCACAGCTGATATCTTAGTCCAACTGTTCTCGGACCCCACCATCGCAGAACAGGCAGCGGAAATCGTCGAGGAGTTCGAGAACGCGTACAATACGGGGTTGCTCGCGAAACTGGACGAACCCCAGATGATGACGCCTCTCTGGGAACATCAACGAGATGCCCTTGAGAACTGGGTTGATTCAGGGGGCCGTGGCTATGCAAACATGGCCACTGCCACCGGGAAGACGGTGCTTGGACTTGCAGCAATTGCAACTCGATATGGGTCACTCCATCCGCTTGATGATGACCTCGACACGGCTAGTGTCCAACACGGTGGGCCGCGTGCTAAAGTCTTAGTCGTCGCACATAACGACCTGATTCTTGAGCAGTGGCGTCGCGAGTTCGACCGTCACCTCAACATCCCCCGGGACCGGACACAGGGAAGCGATGATATCACACTTGAGTGGGGAATCGTGCATTTTCGGACGGCACAGGCATTGATCAATCGAGAGCATATCGCGTACGATCTCGTGATTCTCGACGAGGCGCATCACTATGCGAACGGCTCTGGTTGGGGGCAGTTGTTGGACTCATTCGAGAGCGAAGTGCTCGCACTTTCAGGATCTGTCGACGAGGGTGAGGCTGTGGATTCGAAGCTCCGAGAGCGACTTGAAGACACGATTGGCCCGGAAATCAAGCGGTTCACCGTGCGGGATGCACAGGCCAACGGTGTCATCCCAATGTTCGACTGGGAAGTTCAGTACGTCCCAGCTGGGAACGACTCGGATGACTTTGTCGAAGTCACCCAGCAAGCAAATGAGCGATTCCGTGCGTTTCGAGAGCGCCTCACCTCCGGCACGCTTGTAACAACATCGGATCAGCGGCTTCGAACGCACAACGACATCTGCCGGTTCTCTCACACCACAGAGGGAAAAGAGCTGAAGCAGACTGATGACGAGTTCAAAGATTTAGTTACAACGTTGTTCTCGCGCCGAACGCAACGCTGGAACCAATTCCCACGCCTCGGCACCGTGTGTGACACTGTGGCGAGGTACGCTGGCCACCAGGTCGTCGTCCTTACAAACAACAATGCGCAAATCGAGGAGCTCGCACGATTACTCAAGGTGCGGGAGGATGTCACGATACCAGTGTACACAATCTTCGGATCAGACAGTAGTACGGTCCAGCGCGATACTGTCGATGAGTTTGACGACCCTGAGACACCAGGCGTTCTCATTGGCACGGGAGATCTCATTGGTGAAGGTGTGGACATGCAACACGCCGACGTCGGCATCAATATGTCCACAGGGAACGTCAACAAGCAATTGATTCAGCGGATCGGTCGCATACTCCGGAATCCAGACGGCGAGAAAGATGCTACGTTCGTGAATCTGGTCGCAGTGCCAACAGCGTCGGAGGCGCAGGCACCAGCAGATGACGGGCAAGCGCTCTTGGAAGCCGCCCAAGAATTCCTTTCGCTGGGTGCGAAGTTCGATAATCATCCCAGATTCACAGCGTCGGCAGATGAGGTTTGGACAGCGCTGAGTCGGTTACTGACTGCGGGCGCAGACCGGATCAAAACGCTCGCTGATGATGGAGTCTACGATTGGCCTGATCAAGACATCCAGCGGGAGCAGTTAGACACGCTCCTGACGTCTGTAGACCCAAATAACTCGTCCGAGGAAATCCTCCAAGCTTGGTCCGTCACGCAATCCGCTCCTGGTAAACCCGCCGAGCCCGACGACCCAGCTTCCACCAATACTGAGTCACCGGGTGCCGACCAGGAGAATGAGACTGAGGCAAATGATGGTCCGGAAGCTCCACAGCAACTGTCACTTACGCTGGAATCGCAAGAAGACGGTGAGTTCAAAATCGGTGTGACTAATCAGGACGGTGATGCGGTCTCAGATGCCTTCGTCTCTGCGGTAGGCGACGATGTGATCTACCGCCGCACCAGTACAGCTGGGAAGTTCTGGATCCCCACAACAGTCATGCCATGTACCGTTGCTGTCAGACACCCAACTGAGGGTGTGCGAGTCCTCAAACTCTCGAGTTCATAAATGAAAACTAGTACGCAGCCTCCAATCCCGAGGGAGAGGTCCATGATCGATAGCCCCACAATCACGCACCGATGACAGACAATTCACGTACGAGCGGACCGCGAACAGACCACGATGCAGGTATCGGAACAGCCTCAACTGGATCCTTTCCGGACAGTCTGGGGCCAGCGTATATTGACGTTCAGCAAGCCACTGACCGCTCTCTGAAGGTCGTCAAAGAGGCCGAGTCACTGATGACGGATGTTGGTGACACGGTCACGGAGCCAGACGCTGCGCGTGATAATCTGATTCGAGCCCAGCACAAACTCTGCTGGGCCTTAGACTCGGAGACCGCTGGCATCGACGTGACAGCACTCGAAGCACGGCTCTCAGATATTGAAACCCGAATCGAAGCCCTCGACAGTATTAACGACATACTCACCGAAGCAGAAGATCTCGATGCGTCGATGGGCACTACTGAGAAAATCAGTCGCTATCAGGAAGCCATCCAGCAGGCTTCCGAGCATGGGATTGCTCTCCCTGAGGTTGCGGCCACACTTGACGAGTTGCCTACTACCTCCCCTCCTGACGATGACGAAGACACAGAGCTGGAATCGAACTCCACGACCGCAGAAGACGAGGATGGGAGTGATAAGCCCGCGACATCGACAGAGACGATTGGTCGGAAGAAACAGATGGTTGATGATATTGAAGCGGTTGCAAGTAGACTGGAACGTATTCCGAAATATGATGATATGCACGAACTCGGGAGCTTCCAAGCTCAGGCGTACTCCCAGGAGTTTGGGGACTGGGGTGCTGCACTTGCAGCGACCAGCCTTCCAGTGGAAGAGTGGCTCGTAGACAACCTTCAGGAGATCGAGAAGCAACTTGGGAGAGCGCCCACTCACGGTGACCTTGACGAGCACAGCCAGTCCGACGAGAATCTCTACACTCTCTATTTCGATGATCATGATAGAGCACTTGCTGCCGCTGGAATCGATAGCCCGGACAGACAGGCGCTACTCGATGAACTCACGCGGCTTGAAGCAGAATTCGGGTTCCCACCGACGAGCAGTCACGTCAGCGAGCACGGGCGCTACCCTGTTGGCCAGTATCGCACTGAATTCGAGTCTGTTCGCGATGCGGCCACGACTGCCGGATTAGATTACGAATCGGCTGTCCTCGACGCGATTCGTGCTGTCGCCATCTCTGTCGGTCGTCCACCGAAAATCGAGGAATTCAACGAGTATTCGCGGTACAGTTCGTCGTTCGTCTACAACTTCTTTGATAGCTGGAACGACGCCCTGGTCGCAGCTGGCGTCGGCACCGAGCCAGATGTCACGGCCCTCATCCACGATCTCCCCAAAACGAATACTACCGAGTTGATTACCCGCACTGCTACAGTCGATAACCTTCCCATTCCCGACGTCCTGACAGAGACGGCCGAAGATGGTGGCGACGGTGGCGTTGAAGGTGGCGAAGAAGGAACGGGACCCGTTTCGGAGGAGGACACACTCCTGCGGGATATCGAGGCTGTTGTTGAGTCTCTCGGCCGCGTGCCGACGTATCAAGAGGCACGCCAGCACGAGGGTTTTGACCCCCAAGGAGCCACAGAGGTCTTCGGGAATTGGGAGGCAGCGCTCCGAGCGTCGACAGTTAATATCGAATCACGACTGCTCGACGCGCTTCTGGACGTTGCTGATGAGCTTGGTCGAGCACCGACGAAAGCCGAAGTTGATGAATACGGGACGTATGATGCTCATCGGTACGAGACATATTTTGATTCGTGGGCTGCAGCCCGGGACGCTGCCGGTGTGGCACTCCCAGACGACGACACCTTGCTCAGTGGGCTTGAACGGCTCCGGAACGAGCTTGGGTTTGTTCCAGCGAATCACCACGTTGACGAGCACGGACAGTTCCCGTCTCAGTTCTATCGCCGTCGCTTTGGTTCGGTGAAACAGGCGACGAAGGCTGCTGATATGGATTATCGAGAAGATGTAATCGCGGAGATTCAAGCCGTCGCTAAGTCAGTTGGACGACGCCCGAAAGTCAGTGATTTTGAAACGCACGCGGTCTACAGTAATAGCTACATCTACGATGTCTTCGACAGCTGGGAAGACGCTTGTGAAGCCGCAGACGTCGCCACAGATGGGGCCGTCCAAGCACTAACCGAAGGGACGGGCTCCACATCGGATGCTGAGGTTGCGCCAAGCCAACTCGCGGAGTATTACGAACTGTTCGGGACTCTCTACGAGATCCACACTCAACTCCTTGGCGACAATATCGCCGCCACGCTCGGTGAGGACGAACCGATGGTACGCTGGCACGAGCAAATCCTTGATCAGTGGGGCGGCAAGCTCAATGATTCACCAGAAACTGGATACGGAGCCCACCTTTTTGCTCAGGACGATATCGACATGACGGCGTATCGAACAGCCTACGGGAACGGGGATACAGTAACAGAGTTCGAAGCAGTCGAGACTGAGCCGCTTCCGTCGTCGGTTGCTGAGTTACTGGCGTTGCTCTCGGACATGAACAGAGACGAGGCACGTGAACTACGGGTTCCAAAAACTCCCCGTTCTGAAAAGCCAGTACCGATACTTGTAGAGTCCATAGACGAATACGAGCGAGCGGTGGCGCTGTTGCGAAAGTTCCCTGACGCACCGTCTCTGATTGAATCGACCACGAACGACCCAGAAGATGGCGATCCCGACCAGGAGGCATCCGATCAGGACGGCACGGGATCTTTGACTGAAATTAACGGAGTGACAGAATCAGTTGCCGCAGCGTTGCAAGCGGCGGGCTATGAGAGCAAAGCTGATCTGAAAGCCGCAGACGCTGCTGACCTCGCGTCTGTTGACGGAGTTGGCTCGCAGCGTGCCAATCGGATTAAGCTAATCGTCGGCGGATGAACACTCAAAATTAAATATCTGGCTCTGTAGTTTCGGTATACGGCGCTGGATTTCACGGGTATCGGTCGCTCCGGCGGAGGTTGTAGACGGTGGCTTTGAGCAGCATTTCACGGAACTCCAGCCACCAGCTTCGCGCACGCACGGCTGCGCCGAGCGTGCGCTTGATCGGCGAGAAGACGGTTTCTGACATCGAACGCTGGTAGTACCGATCACCGTCCATGCGGGCGTTATGAGCGTGATCGAGTGGATTCATGATTCGGTGTTTGATTAGCGGTCTGATGCCGTGTTCGCGGAGTTCGTCGCGGAAGGCTTTCGCGTCGTAGCCGCTGTCGGCGGCGAGGCTCCGCAGGTCGCCCGCGTTTCGGCGGGCGACCTGCGGGCCGATCTTCGCGTCGTGTTTCTTGCTCGTTGTGGAGTGGATGTCGGTGATGTACAGCGTTTCGACGTCCACGAGGGCGGTGACTTTCAGCGCTCGGACGCGGTAATTCGTTCGATTGGCGTAGTGGCGGCTGGGCTGGTCGCGGTCGAAGCCGGTTGAATCGATGTCGGCGTGGCTGCAGTTGGTCACGAGCACGCCGTCGGGGACGAGTGTGAACTCGAAGGCTTCGTACTCGGCGCGTCGACGGACGCGTTTGGTGAACTCGAGTCTCCGCAGTGGATGTGTTTCGTTGGTAGGAATCTGTTCTCACCTCACCCCTCAGGTGAGCATAAACGAGGGTCGGCAGTCATCGTGAGTGAAGTAACCGGACCCCCTATGACTGGCTGATGAGTCATCACAACCGATCCGTCTGGCGTGAGTGTCCCGACTGTGGGGAGAAGCAGAAAGTTTCGCAGGGTGGCTGGGCAACCTGTCGTGACTGCGGCACGAGCTTCCACGTATAGCCATCGTCGTCGTTGCTGAGTGCTTGGGCGATTAGCGAACGAACTCATCTAGGGTGTCACGATGGTTCCGCACTGTCGCGGTCGACGTCCCTGCAGCCTCGGCGACCTCGCGCTGCGTCAGCCACTTCGACCGCAGCCCGGCTCTGTACAGACAGGCCGCAGCGAACCCGGAGGGCTGGACGCCGTTGGTCACACCCGCACGCTCGGCTTCGCGAGCGAGTTCGAGCGCACGCTGTTGGAGCCTGTCGGGAACGTCCAGGTCCGAAGCGAGTCGGGGAACGAACTCGCTGGGCGTCATCGGCTGCGCTGGGAGTCCGAGCTCAACGTTGAGGGATTTGTACGAATTCTGTACTCGCTCTTGTTCGACACGAGCGACGCTGGCGATCTCGTCGAGCGTCCGGGGCAGGCCGTTACACCGCGCCGCGGCGTAGACACACGCGGCAGCCACACCTTCGATTGACCGCCCACGCAGTAGCCGCTCCGATTGTGCGGTTCGGAACAGCGAGCACGCCTGGTCACGGATTGAATCACCGAGCCCGAGAGCGCCAGTGATGCGTCGAATCTCGGTGAAGCCGTACATAAGATTCCGGTCGGCTTTGCTCTCGTACCGCCCTCGGGAGTGCTCGCGACGGAGGCGGTGGAGCTGTCGTCGCTTTCGGTTGGAGAGTCCATTCCCATTACCGTCGCTCCCGTAGCCGCTCGTCGTCGAAAGCCCACGGTCGTGTCGTGCTGCGGTCAGTGGCGCTCCTGCCCGTCTGCGCGTGTCGTCGTCGAACGAACTCCAGTCCGGTCCGCGGTCGAGTCGTTGTCCGGTAACGACGAGCCCGCAGTCCTCGCAGGCGCGTTCGGTCGCGTTGATCGTGAGCCGGCCATCGCATTCCGGACACCGGTTGGTGTGCTGGTCGAGCGGGACGTCTTCGTCGAACGATCGCGGATAGCTGTCGCTAACTGGCATCTGTTGTAATCCTCTGAAGGACATCGCCGCCTCGACGACACCCCTCACCCGTCGGGGGTCGATAAACTGGCAGGCTGTCCGCACTCAGTCTCGCTCGACTGCGTCGATTATCTCCCGAGCCGTCGCCACGATTCGCTCCAACCGTTCTTGGATAGCCTCGGCAGGCTCACCGTCCCACGCGGCGACGTACAGCGCGCTCCGGGAGGCGTCGAGTCCGAAGTACTGCGAAACCACGTACGCCGTGCTTTCAGCTTCTACCTCGCGCTTCTCGCGTTCATCCTCGTCGACATCGAAGTGGAGCAGGGCGTGTGCGTACTCGTGCGCGAGGACACTCGCCACCTGGGCCGCGTTGTCGTCTTCACGCACCTCGATGAGCAGTGAACAGTCGTACGTGCTCCGCTCGGTGCAGACACCCGCTGCGGCTCCATGGACCCAGTCCCCGGGAGACACGAGGTTCACGCGAACGCCGAGTTCGGGAGCAGCACTGAGGAGGGCGTCCAGGAGTTCGTCTCCGTCCCCACGCGCTGCCGTATCGAGTTCGGGGAGTGGCTCGCCCTCGGTCTGGGAGACGTCGAACACGGGGACAGGCTTGAATCCGACCAGTCCTTTGTCCCACTCCTCGGGTGGCGTCTCGTCGTATTCACAGTCGCTACTGGAGTGGTAGGACTGCGAGTTCCCGCAGTCCGGGCACCGTTTCGCGATGATGGGTGCCCAGATCCAGATCGCAGACTCGCCCTCCGTGACGTGTCTGTCGAACTCGTTCTGCCAGGTGTTGTAGCCTGCGACCTTCGTCGCCTCGGGGTACTGGTGCTTGATGAGGAGCGTATTTCGGTACGAGTAGTCGTGGAACCGCGACTGGACGTCCAGCCACTTTTGGAGTTCTGTACTTGCTCTCGCTTCGTTCGAGAGTTCGGCGAACTGCTCGACCCACGCTTCGAGCGAATCGTGCATCTCGTCGCGACGAGTGTCGGAGTCGTCGAACTGGACCCTCGTCCCGGATCGGTCAGTGTCTGTGCTATCGGTCTGCGTTCTCTGGAACGACATCGAAGTTCTCCGAGGGAATTTTCGAATCTCCCTCACCCGACAGGGGAGTGATAAATCAGCTTTCTCAGGGATGCCAGAATATCAGCCCACTACCTTGGTCGTGTGCTGCCGCTGTGCGTCGCTGACGCCTCCAGTATATAACCTACACGCAGGGTTTGTGGGTTAACGTGGGCTCAACCTACCCAACACGCGATGATTCGTTCGCTGAAAGGTCCAACGAGCATCAGAACAAATTAGGTCGGAAGCTGCCACGGACGTTCGAGGTCGACGGAATCGGTGCCAGCTGGAAGCTCTGAAGCTGGTCGTTCCAGGCGACCCATGATTCCGTCGGCTCAGAAGATTCGAATCTGTTCGTTGCCCGTTGATTGCTGCGCTAATCTCGGTTCGCTTGGTGTGATTAGTTGCGTCCAGATCGGCCGGTATTGGATTTGCTTACCCAGCGAGATACCCAGGAGTATCAAAAGAACGCAAAGAGAGAACTATAATAGCAATTCTAGCATTGTTGCTTGAGAAATATTTGTTTTCGTTAGGGGCGTACATTAATACACATTTACTGTTTATGTGTTGCCTCTCCAATGCTCTCGTATAATTATTACACTCTATAAAATTGTTGATTTCTAGAATAAAAGTATAAATTATATACTACGACAAATTTCTGAGTGTACTCAAATTATGACAGAGTACAAGCCAGAAGATGGCGAAGCACAGACCGAAGGAGCAGGTATCGAAACCAATCGACGTGACATTCTGAAAGCCACCAGTGGGACGGTCACTGGAATAGGACTCGTCGCAGGGTCCGGCACTGCTGTCGGCTCGATTCGAGATTCACGGAAGACTGAAATCGTGACTATTCGACAGCGGGACCGGGCAATCGAGACGAAGCGAGTGAGCGAAGACTGGTATCACCAGCTCCAGACCGCCCGTCGTGAGAAGCAACGGATGAGTGAGCTCCTCAAAGACACCAAGGGAAGTTCGATCACGGCGATCGTGCCTGACGGCGATGAGGTCGATGGTCGCTGGAAACCTGTCGTAATGGGGATCGCAGAGGGTCCCAGAGACGATGCCCAGATTGCTGCTGAACGCCACGGTGTCGGTGTTCAGGCTGTCGATCAGATTCCGATCGAGTTCAAAGACTGCTGGCAGCAGGAGTACCAAACGGTACCCGGTGGGGTTGCGCTGAACAGACAGGATATGGTACCGGCAGATTCCTATTACACCGCCACTTGCCGGGTCTATAACAACAGCGACGAGCCCCGGATGTTGACCTGTCGCCATGGCGTTGCACTACCTTGCGACGAGTCGGATCAGGAAGGTACAACCGTAGAGCAATGGGGAGATGACTTCGGGACGGTCGCCGATGCAGACCCGAACCTGGATGCGATGACCATCGAAGTCGGTCAGAACAGTGACCGAGATGGGATATCTAATACGATCGAGGGTCACATCGACGATTATCCAGTTGGGGCATACTATACCCGTGATTCGATCGCCGACGCAGTCAACTCGAGCCCCTGGTCTCAATATGGGTGTTCGACGTGTGACACCAACCCAGAGATTTACGCCCCCGAGGTCGACTTCACGCTTCAATGCCAGGCGCCAGACGGGTCGACTTCCTCGATTCAGATGCAGGACCAAGTCCTACGGGAACAGGTCGCGCAGGGAGGTGACTCGGGTGGTCCCTGGGTTGGAATTTACCCGATTAACATCCCACACACGGTCGTGGCTGGGATGGTGAATGGGAGCACGGTTGTCAATAACACACCAGTGGACTTCGGCACTGCAGCATTCGCAATCCAACGCGATCTTGATGTTAGCTTCGGGCCGTTCAGAGCCCGCTGATTCAGGCATAAAATATTCAGTACTTCGCCACTATTCCTATGTATGGAGCGAAGAACAGTGTTATCGAATTTGGCGGTATTAACTGGTTTAGGTAGTGTTTCTACCGTTTTTCCAGAATCGAATATAGACAACGAGTCAATTAGTGATAATAGTATGAAACAAGAAGGTTTTGTTCGAATCACCGTGTCGAATTCGTTGGGAAGCGACGCACAGACATCACTGACGCTCCGGTCCGGGGATGATGAGTTCCTCTCCGCAGACTTCACCAGCACTCCTGACGAGCCCCAGGAACTCGGAATTCCAGCGCCGACTAATCGAGAGTTTCAACTTCACGTCTCTATCGACGCGACACTCGACGGGCCAGACGAAGTGACGCTCGGACGTGAAACGGTACAGGCCAGCGGTTCGTCATTATCGACCGAAGATAGTCATCGGTTCACCCACAGAGAAACCACAGAGTTGGACGTCTCAATTGGTGATGAACCGCTACTCGACATCGAACAGGTCGACTGAGAAACACCGATACGATAGTAGCGGCCACGTCCAATCACGTTCGCTCTGTTGACCTGACCTCAGAGTTAGTACCCCAGTTCTCTTGGGCGTAGAGGACGCGTCGATTGGTTTAGATCTACGTTCTGGGGGATACAGTAGTGTTTAATCCGCCTCCATCGCACTATGGTGTGTCGTATACTCGTCTAATGCGTTGGCGATACCCTCCAAGCGAGTTCGGGGGAACAGATTCTACACCCGCTGCCCAGTTCTTGATAGACCCGCACACTTACTCACAATCCACCTCAGGAAGATACAATCTGACTTCAAATGAGAAAGGTCGTGGCTGTGCGCACAGCGAGTGAGACGAACGGAGGCACGGAGTGAGTCTCGCGAGCGAGCACGGAGCGGTGGGTGGGGAGGAGGGGACGCGGTGCCAGGGCGACGAAGACCGTCCCAACCGGTTCGATGATGACCCGTCCCCTGACCAGCGAAGCGATGGCAAAAAAGAGAGCCGTTGGTGGCCGAGCGACCGTTCCCGAGCTCAGCCCCTGAGCACGTCCAGTTTCTGTCGCCTCGACCCGCCGCTGAAGTTCGCGTGGGTCACCGTCCCGTTTCGCGGGCTCGGACCGTCGCCGCGTTCGAGCACGGAAACCTCCGATTCCGACGTGCATGCCAGCGTCGGCTGGCCGCCGTACCAGCCGACCTCACAGTTCAAGAGCCGAATCCGGTCTCCCTCGCGGAGCACCGTCCCGACCTGGGAGCGCTTCCAGATCGTCACCTTCGCCGTTCCTGAGCCGTCTTCGAGCACGCCGACCTGTTGTTGGTTGACCGCCGCTGGCTGGTAGAGCGTCGTCATTTCGGCTTCGACGTTCGCCTGAATCGAGTACTTGGGATGGCCCATCCACTCTGCGATGGTCCCGATGGGCTGGATTGCGTCCGTGCCCTTCGCCACCTCCTCGTTCGTCTTCAGAACGGCTGCCGTCAACCCCATGTTCTGGCATGCCACCTTCTCCGCGAGTTGCTTCGCGTAGGTTGCCCGAGTGGGCCCACGGAAGCGCTCCGCCAGATGCATGCCGTATCGGTTCACCCCGCCCAGGGTCTCCGCGTCGAGTCGTTCACGAGGATCGACGTCGGGGTCGCCGCCGCTCCCGAGGACGCCCCGTTCTCTGAAGTCACGGACGCGCCCGCTCGATTCCCACTCCGTCTGCACCCTGCATGACCGCTCTCGGTCGAGGCCCGCCCTATCAGCCGCCAGCGCACGGTCTCGATACCGGTCTAACTCTCGTTCCTCACCCAGCCGCCGTTCCTCCGCTTCGAGCGTCGTTCCGTAGGGATGGTCCAGCCCGGCTTTCCGGCTCCAGTCGTAGTCGATTCGACCTTGCTTCTCGAGTTCCACCGTGGGTCGCAGCTCTGGGTCGTGCTCCCCACATTCCGCTTCCGCTAGCAGCCCGCTTTCGTCATCGATGGCCTCCCCGATGGTCAGCTGTTGAGTCGTCTGTGCGTCCGAACCTTCATCACGGATCGTGTTTCTACTAGACATTGGTATCTTGCTAGGTACCGCTGAAGGCGCTCACTCGGCGTCTTCTTCCGACATCACGACTCTCCAGCCGTGGCTTTCGTCACATCGTCCTCCCAGGGACGTTGTCCCCGAGGCGGTCGCGGCGCGCCTTCGGTGTAGTACTGGCGCGCCGCGACGCCGGCGACACTCCCAGACAGACCAGTGAGGGGTGGAAGCTCGCGGTGCGCGCGCGCTCACCGACGTAATCCTGCTGACCCGCGGGTCTGTATCGCCGCGTCCGTCGCCAGACGCAACGCAAGGCGGGACAGAGACGGCAAGCAGCACGGTTTACGTCGGTGGACGGCCTCGCACAAGGCCGCAGCGAGCGTCGACGCGAGAGCGGGTTCGAGCGTCGGCGCTCGCAGGCGAAGATGCAGCCGGTCCGGTCCCGGTCGGACCCGGTCGCGGGCCGAGTGCTCGCAGGCCCGCTCTCGGGTGCGTCCGGTATCGGGCGGCTGCACTCGGCCCGACCCGGCCCAGGACCGTGTCCCGTCCGTCGGAGACGCAACGGAAACGCGAAAGCCCGGGCCCGGCAGGAACGGTCTGCACGGCCGGAGCGCGCGCAACCCGAGGAGTCCACCCCGAACGGACCGTCGGTCGCACAGCTGTCCCCCAGGCTCTCGACGCGATTGAATTTCTGTAGTGGAGCAACCCGAGTGCAGGTGCGTTCGTCCAGCGTCGGAAAATGGGCGTAGTCAGCGATCTGACTAGCAGTTCGCTTCCGAATAGAACGAAGACAGGCGCCCGCCTTCCCTGATGAACGAATTATAATTCTTCGGGCACTCTGAAGCAGTGAACCGTGGTGAGAGGCTTTGACTGCTGCCGTTTTCTAGGACGATTTCGAGCCGATACGCCGCTGGTTCCGACGGGAACTCGTTGTAGTAGAATCGGCTGTCCATATTGTTCCCCGTCGCTGCGAGGGTTGCCTCCGTGTGCAGGATAGTTTCTTCGTTGCGTTCAACGGTGATCGTTGCGACGTGTTCGTCCGTGTCTTCGTTAATCATACCGACTGATTCGACCACACCGTGATTCGAGCCGGCCGTTGTCGTACTTTCTGGGTCAGCACTGCTGGAGAGACAGCCGGCAGCAGGTAGAATTGCTGTCCCACAGAGTAGCTGGAGGGCTTTTCGTCGATGCATGGATACTGGTACCATTTACTACGTTAAATCTCCTTCAGATATCGTCAATAGTGGTGAACTTCCCGGGAAGGGCGAACCAGTCCAAATAGTCCTCGTCTTCGGCGAACTGATGGAGTGGACTTCCGCGCTCGAGAGCGCTCTTGCGAATCCGATTCGAAGGGTAGCGTCGATGTAACTCTCGTCTGGTGAGACCGCGGTCGAGGACAGCGTCGACCACTACCTCGAGATTCTGGGGCAGGTCATGGGTACGGAGCGGTTCGAACGCGCCGTTCGCTCACCGGACGTGATTCGCTACATGGTGAAGGCGCTCTACGACCCAGTGAACGGCTCCGACGCCTTCTCACATCGAGAGCTACACGCAGCGGTCCGCCAGCTCCACGAAGGACAGACTGCACCGGCGGTCTCTGACCCGGACCTCGAACGGATGCTTGCGGGAGTCACGGCGAACCGCGCACGGTCGTTCGACGAGATCATGCAGGGGGTTGCGAACCGCATCGAGAAGATCCCCATCGACCAACGACTCGCCGCGATCTTCGACCACGTGCCAGAAGGCGACGACCCACACTTCGACCTTGTCGACTACCTCGACGAGAACGTCGTCATCATCCTCGACACGGGCTCGCTCCGGCCGGCTGCACAGCGCGTGCTTACGCTCGTGATGCTGTCGAACCTCTGGACGGCGCTGAGACGCCGCCTGCGCCGGTCCAACGGCGACCCGCAACTCGCGAACCTCTACATCGAGGAGGCCGCCAGCGTCGCCGACTCCGACCTCCTGCAAGAGTTACTCGCGCAAGCACGCAGCTTCGGCTGCTCGGTCACGCTCGCCATGCAGTTCCCCGCCCAGCTCAAGGAGGACAGACGAACCTACGACGAGATCCTGAACAACGTCTCGACGGTCGTCACGGGCAACGTGCCCCGCGACAGAGAGCTCGCCGCTCGATTAGCCACGGACGACATGGACGCCAGAGACGTGGGAAACCGCCTCCGTGCACTCCAGCGCGGCCAGTGGATGGTGAAACTCCCAGCCGCATACGGTCAACCGGAACCACGGCCGTTCACCGTCGAGTCCGTCGCTCCGCCCGCAGGCCATCCGGCCCACGGCCACAATCCATCCCGGAGAGAGGAGTGGAAGTTCCAGGACGCAAAGCTCGACGTCCACGAACGAACGCTCGAGTCCGCTGGCCTCGTGCTGGACTCGCCCAGTACCACGGTCGAACCGATCACTGACCCCGAACCGGACCCACAACCAGCCGACACCAGCCCCCGTACCGACTCCGCGCTCCCCCACACGAAGCGCATGCCCTCGACCGTCACGTACGACGATTCGACCCACGCCCTCAACTGTACAGAGTGCGAGAACCGCTACGACCCCGACATCAAGGGGATGAAACGCGCCATCGAGTGTTGCTCGTCACTCGACGACACTGACAGGGACGACATCCCCGTCTGCAACCTCAACCTGAAACTCACCGCCGAAGAGCTCACAGACGCCGACTGGAGTATCGAACAGCTGCTGTTCATGCAGGCCGTCTACAACGCACAGCAGTTACGGTACGACCCGCTGGAGTACGACCTGCTCAACGACTCGATGATCCGACTCACGGAGTACGTCGGCATCGACAACGGCGCAGTGCAGGACCTCATCGACGAAGACCTGGTCCGGCACGATACAGACCACCCGCACAGGCTCTACACCGTCTCACCCGAGGGTCGGAAGGTCATCGGCGAGAGCTACCGTCAGGGCATCGACTACGGCCACGGCGCCGGCGACCTCGAAGAGTCCTCCCTCCACGTGCTCGCCGTCGAGATTGCACGACGCTACCTCGAACAGGAGTACGTTGCGAACCCCGACTCGCGGGTCACGGAGACCGTTCCGTACCACGACATCGACGAGAAACGCCGGCTCGACCTCGCCGGCGTCGACGACGACGGAGACATCATCGTCGCAGTCGAAGCCGAACGAGTCAATCACGACCTCATCCGCGCCGTCCCGGAGGACTACGACAAGATCGCCGACGCCGACGTCGACGAAGCAATCTGGGTCGTCACGAGCCAGCCCGATGGCCACAAAGTGCTGGCTGCGCTGAACGACCCACCCGAAGGCGACCCCCGTGTCGAGAAGACGTACTCGAAGACCACTCCCCCACACCAGTTCAGGATCGACACACCTGGGCTGACCAGGATGTTCACGGTGAAGAACCTCCGGAACAGACTGAGGTGACGGTTCGGAGTTGGGAGAGATTCCGCGGAACACCCGAGAACGATACGCACCGCTCGAAGAAATTGGCCGTCGGAAGGAGTAGTCCTGGGAGGATTCGAACCTCCGTCGAAGCCCCCAGAAGGCTTCATGATTGGCCACTACACCACAGGACTTCACTCGAGTGGAGGAGACTGGGTTACTAAATCCTGTCGCTTTCTCCTGCATCGGTCGGCGCATCGAGGTGCTCCCGACGGTGGCAGTTCGCACAGAGGACCTCGCACTTTTCCACCTCGTCCCGGACCGCCGATTCGGGATAGCTGTTCGCGATCATGGCTCCGACGCCCAGTGTCTTCTCCGCGACGTGGTGGAACTGGAGGCAACGCGGGTCACGCTCCTCACACTGTCGACATCCTCGCTCTCGCTTGTACGTTCGAGTCCAAGATCGGAGACGGTCCTCTTTCGTTCTCTGTTCGCTGGAGGATTCGATTCGGGCCGTGTGTTCGCGAGCGTGGCAGTTCGCACAGAGGAGGATGCACTTCTCGATCTCGGCACGGATATCCGCCCTCGAGTAGCCGTGGGGGACCATCTTGTTCACAGCCATCTCCTTCTGCTCTCCCTCACGATGATGGAAGTCGAGACAGATTGGAGTGGACACGTCACACCGCGTACAGCCGTTACTCTCGCGTTTGATCTCGTGGATCCAGCGACGGAGCGACGCACGTCGTTCGAGCGTCCGTTCGGTGTTCCATTTCCGGTTCCGGTAGTGCCAGCGCTGGTCGACGGTAAGCGACTCCCAGGCGTCGTCGACGTCGGCAGGGAGGTCGTCGGGCTTGGAGCCGACGCGGGTCCCGGAGGAGGGGTGTGTGTCGAGTCCGGCAGCTTCTTTCGCGTCGTTCCAGCCACCCATCGTCCGCATGATGGTGGCCGATGCTGGACGCAGTCCGAGCTCCTCGTAGGCGGCTTTCGTGGGGGATTCATCGAGGCGTTGCGCAGCCGTTTGGAGGGCTTCGATGCAGGCTGATTCGGTCGTCATCACCCGTTCGTGACCGGACAAACTGGCTGGCGTGTGTCTGTGTAGGGACGCTGTCCGCTGTCTCTGAAGTCAGGCATGCACACTTCGAGCCGACCGAATAGGAGCGTGACTGGATTCTCGTTGAGCTGGCTTCACACAGATCACGTATCGACAGAAGTCCGTGTCATCAAGCACCTCGCAGTGCCGAAGCGTCCTATAGAACCCGCGTCACGTGCCGACTATCTCAGTACTGGTGTTCGAACTCGAGCACCGAGGAAGCGAAAGAGTACACGCTGACACCGTTCTCGTCACAGAACGAGGAGAGCTCGTTCGGCTGGTGGTAGAAGTCGTCGTCGACCACGTCCTCGAGCTGATGGAGGAACGCGACGCTGATGTCCTTTTTGTGCTCGTCGTTCGTTTCGACGACGACGGCGAGATCGGGGTCGTCGTAATCCGGTTTGATGACGTGATCGCCGGGAGTGAACGGCTGTTCTGCGTGTTTGAGGTTGGTGTGCTTGTAGGTGTAGAGCCTGATGCTCTGGTCGTCGCAGTAGGAGGCGAGCTTCGCGGGTGGGATCGTCCGCCAGTCACCGGGGCCGTCGTCAAGCATCTCGGGGAACGCCACGTTGACGGCTTCGCCGTCCATCGTCTGTCCGAACGCGGTCGTGTTCTTCTCCGGTGGGAGGACTTCGACGACGACCGCGACGGATGCGTCGTCGTCACCGGCTTTGGTGACTCTGTCGCCGGGCGAGAACGGGTTCTCGGGTTTCTGGTTGAGGTGGGCGGTGTTCGGCCCGAGGTCGTGCAGCTCGTTCATGGGTCTCGCGGAGAGGTGTGCGAGCTTCTCGGGTTCTTCACCGGAGTACTCCTCCTGGGTTTCGACCTTCGATTTCAGGGTCTCGGTTCGCTCCCAGCCCAGGAGGATGAGCCCGTCCTCGTTGTCTCGGTGCCAGACCATGACGACGATGTCGTCGTCCGGGTCGTTCTCGAGCATGTTCGCTGGTCGGAACGCGGAGACGTCCCGCGAGGTCTTCACGTCGATCTCGTAGCCGAACACCTCGAAGTCGTAGCCGGAGAAACTCTCGGGGTTGCAGCGACGGAGGGCTTCCTCGTTCTTCCACTCCCACATCTCGACGGGGAGGTACTCACGGCAGAACTGCTCGAACGCCAGCTCTCCGAGGTTGCCGATGCGCTTGACGTCGACATCCTCGGACCCCTGGATGACCGCCTGGTGATGTGCGCGCTCCCGGTCTATCTGATCCGGTGTGTAGAGATACACAGCATGTGTTCCGGCGAAGGGTGGTGATATATCTCTACTGCTGCCATATTCATGCCCGCTGTTTCCATCGGTGAGCGACCGAGTTATGTGACTGTCGTTCGGAGGGATTCGATGTGCTAGGGTTCGGTCAGCATAGTTGTTCGTAACCGACAATAGGGTCGTGTGAATCTGATGTACAAGCCGCGTTAGGGTTCCACGTAGTGCTCTTTCCGGTGGCAGTTCGCACAGAGCACTTCACAACGCTCTATCTCCTCCAGTATCGATTCTCGGCTGTATCCGTACATGACCATCTCAGCGATGCCCATCTCCTTCTCGCCGGTGTGATGGAAGTCGAGGCAGGCTGGGTCGCCTTCGCCACAGCGGACGCAGGCACACTGCTGTAGTTTGTACTCGTGGAGCCAGGACCGCAGTTCGGCGCGTCGTCGGTCCTTCTTCTCGATCTCCTGCTGTCGGTTCTTGTAGTACCAGCGCTGGTTGTCTGACAGCTCCTCCCACGTCACGTCCTCGGGGAGTTCGATGTCGTCGGGTTTCGGTTCGACGTCGTCGCCACCGAACTGGCCAGCGTAGTACGTCTCCAACCCGGCCGCCTCTTTCGCATCGTTCCAGCCACCCATCGTCCTGATGATCGTCCCGGACGCGGGTTGTAATCCGAGTTCCTCGTACGCCGCTTTGGTGGGTGATTCGCCCAGTTTCGAAGCAGCTTCACGCAGTGCGTCGATGCACTCTTTTTCGGTCGTCATCAGTCGGTCGTGCCGACGAATAAACTGGCTGCTGGTGCGCTCGGGAATCGAGCGGGCAGGACGTGTATGGTGCAGCGACCGTGATTTCTAGCGCTGTTGAGGCCCTCTCAGACCGAGACGCTCACCGCTGAAACGGCGGTTCGGTGTAGATGCGTATCGGTCATAGAGGGCTCATCAGAGAAACGCGTTGCCGCGC